>JAYSFC010000019.1:0-37252 GCA_041913505.1 Acidovorax sp.
TACCAGTGGTACGACACGCCCAACATCCGCGTGGGCACCTACAAGGACTTCGAGGTGCTCGCGGGCAAGAACCGCCTGCGCGTGATCGACGCGTTCGGCCTGCAGGACGGGCGCGAGGTGCGCTTCCTGCCCAACGCACGCGCCGGCACGGCGGTGTTCCACTTCGAGCACGACTGAGCCGTCACGCGGGGCGGTTATCGTGTGGCGCTGTTCGCACCACCGGATCCCACCCATGAAAACCGCCGCCCTGCTGGCTGCCACGCTTGCCACCCTGTTGTCCGCCTGCTCCCTCGGCGGCGCGCGCCCTGGCGCGGCGCCCGCAGCGGACTGGCCGCCCCGGCCCGCGCTGATCGGCCACCGCGGCGCCTCGGCGCTGCGGCCCGAGCACACGCTGGCCTCGTACCAGCAGGCCATCGACGACGGGGCCGACATCATCGAGCCCGACCTCGTGATCACGAAGGACGGTGTGCTCGTCGCGCGCCACGAGAACGCCATCGCCATCCTGAACGCCGACGGCTCGGTCAAGGAAGCCACGACCAACGTGGCCGAGCATCCCGAGTTCGCCGGCCGCCGCACCACCAAGACCATCGACGGCCGCGCGATCACGGGCTGGTTCGCCGAGGACTTCACGCTCGCCGAACTCAAGACGCTGCGCGCACGTGAGCGCATCCCCGCCATCCGCCCCGCGAACGCGCGCTTCAATGACCAGTTCGAGATCCCCACGCTGCAGGAGGTGATCGACCTGGCCAAGGCGCAGAGCGTGCGCACGGGCCGCACCATCGGCATCTACCCCGAGACCAAGCACCCCACCTACTTCCAGTCCATTGGCCTGCCGCTCGAGGCGCCGCTGCTCGCCACGCTCGAAAAGAACGGCTGGAACCATGCAGGCGCGCCGGTGTTCGTGCAGTCGTTCGAGGTGGCCAACCTGCGCGCCCTGCGCGCGCGCAGCAGCGTGCGCCTGGTGCAGCTCGTGGCGGGCGCCGGCCGCCCCTACGACTTCGTGGCGCGCGGTGACGCACGCACTTATGCAGACCTCGTCACGCCCGCAGGACTGGCCGAGATCGCCACGTATGCGCAAGGCCTGGGCCCGTCGCTCGGCATGGTGCTGCCCGTGGCGCAAGGCGCATTCGGCCAGCCCACGGCGCTCGTGGCCCACGCCCACGCGGCGGGCCTGGTGGTGCATCCCTGGACGCTGCGGCCCGAAAACGCCTTCCTGCCCGCGCGGCTCAAGAAAGACCCGGTGGTCGATGGCGCCCAGCGCGGCGATGCGCGCGCCGCCATGGACGCCTTCCTCGCCACGGGCATCGACGGCATCTTCACCGACGACCCGGCCGTGGGCCGTGCGGCCATCGACGCGCGACGCTCTCAACGCTGATTTGCTATTTAAAAGATAGCTATAACCGACCTGTAGTAAAGCGCTTCGAGCCGATTTCTCTGAAAACCGGTGGCGCAAGGCCAGCGCGAGGGCCGCGCAGCCGCTATAACCGGCGTTTTGCACGAGACGCCCGCATGCCCCAGTTCGCCGCCAACCTGAGCCTGATGTACACCGAGCTGCCCTTCCTCGACCGCTTCGAGGCTGCGGCGCGTGACGGTTTCAAGGCCGTGGAGTACCTGTTCCCCTACGCCTGGGAGCCCGCCGAGCTGGCCGCGCGGCTGCGCGCCCACGGCCTGCGCCAGGTGTTGTTCAACGCGCCGCCCGCCGGCCTGGACCGCACCGCGATGGCCGGTGCCTGGGACGCGGGCGAGCGCGGCACGGCGGCGTTGCCCGGGCGCGAGGCCGAGTTCCGCGCCGGTGTGCTCGAGGCCCTGCGCTACGCCCAGGCACTGGGCTGCCCGCGCATCCACGTGATGGCGGGCCTCCTGCCCGCGGGCCAGGAACGCGAGGCGCTCAAGGACCTGTGCGTGCGCAACCTGCGCTGGGCCGCAGACCAGGCGGGCGCGCAGGGGTGCGAGGTGCTCATCGAGCCCATCAACCTGCGCGACATGCCGCGCTACTTCTTGAACCGCCAGGACCACGCGCACGAGCTGCTCGATGCGGTGGACTCGCCCCACCTCAAGGTGCAGATGGACCTGTACCACTGCCAGATCGTCGAGGGGGACGTGGCCACCAAGCTGCGCCGCTACCTGCCCACGGGCCGCGTGGCCCATCTGCAGATCGCGGGCGTGCCCGACCGCCACGAGCCCGACCGCGGCGAGCTGTACTACCCCTACCTGTTCGGGCTCATCGATGCGCTGGGCTACACGGGCTGGGTCGGCTGCGAGTACCGGCCCGCGGCGGGCACTTCGGCCGGCCTGGGATGGCGCGACCGGGTTGCATAGTCCGTGCAATTGCGTAAGGGAATGCGTTAATAAATGTAACCATTGCTCCCGCTAGAGTGGGGACAGGCCGGGACTCCATCGGCCGTTCGCATTTCTTGCAGGAGACAAAACGCATGGCCCCATCCTCTGCCAACAACCGTTCGGTGGCGCGCCAAGTCACGCTCATGGCAATCGGCCTGGTGGCCTTGGTGATGCTGGTGGTGGGCCTGGCCATCGCCGTGCTGACCGAGCGCAACACGCGCGCACAGGTCGTGCGCAGCGTGGGCGACACCGCGCAGAGCGTGGCCCAGTCCATCGATGCGGCCGACAGCACCAACCGCGAGCTCGTGCAGCTCACCATGAAGGGCTTTCTGCGCTACTTCGAGGCCACCATGCAGCTCGACGAGGCCTCGGGCGAGCTGCGCAGCTATGGCGCGCTCGTCAACGAGGACTACGGCTCGGTCGACAAGTTCGCCAACGAAACCGGCGGCATCGCCACCGTGTTCGCCAAGAAGGGCGACGACTTCATCCGCATCACCACCTCGGTCAAGAACGACAAGGGCGAGCGCCAGCAGGGCACGCTGCTCGAGCGCGACAGCCCCGCCTACGCCAAGGTCCGCGCCGGCCAGCCCTACGTGGGCCGCACCGTGGTGAACGGCAAACCCTATATGGGCTACTACCTGCCCACCAAGGACGCGGCGGGCCAGGTGATCGCGCTGCTGTTCATCGGCAACGACATCAGCGTGTTCGAGGGCATGCTCGACAAGCAGGTCGCGCAGACGCGCTTCTTCGAGCACGGCGGCACCTACGTGATCGATCCGCGCCAGTCGCCGGCCGAAGCCGTGTTTGTGGCCCATCCCTCGGCGCGCGGCAAGAAGGTGCTCGACGCCTACCCGCAGGCCAAGGAGTTCTTCGCCGCGCTGGCCGGCGCCGAGGACGGCTTCGTGCGCCATGCCGCGCCCGTGCTGGGCGGTGACAGCGAAGACCCCTGGGCCCTGGTGCGCAAGACGGCCGGCGGCTGGTGGGTGGTGGCCGAGGTGCCCGACGGCGAAGCCATGGCGGGCCAAAAACGCATCACCTGGGCCGTGTGGGGCCTCATGGCGCTGGCCGTGGCGCTGCTCACCGTGGGGCTGTTCGTGATGCTGCGCCGCGGCGTGAGCCGGCCGCTGCGCGAGCTCACGCAGGCCATCACGCTGGTGGCCCAGGGTGACCTCACCGAGGCCTTTCGCACCACGCGGCGCGATGAGATCGGCGCGCTCGTGCAGGAGGTGGAGGGCATGCGCCAGCGCTACCTGCAGATGCTGCACCAGGTGCGCACGGCGGTGGACAGCATCACCACGGCCAGCGCCGAGATCGCCAGCGGCAACCAGGATCTTTCCTCCCGCACCGAGGCCACGGCCAGCAGCCTGGCGCAGACCGCACAGAGCATGGAGCAGCTCACGGCCACCGTGCGCCAGTCGGCCGACGCCGCGCGCCAGGCCAACCAGCTCGCGAGCTCCGCCGCCGAGGTGGCCGCGCGCGGCGGCCGCGTGGTGGGCGAGGTGGTCACGACCATGGGCGACATCAACCAGAGCAGCCGCAAGATCGCCGACATCATCGGCGTGATCGACGGCATTGCGTTCCAGACCAACATCCTGGCACTGAATGCAGCCGTGGAAGCGGCGCGTGCGGGCGAGCAGGGCCGGGGCTTTGCCGTGGTGGCGGGCGAGGTGCGCAGCCTCGCGCAGCGCAGCGCCGAGGCGGCCAAGGAGATCAAGCAGCTCATCGGCGCCTCGGTCGAGAAGGTGGAATCGGGCGCGCGCCTCGTGCAGAACGCGGGCACGACCATGGACGAGATCGTGGGATCGGTGCAGCGCGTGGGCGACATCATCGGCGAGATCACGGCCGCCGCGTCCGAGCAGTCGGACGGCATCGGCCAGGTGAACCAAGCCGTGAACCAGCTCGACCAGATGACGCAGCAGAACGCCGCGCTCGTCGAGGAATCCGCCGCCGCCGCGCAGAGCCTGCGCGACCAGGCCACGCGGCTCGTGGGTGCCGTGCGTGTGTTCAAGCTCACCGAGCCCGCCGGGGGCGCCGCCGCCGCGCTGCTCACGCACGAGGCCGTGCCCGGCACGGCCTGAGCGGCTTGCGTGGCGGCGCGCGGACAATTGCCGCCGCAGGGGGTGTGGCTCGGGCATACTGGCTGCTGGACAGGCCCTGACCCCGATGCTCCATGCACGCTGACGTTTTCACCATGATTTCGATGATCATCGTATGTTCGGTGGTCATGGCCGGCGCATTGGCGATCGTGGGCTGGGGGCAGCGCCGCGAGGGCATGGGCTGGTGGGCCATGGGGCTGCTGCTGCACTCGCTGGGGTTCGTGGCGCTGAGCCTGCGGGGGCGCGTGCCGGACATGCTGTCCATCGTGGTGGGCAATGCGCTCATCACGGCGGCGCTGGCCGCCCTGCTCGGGGCCGTGCACGAGTTCCAGGGCCGGCTCTTGCCCCGCTGGAAAATGGCGCTGCCGGTGGGGTTCATGGCGCTGGCGTTTTCGCTCCTGCTGGATCAATACGCCGTGCGCGTGGTGCTGGCCTGCGTGGTGTACTCGGTGCAGATCGGCCTGGTGCTGTGGGCGCTGCGCTCGCCCAGACATCCCGTGCCGGGGCGTGGCGTGGTGCTGCTGACGGTGGGGCTCGGGTTGCAGGTGTGCGTGCTGGTTTTTCGCGCGGCCGCGACGCTGTGGGGGAGCGGGCAGGCTGCGAGCTTGCTGCAAAGCGGCACGGTGCAGAGCTTCGCCTTTCTCGGCTCCTTCGTGACGGTGCTCACGGCGTCGCTGGGGTTCGTCTTCATGTACCGGGACCGTTTCGACGATGGCAACCGCCGCATGGCGGCCGTGGATTCGCTCACGGGCGCGGCCAACCGCCGCGCCATCGTCCTGGCGCTCGACCGTGACGTGGCGCGCGCCGTGCGCATGCGCGAGCCGCTGGCGCTCCTGATGGTGGACATCGACCATTTCAAGCGCGTCAACGATGCATACGGCCATCTGGCCGGCGACCGGGTGCTGTGCCATGTGGTGGATGTGCTGCGCGAGCGCGTGCGCACGCAGGACATGGTGGGCCGCTACGGCGGAGAGGAATTCCTCGTGCTGCTGCCCGACACGGGCCTGCAGGGCGCCGCGGAGCTCGCGCGCCAGCTTTGCCGCAGCATCGAGCAATCGCCCTGCCCATGGGAGGGCCAGGCGTTGCCGGTCACGGCGAGCATCGGCGTCTTCGGCGGGCGCCTGGAGAGCGGCGACAGCTGGGACATGCTGATCGATGCCGCCGACCGCGCCCTGTACCTGGCCAAGCAGAACGGCCGCAACCGCGTTGAGACCGTGGCCGATCTGCGCCGGCTGGCGTCGCCTCCGCCGCTGCGGGACAATCCGGAAACCCTTCCGTCGGCCGCGCACTGAGGGCTTGCCACCGTGCCGCCGGCCGTGCCCGCGACCCTTCCCCTGAGGACCCGTCCATGAACGCCCGCATTCCCACCCCCGTGCTCCAGAGCGCCGAGGCGCTCGAACAGGTCAGCCGTACCTGGGATGACAGCATCCTGCCTCAGCTGACCGACTACATCCGCATTCCCGCCAAGTCGCCCCTGTTCGCGCCCGACTGGGCCCAGCAGGGCCTGCTCGACACGGTGTTGCGCAACGCCGCCGCCTGGGTGGAGGCGCAGAAAGTGGCGGGCCTCACGCTCGAGATCGTGCGCCTGCCGGGCCGCACGCCGGTGCTGTTCTTCGAGGTGGCGGCCACCCAGGCGCAGTCCACGCAGACCGTGCTCATGTACGGCCACCTCGACAAGCAGCCCGAGTTCGAGGGCTGGCGCAAGGACCTCGGCCCCTGGACACCCAAGTACGAGGACGGCAAGCTCTACGGCCGGGGCGGCGCCGACGATGGCTACGCCGTCTACGCCAGCATCGCGGCCGTGCAGGAACTCAAGCGCCAGAACGTGCCGCATCCGCGCATCGTGGGCCTGATCGAGACCTGCGAGGAAAGCGGCTCGGCCGACCTGCTGCCCTATATCGATGCCCTGCGCGGCCGCCTGGGCGACGTGGCCCTCGTGATCTGCCTGGACAGCGGCGCGGGCAACTACGACCAGCTGTGGCTCACGACGAGCCTGCGCGGCATGGCCAGCGGCACGCTCAAGGTGGAGATCCTTACCGAAGGCGTGCACTCGGGCGATTCGTCCGGCCTCGTGCCCTCGTCGTTCCGCATCATGCGCCAGGTGCTCGACCGGCTCGAGGACTCGGCCACGGGCCGCCTGCTGCCCGCGAGCTTCCACTGCGAGGTGCCGCCCGAGCGTCTGACCCAGGCGCGTGCCACGGCCGCCATCCTGGGCGAAGAGGTGTACCGGCGCTTCCCCTGGGCGCACTACGATTGCGGCGGCTCCACGGTCTTCGCCCTGCCCACCACCACCGACCCAACCGAAGCGCTGCTGCGCCGCACCTGGGAGCCCACGCTCAGCGTGACCGGCGCCGAGGGCTTTCCCACGCTGCAGAACGCTGGCAATGTGCTGCGGCCCTACACGGCCTTCAAGCTCAGCCTGCGCCTGCCGCCCCTGGTGGACGCTGCGCGGTGCGTGCAGGAGATGAAGGCGCTGCTGGAGGACAACGCGCCCTACCAGGCTCGCGTCACGTTCGAGACCGCCAGCGCGGCCAGCGGCTGGAACGCACCCGCGATCGCACCGTGGTTCGAGGGCGCGCTCAACGCCGCGAGCCAGGCGCACTTCGGCGCGCCCTGCGGCTACATCGGCCAGGGCGGCACCATCCCGCTCATGAACATGCTGAGCCAGGGCTTCCCGCAGGCGCAGATGATGGTCTGCGGCGTGCTGGGGCCCAAGAGCAACGCGCACGGCCCCAACGAATTCCTGCACGTGCCCTACGCCAAGAAGCTCACGGCCGCCGTGGCCCAGGTCATCGCGGCGCTGCCCGCTGTTTGAATCCATGACCGAGACGCTCGCCAGCCTGCTGATCACCTTCACCGCCAGCGATGGCGAGAACCTCGCCGTGCAGGACTGGCCGCTCGCCGGACCGGCGCGCGCCACCGTGCTCATCGTGCACGGCCTTGGCGAGCACGTGGGCCGCTACGACGCGCTCGCGCGCCGGCTCAACGGCTGGGGCTACGCGGTGCGCGGCTACGACCAGTACGGCCATGGCGAATCGGGCGGGCCGCGTGGCGGGCTCACCTCGGACACGCGGCTGCTCGACGACTTGGCCGACCTGGTGGACGCCACGCGCGCGCGCATGCCCGCCGGCCAACCGCTCGTGCTGCTGGGCCACAGCATGGGCGGGCTCGTGGCGGCGCGCTTTGTGGCCCTCGGCCTGCGGCGGGCGGATGCGCTCGTGCTGTCCTCGCCCGCGCTCGACCCGGGCCTGAGCGCGGTGCAGAAATGCCTCGTCGCCACACTGCCGCGCATCGCGCCCAACCTGCGCGTGGGCAATGGGCTCGATGTGCAGTACCTCTCGCACGATCCGGCCGTGCCGTTGGCCTACCTCGCCGATCCGCTGTGCCATGACCGCATCAGCGCGCGGCTGGCGCGCTTCATCGCCGAGGGCGGCCCCGCCACCGTGGCGCAGGCGCCGCACTGGACGGTGCCTACGCTGCTGATGTGGGCCGGCGCGGACCGCCTCGTGAACCCCGCGGGCAGCCGCGCCTTCGCGGCCGCCGCGCCGCGGGCCTGCGTGCAGGCGTACGGCTTCGAGCCCCTGTTCCACGAACTCTTCAACGAAAGCGCGGAGCTGGCCGACCCGGTGTTCGAGATGCTGCAGCGCTGGCTGGCCGCACGGTGCCCGGCGGCCGCGGCGCCGCAGGCCACGAGGCCCCTGGCGCAGCCCGCCTGAAAGTGGTGGTCAGCCGGGCAGTGGCTCGCGCTGGCGCATCGCCAGCCACAACAGCGCCAGGCCCGTGAGGCCGATCGGCAGCAGCGAGCCCCAGTTCAGCAGCGTCCAGCCCTGCGTGGTCACGAGCGCGCCCGAGGCGAACGAGGTCAGCGCCATGGTGGCGAAGACGCAGAAGTTGATGGCCGCCTGGGCGCGGTCTTTTTCCTCGGGCCGGTAGGACTGCAGGGCCAGCGCGGTGCTGCCCGTGAACAGGAAGTTCCAGCCCACGCCGAGCAGGAACAGCGCGACGACGAAGCGCTCGAGCTCTACCCCCGACAGCGCCACGGCCACGCAGGCTGCGTTGAGCAGCACGCCCGCGCCCATGACGCGCAGCACCCCGAAGCGCTTGATGAGATGGCCGGTGAAGAACCCTGGCGCGAACATGCCGATCACGTGCCATTCGAGTACGAAGGCCGCGTCGCCGAACGCATAGCCGCACACCTGCATGGCCAGCGGCGTGGCGGCCATGAGCAGGTTCATCACGCCGTAGCCCAGCGCCGCCCCCAGCGTGGCCACGAGGAAGGCGGGCTCGCGCAGCAACTGGGCCACGCTGCGCCCGCTGGGGGCGCTGGCGGCCGCGCGCGGCGGCGGCGCCTCGAAGCGGATGGCCGCCATGCAGACCATGGACAGCAGCGCCACCGCCGCCAGCGCCACATAGGCCCCGGCAAAGGGCACGGACAGCAGCGTGCGCGTGTGGCTGGCCAGGTTGGGGCCGGCCACGGCGCCCAGCAGGCCGCCCGCGAGCACCAGTGAAATGGCCTTGTCGCGGAAGGCGGGCGCGGCCAGCTCGGCGGCGGCAAAGCGGTACAGCTGCCCGTTGGCGCTGTAGTAGCCCGCCACCACCGTGGCCGCGCACAGCAGCCAGAAGCTGCCGCTCCACACCGCCAGCGCGCCCAGCAGCGCCGAGCCCAGCGCCACCGCCAGCCCGATCTGGAACGACACCTGCCGCCCCCAGCGCTGCTGCGTGCGCGCCACCAGCCCGGTGGCCAGTGCACCGCCCACCACGTAGCCCATGACCGGCAAGGTGGCCATCCAGCCATAAGGCGCCAGTTGCAGGCCGACCAGGCCGTTGATGGCGATGAAGACGACGTTGTTGGTCAGGAAAAGGCCCTGGCAGAGCGCCAGCAGCCACAGATTCTTGTTCATGGGAGGGCCAGGAGAGCACGCGCAGCAATCGTCCATTGTGCGCCTGCCTGACCCGGCAAGGGCGCGGCACTGCTTGACCTGGATCATGCCCCTACCGATGGAAGGGGCGTATGGTTCAGCCTGCGCGAAGGTGCCTGCCGGGCCGCCCGCGTCCGAGTTTTTCGATCGCATGCAAACCCACACTTCCCCCACCGACGGCGCAGCCCCCGAGGCCGCGCCCCCGTTCGAACTGGTCTGCCCCGCAGGCAGCCTGCCCGCGCTCAAGGCCGCCGTGGACGCGGGCGCCAGCTGCGTGTACCTGGGCCTGCGCGACGCCACCAATGCGCGCAACTTTGCCGGGCTCAATTTCGACGAAGCCGCCATCGCCAACGGCATCCAGTACGCGCACCAGCGCGGGCGCAAGGTGTTCATGGCGCTCAACACCTACCCGCAGGCCGCCAACCCCGAGCCCTGGCGCGCCGCCATGGACAAGGCGGTGGACCTGGGCATGGACGCCGTGATCCTGGCCGACCCCGGCCTGATGCAATACGGCGCGCAGCACCACCCCAAGCTGCGCCTGCACCTGTCGGTGCAGGGCTCGGCCACCAGCGCCGATGCCATCAACTTCTACCGCGAGCAGTTCGGCATCGTGCGCGCCGTGCTGCCGCGCGTGCTGGCCATCGAGCAGGTGCAGCGCGTGATCGACGCCACGCCGGTGGAGATCGAGGTGTTCGGCTTCGGCAGCCTGTGCGTGATGGTCGAGGGGCGCTGCGCGCTTTCGTCTTACGCCACGGGCGAGTCGCCCAACACGCACGGCGTGTGCTCGCCCGCCAAGGCCGTGCGCTGGCAGGAAACGCCGCAGGGGCTGGAGTCGCGCCTCAACGGTGTGCTCATCGACCGGTACGCGGGCGGCGAGAACGCTGGCTATCCCACGCTGTGCAAGGGCCGCTTCGACGTGGGCGAGGAGCAGGGCTACTACGCGCTCGAGGAACCCACGAGCCTCAACACGCTGGAGCTGCTGCCCCAGCTCGCGAAGATGGGTGTGCGTGCCGTCAAGATCGAGGGCCGCCAGCGCAGCCCGGCCTACGTGGCCCAGGTCACGCGCGTGTGGCGCGAAGCCATCGACCACTGCATGGCCCTGCCGCACCGCTACAGCCCCAAGACCCAGTGGATGGCCCGCCTCGACGATCTGGCCGAAGGCCAGCAGCACACGCTCGGGGCCTACCACCGCCCCTGGAAGTGATGCATTCCCCTACCGCCTGGAGAGACGCCCCATGAAACTCGCCCTCGGTCCGCTGCTGTACTACTGGCCGCGCGACACCGTGTATGCCTTCTACGAGGCCATGGCCGCCACGCCGCTCGATGTGGTCTATGTTGGCGAAACCGTGTGCTCGCGCCGCCACGAGCTGCGTGCATCCGACTGGCTGGCCATCGCGCGCATGCTGCGCAGCGCGGGCAAGCAGGCCGTGCTGTCCACCCAGGTGCTGCTCGAATCCACCTCCGATGTGGGCCAGATGCAGCGCATCGTGCAGAACGAGGAATTCCTCGTCGAGGCCAACGACATGGGCGCCGTGCACGGCCTCGCAGGCCAGCGGCCCTTCGTGGCCGGTTCACAGCTCAACCTGTACAACCCCTCGTCGCTTGCGTGGATGGCACAGCTCGGCGCGAGCCGCTGGGTCATGCCGCTGGAGATGCGCCGCGACGACCTCGCCACCATGCTGGTCACCCGCCCCGTGGGGCTCGAAACCGAGGTGTTCGCCTACGGACGCCTGGCGCTTGCCCACTCGGCGCGCTGCTTCACCGCGCGCCACCGCAACCTGCCCAAGGACGCCTGCGCGTTCAGCTGCCTTGAGCACCCCGACGGCCAGCTGCTGTCCACGCGCGAGAGCGAGGCCTTCCTCGTGCTCAATGGCACACAGACCCAGTCGGCGCGCGTCTACAACCTCGTGGCCGAGATGCCCGCGCTGCGCGCGATGGGCGTGGACCTTGTGCGCCTGTCCCCGCAGTCCCAGCACATGGAGCAAATCATCGCCGCGTTCGACGCCGCGCGCCATGCCGCACAGCCCGGGACCGGCACGGGTGCCGAGGCGCTCGAGGGCATGCGGCCCTTCATGCCCGACGCTCCCTGCAACGGCTACTGGCATGGCCTGCCGGGGCTGGAGCAGGTGGCGCCCGGAGCGCAGGCGCCGGCCCGCGCCTGAGCGTACCGAACGATGTACGTCGGCGAACGCTTCAACAGCATCAGCCACGCGGTGGGCGCCCTGCTCGCCGTGGCGGGCACGGCCGTGCTCGTGGTGCTGGCTGCGCGGCTCGCCGACCCGTGGAAGATCGTGGCCTTCAGCGTCTATGGCGCGATGCTGGTGGCGCTCTACGCCGCCTCCACGGCCTACCACAGCGTGCGCGGGCGCGCCAAGGCCGTGCTGCGCAAGCTCGACCACTGCAGCATCTACCTGCTCATCGCGGGCAGCTACACGCCGTTCGCGCTCGTGTCGCTGCGCGGCGCCTGGGGCTGGTCGCTGCTGGGCGTGGTGTGGGGCCTCGCGCTGCTGGGCATCGCGCAGGAGATCTGGCTCGCGCGCGGCGCACGCCGGCTCTCGCTCGCGCTCTACGTGGCCATGGGATGGCTCGCCCTCGTGGCCGTGGCGCCGCTGTGGCGCGCGCTTGGGCCCGCGGGCTTCGCCTGGTTGCTCGCGGGCGGTGCCTGCTATACCGTGGGCATCGTCTTTTACGCCGCCGACCACCGTGTGCGACATGCCCACGGCTGGTGGCACCTGTTCGTGCTCGGTGGCAGCGGCTGCCACTTTTTCACCGTGCTGCACTTCGTCGCCTTGCCATGACTGCCTCTTCTCCCGCTCCCTTCACGCTGCCGCGCCCCGTGGGCGCCGTGCTCTCGCGCCTGCCCGCCTACCCGGGGTCCCTCCTGCTCGTGACCGCGATCAACCTCGCGCTCGCACGCCACCTGCCGGACGACGTGCGCGCCCTGCTGCTGCACAAGCGCCTGCGCATCCGCGTGCGCGATGCGTGCGTGGCCTTCGACTTCGCGTGGACGGGCCAGCGCTTCGCGCCCGGCGCGCCGGACGACACACCCGACCTCACCGTGAGCGCCAGTGCCCAGGACTTCGTG
Organism: Acidovorax sp.; assembly: GCA_041913505.1. Classification (GTDB taxonomy): domain Bacteria; phylum Pseudomonadota; class Gammaproteobacteria; order Burkholderiales; family Burkholderiaceae_C; genus JAYSFC01. The sequence goes on from JAYSFC010000019.1 coordinate 12,441, forward strand.
CTGCTCGCGCAGCGCCGCCAGGACCCGGACACGCTGTTCTTCAGCCGCCGCCTCGTGATGGAGGGCGACACCGAACTGGGCCTCGTGGTCAAGAACGCGCTCGACGCGCTGGAGCTGCCCGTGCTCGACCCGCGCCACTGGAGCCCGCGTGCCGTGTTCGCGCGCTGGGCTGCGCGGCGCCCGCCGCTGCCGGGAGCGCGGCCATGAAGGACCAGCCCCGGCCTGACCATCCGCTGGTCTACTCCTGTTCGGGCTGCTCCAGCGCCGCGCAGCTGGCCAACCACGTGGCGCTGCAGCTCGACCGGCGCGGCGTGGCCGAGATGTCGTGCATCGCGGGCGTGGGCGGCGACGTGCCGCACCTCATGAAGATTGCGCACTCGGGCCGGCCCATCGTCGCGCTCGACGGCTGCCCGCTGGCCTGCGTGAAGAGCAGTCTCGCGCGCCACGGCATCGTGCCCGCGCGCCACTACCTGCTGCACCAGTACGGTGTGAAAAAGCGCGTGCACGAGGACTTCGACGCCGACCAGGCCGCCCTGGTGCTCGAACGGGTGCAGGTCGACCTGCGCGTGCGCCCGCTGGCTGCGTCCCGCGAGGAGCAAGAACATGGCTGAGCTGCGCCGTATCGTCGTGGGCATCTCGGGCGCGAGCGGCGCCGTGTACGGTGCCCGGCTGCTGCAGGCACTGCGCGGCACCGAGGGCGTGGAGTCGCACCTGGTCGTGTCCGACGCGGGCTGGCGCAACCTGCGCCACGAGCTCGACATGGACCGCCCGAGCGTCGAGGCCCTGGCCCATGTGGTGCATGATGTGCGCAACGTGGGCGCGGCCATCGCGAGCGGCTCCTTCGCGGCGCACGGCATGGTGGTGGCGCCGTGCTCCATGCGTACGCTCGCGGCCATCGCCAACGGCCTGGCCGACAACCTGCTCACGCGCGCCGCCGACGTGGCGCTCAAGGAGCGCCGTCGCCTCGTGCTGCTCGTGCGCGAGTCGCCGCTGCACCTTGTGCACTTGCGCAACATGGCCACGGTGACCGAGATGGGCGCGATCTGCTGCCCGCCGGTGCCGGCCTTCTACCAGCGCCCCACCACCGTGGGCGAGGTCGTGGACCACAGCGTGGCGCGCGCGCTCGACCTGCTGGGCATCGCGCACGAACTCGCGCCGCGCTGGCAGGGGCTGCCTGAAAACTCCTGAATTCATAGCTGCTGGCGCTAGTAACCAAGGCGCTGTAGCTTCTATCGATTCCTCAAATGCCTGACCGCGACCTGCGCGACTTCCTCGCCCGGCTCGAAGCCGCTGGCGAACTGCGCCGCATCACCGAACCCGTCTCGCCCCACCTCGAGATGACCGCGCTCAGCGACCGCGTGCTGCGCGCGGGCGGGCCGGCCCTGCTGTTCGAAAACCCCACGGGCCACGCCATGCCCGCGCTGACCAACCTGTTCGGCACGCCCGGGCGCGTGGCGCGCGCGCTGGGCGTGGCGGGCCTGTCCGAGATCCGCGCCTTCGGCGAAGTGCTGGCCCAGCTCAAGGAGCCCGAGCCGCCGCGCGGCATGAAGGACCTGTGGGGCCGGCGCGACCTCGTCAAGACCCTGTGGAGCATGGCGCCCGCCACCGTGCGCCGCCCGCCCTGCCAGCAGATCGTTTGGGAGGGCCCCGACGTGGACCTCTCCCGCCTGCCCATCCAGCACTGCTGGCCCGGCGACGTGGCGCCGCTCGTCACCTGGGGCCTGACCATCACGCGGGGGCCGAACAAGCCGCGCCAGAACCTGGGCATCTACCGCCAGCAGGTGCTGTCGAAGAACGAGCTCATCATGCGCTGGCTTGCGCACCGCGGCGGCGCGCTCGACTTCGCGGAGCACTGCCGGCGGCACCCTGGCCAGCCCTACCCCGTGGCCGTGGCCATCGGCGCGGACCCTGCCACCATCCTGGGCGCCGTGACCCCCGTGCCCGACAGCCTCTCGGAGTACCAGTTCGCGGGCCTGCTGCGCGGCGCGCGCACCGAGGTCGCGCCCGCGCTCGGCGTGCCCCTCTCGGTCCCCGCGCACGCCGAGATCGTGCTCGAAGGCCACATCCACCCCGATGCATCCCACGCGAGCGGCTGGCGCCATGCCACCGAGGGGCCGTATGGCGACCACACGGGCTACTACAACGAGCGCGCCGAGTTCCCCGTGTTCACCGTGGAGCGCATCACGCAGCGCGAGGGCGCGCTCTACCACAGCACCTACACGGGCAAGCCGCCCGACGAGCCCGCCATGCTGGGCCTGGCGCTCAACGAGCTGTTCGTGCCGCTACTGCAGCGCGCCTTTCCCGAGATCGTCGATTTCTACCTGCCGCCCGAGGCCTGCAGCTACCGCATGGCCGTGGTGCGCATCCGCAAGGCCTACGCGGGCCACGCGCGGCGCGTGATGATGGGCGTGTGGAGCCACCTGCGCCAGTTCCTGTACACCAAGTTCATCGTGGTGGTCGATGAGGACATCGACGTGCGCGACTGGAAGGAAGTCATCTGGGCCCTGACCACGCGCATGGACCCGGCGCGCGACACGATGCTCATCGAGCACACGCCCATCGACTACCTCGACTTCGCCTCGCCCGTGGCGGGCCTGGGCAGCAAGATGGGGCTGGATGCCACGAACAAATGGCCCGGCGAAACGCAGCGCGAATGGGGCCGCCCCATGGCCATGGATGCGGGCGTGTCCGCGCGCATGGACGCGCTGGCGCAGGCGCTGGGGCTCTGAGCCCGGGACCGCAGCCTGATGCGCGTCAAGCTGTCGCCTGGGTTCGGACGGCACGCGCGGGCGCTTTGACAATGGGCGCATGGACTTCTCCCCCTCGCCCCGCGCGCGGCAGTGGCTGGCGCGCCTCGAAGCGTTCCTGGAACGCTATGTCCTGCCCCACAACGCGGCCTGGCATGCCGCCGTGCAGGCGGGCGCGCATCCGCCGCCCTTCCTCGAAGACCTGAAGGCGCTCGCGCGCGAGGAGGGGCTGTGGAACCTGTTCCTGCCCACGCTGCGCGCCGATGAGCCGGGCACGCCGCTGTCCAACCTCGACTACGCGCCGCTGGCCGAGGCCATGGGCCGCCTGCCCTGGGCGGCCGAGGTGTTCAACTGCCAGGCGCCCGACAGCGGCAATATCGAGCTCTTGCACCGCTTCGCCACGCCCGCGCAGCGCGCGCGCTGGCTCATGCCGTTGCTCGAGGGCCGCATGCGCTCGGCCTTCGCGATGTCCGAGCCCGACGTGGCCTCGTCCGACCCCACCAACTTGCAGACCACGGTGCGCCGCGATGGCGATGCGCTCGTGCTCCACGGCCGCAAGTGGTTCATCACGGGGGCCGCGCACCCGCAATGCCGCCTGCTCGTGGTGGTGGGCCGCAATGCCGATGCCCCCGCGGACGCGCCGCACGCCGCCCACAGCCTGGTGCTGGTGCCGGCCGACGCGCCGGGCGTGCGCGTCGTGCGCAACATCGCGGTGGCGCACCACCACGCGCCCGAGGGCCATTGCGAGATCGTGCTGCAGAACGTGCGCGTGCCGGCCGATGCGCTGCTGGGCGCCTGGGGCGCGGGCTTCGCGATGGCGCAGGCGCGCCTGGGCCCGGGGCGCGTGCACCACTGCATGCGCACCATCGGCCAGTGCGAGCTGGCGCTGGAGCTGGCCGCCGAGCGCGCGCTGGAGCGCCACGCGTTCGGTCAGCCGCTGGCCGAGCGCGCCAACGTGCAGGAGTGGATCGCCGAGTCGCGCGTCGAGATCGACCAGGCCCGCCTGCTCGTGCTGCGCGCGGCCTGGCTGCTGGACCAGGGCGACGCCGCCGAGGGGGACGGCGCGCGCGCGCTGCGCGCCCAGGTGGCGGCCATCAAGCTCGTGGCCGCACGGCTGCAGCAGCGCGTGGCGGACCGTGCCATCCAGGTCTTCGGTGCCATGGGCCTGTCGCCCGACACGCCGCTGGCCGATTTCTGGACCTGGGGGCGCGCGCTGCGCCTCATGGACGGGCCCGACGAGGTGCACCTGCGCAGCGTGGCGCGCCACGAGCTCGCGCGGGCCCGCGCGCGGCTGGGCGCCACGGCGGCCTACTTCACCACGCCCGAGCAGCTGGCGGCGCCGGTGCGCATCCGCTAGTGCAGATTGCTATTAAAAAAGTAGCTATAAAAGACCGATGCACTTGCACTTGCGTGCATAAAGTCTTTCAAACGCCTCAGACCGCCTGCTGCTGCGCCAGGGGCTGCGGCAGGGCCTGGGCCACGCGGTCGCGGCCGCTGGCCTTGGCGGTGTAGAGCGCGCGGTCCGCGCGCTCGAGCGTCTGCTCGATGGTCTCGCCGCGCAGGTGGGCGGCCATGCCGATCGAGACCGTGAAGTGGATCGTGCCGCCGCCGTGCGCCAGGCTCTGGGCGGCCACGGCGCGGCGCACGCGCTCGAGCAGCTCGGCCGCGTCGTCGACGCGCGTGTCGCTGAGCATGAGCACGAACTCCTCGCCACCCCAGCGCGCGAGCACGTCGGCGCTGCGCACCGAGGCACGTACGGCCGCCGTGAAGGCCCGCAGCGCGCGGTCGCCCGCGCCGTGGCCGTGGGTGTCGTTGATCTGCTTGAAGTGGTCGATGTCGAGCAGCGCGAGCACGAGGTCGCGGCCGCTGCGCTCGGTGCGGCGCTGTTCGAGCTGCATGAGTTCGAGCATGTGGCGGCGGTTGAGCAGGCCCGTGAGCTCGTCGCGCGTGGCGAGTTCGCGGTTGAGCGCGAGCGCGGCGGTCAGCTCCTCGCGCTGGCGGCGCAGGCGTGCGCGGATCTGCTGGATGCGCAGGTTCAGCGCCAGGCTGCCCGCCAGCACGATGCACACCATCGCGGCATAGGCCACGTCGAGGATGCCGTGGTAGCTGCCGTCGAGCCAGCCCGTGACCGCCGCCGCGAGCGCGAAGGCCGCCAGCGCGTACAGGCCCACGCCAAGCACCTGCGTGAACGAAAGGCCGAAGGCACCGAAGAACAGGATCATGGCCAGCACGGCGGGCACGATGCCGCGCGCCTCGCCCGCGAGCGCGTAGGCCACACCGCCGCTCGTGATCGTCCAGGCCATCTGGGGGACGCTGAGCGCCGGGTCGGCCAGCCCCTGCGTGGCGCCCGAGCGCACCAGCGCGGCCATCAGGGCCAGGCCGCTCACCGAGAGTGCCGCCCACCACTGCACCGCGCGCAGGTTGGCCACGCCGGCGTGCGCGATGAGCAGCATGACGCCCGCGCTGCAGACCATCAGGGCCAGCGCCAGCAAGGCCATGGCCGTGCGGTTGCGCCGGGCCGCATCGGTGGACAGCAGCAGGTCCACCAGGCGCCGGCAGGAGGGCGGTATGGGCAAAAAAAAGTCCTTCTACACAGGGCGGCCCGCAAAGGTGCGGCCGTTGCCGAGCCCGTGGCCCAGCGAGCCATTCTAGAAAAATGGCCGCCGGTGCAAAAGGGCCCTGGCGGCGGGGCTCAGACCAGCAGCGCCGCCAGGGCCGCGAGCGGCGCGGTTTCGGCGCGCAGCACGCGCGGGCCCAGCGTGGCGGGCGCGAAGCCGTGCGCCAGCGCCAGCGTTTCCTCGGCGGGCGAGAGGCCGCCCTCGGGGCCCGAGAGGAACCACAGAGGGCCTGCTCCCTGCGCGGCCGCCGTGCGCAGCGGCCGGGTTTCGGTGCGCAGCGACAGCAGCAGGCCCTGGCCCGCAGGCGGCGCCGCGGCGGCGAGCCAATCGGCCAGCGTGGCGGCCGGGTGCACGGGCGGCACGCGGTTGCGCCCGCACTGCTCGCAGGCGGCCACGGCCACGGCCTGCCAGTGGGCGAGCTTTTTGTCGGCGCGCTCGCCCTTGAGGCGCAGCACGCTGCGTTCGGCCACGAGGGGCGTGATGCTGGCCGCGCCGAGCTCGGTGGCCTTTTCGACGAGCCAGTCCATGCGCTCGCCCGCCGTGATGCCCGCCAGCAGGTGCACGGCGCGCGGCGCCTCGCGCTCGATGGCGTGGTGGGCGTCCACGCGCACGCGCACGTCGCTGCGGCCCATGCGCACCACCGTGGCCTCGAACTCGCCGCCCGGGCCGTCGTCCCCTCCGGGGAACAGCGTGACCGTGTCGCCGGGCTGCAGGCGCAGCACCTGCACGTGGCGCGCGGCGCCCGGGGGCAGGTCGATCTCGGCGCCAGTGGCGAGCGGCACGGGGCAATGGAAGCGGGGCATGCTATGAATTAAGTAGCTGATGGCCTATGACACACTTGGACATGCGGCCGATTCGGCCCAAAATCCGCCCTAAACACGCCCGAAGGCGTAGCCCATGGGGGCGGCTGTGCCCTCGATCTGGTCCACCAGGCGCAGCAGCGGCGCGAGCTCGCGGTAGCGCGTGGCCGTGGCGCGGATGTAGCCGATGAAGCGCGGCGCGTCGGCCAGGTAGCGCGGCTTGCCGTCGCGCAGCGTGAGGCGCGCGAAGATGCCCGCCACCTTGAGGTGGCGCTGCAGGCCCATCCATTCAACGGCGCGGTAGAACTCGCCGAAGTCGTCGCCCCAGCCGCTGGCGCTGCTGGCGCCCAGCAGGCCCGCGCGGCGCGCCTTTTCCCAGTAGCGGACCGTGACGTCGATGACGAAATCCTCGTCCCAGCTGATGAAGGCGTCGCGCAGCAGGCTCGCGATGTCGTAGGTGATGGGGCCGTACACGGCGTCCTGGAAGTCCAGCACGCCAAGCGCGTGCCCTTCGGCCGGCACCATCAGGTTGCGCATCATGTAGTCGCGGTGCACGAACACGCTGGGCGCGGACAGGTTGTGCGCCACGATGCGGTCGAAAGCCTGGGCCAGCGTGGCCTGCTGATCCGCCGACAGCGCCACGGCGCGGTGCCGGGCCAGGTACCAGTCGGGGAACAGCGCGAGCTCGCGGCGCAGCAGCGCGTCGTCGTAGGGCGGCAGCACGCCGGGGCGCGAGGCCTTCTGCCAGTCGAGCAGCGTGTCCACGGCCCGGCGGTACCAGGGCAGGGCGTCCTGCGGGCGCTCAGGGTCCAGGCGCTCGATCACGGTCTGGCGGCCCAGGTCGGACAGCAGCATGAAGCCGCCGGCCTCATCCCAGGCCAGGATCTGCGGCACCTGCAGGCCCGCGGCGGCCATCAGGCCCTGCACCTGCACGAAGGGGTGGCAGTTTTCCTTGTCGGGCGGCGCGTCCATCACGATGAGGCTGTCGCCGCCCTCCCGGTCCAGGCGCAGGTAGCGCCGGAAGCTCGCGTCGGCCGAGGCCGGGCGCAGCGTCTCGGGGCGCAGGCCGTGCGTTGCCGCGAGGGGCGCGAGCCAGGCCTCGAAGGCCGCCTGGCGCCGCGCGTCGGTCCAGGCCACGGGGGAATGGGAAAGGGCCGCCGAAGCCTGGGGAAGCGGCGTGGGGGAGGTGGGGGCGCTCATGGATAATCGGATTCTACAAACCGCCCCGGCCCGCCCTTTGCGCCGGGGCGGGCCCGAGCCCGCCCGTTGCCGATCCTTTTCACCATCCCTTCGTTCCACGTGCATTCCCGCCAGCCCCTCACCGCGCAGCCTTCTGAACGCCGCGCCCGGCACCGCCCGGGCTCCCTGGCGATGAGCCGCCTGGCCTGGTGCATGGCGCTGGCCTGGTCGGGCGCTCCGCTGGCCTGGGCCCAGGAGCCGGCCGCGCCCAGCGCCTGGGACGCGCCCGTGCCCCAGCCCGCGCTGCGCCCAAGCCCGATGCTGCAGGAGAAGATTCCGCCCGAGGTGCGCAACAACCAGCCCGCCTTCGTGCGCGGCGACCGTATCGACGGCCAGGCCGACGTGAACACCGTGGTCGAGGGCAACGCCGAGCTGCGCCGCGGCGACACCGTGATCCATGCCGACCGCCTCGAGTACACCGTGCCCGACGACCGGGCCCAGGCGCGCGGCCACGTGCGCATGAACCGCGCGGGCAATGTGTACGAGGGCACGGCGCTCGACCTGCGCGTGGAGGCCTTCGAGGGTTTCTTCACCGATGCGCGCTACCGCTTCCTGGCCACCCAGGCGCATGGCGAGGCCACGCGCGTGGATTTCCTGGACTCCGCACGCGCCGTGGTGCACCAGGCCACCTATACGACCTGCGAGCGCGACAACGAGGCCACCTGGCAGCCGGACTGGCAGCCTGACTGGGTGCTGCGCGCCGACACCATCCGTCTCGACAACGAGGAGCAGGTGGGCGTGGCCGAGAACGCGGTGCTCGAATTCAAGGGGCTGGCCCTGCCGGCCATTCCGAGCATCAGCTTTCCGCTGTCGGAGCGCCGCAAATCGGGCTTCCTGCCGCCGACCATCGTGCCCATCGACAACCGCAACGGCCCCACGCTGGCGGTGCCCTACTACTGGAACATCGCGCCCAACCGCGACGCCACGATCACCCCCGCGCTGATGGCGCGCCGCGGCGTGAGCCTGGGGGGCGAGTTCCGCTACCTCGAGCCCTCCTACAGGGGGGTGCTGAGCGGCAACTTCCTGCCCAACGACCGCCTGGCCGGCCAGAACCGCTGGGCCTACTCGGCCCAGCACAACGGCATGCTCGACAGCCCGTTCGGCGGCCTGGGGCTCAACATCAACCTCAACCGCGTGAGCGACGACAACTACTGGCGCGATTTCCCGCGCTCGAGCCGCCAGCTCACGCAGCGCCTGCTGCCGAACGACGCCTCGCTGGGCTGGGCCCAGGACGACATGAGCGTCTCGGTGCGCACGCTGAAGTGGCAGACGCTGCAGGACGTGACGGCGCCCATCGTCCCGCCCTACGACCGCATGCCCCAGATGGTGTGGCGCTACCTGCCCACGAACCTGCCGGGCGGCTTCGACGCGAGCGTGGAGGCCGACACCACCCGGTTTCAGGCCGACCGCCTGCTCACGCTGCAGCCCAACGCGCAGCGCACCTACTCCATGGCGCAGATCAGCCGGCCCTTCCTCGCGCCGGGCGGCTTCATCACGCCGCGCGTGCAGCTGCACGCCACGCACTACGAGTTCGACAGCATGCTCGCGAACGGCACGCGCTCGGCCAGCCGGGTGCTGCCCACGTTCAGCCTCGACAGCGGGCTCGTGTTCGAGCGCGAGGCCCAGTACCTGGGCCGCAGCTTCGTGCAGACGCTGGAGCCGCGCGCGTTCTACACCTACACGCCGTTCCGCGACCAGAGCCAGCTGCCCGTGTACGACACGGCAGCCAACGACTTCAACTTCGCCACCGTCTACACCGAGAACGCGTTCACGGGCAACGACCGGCTGGCCGACAACAACCTGCTCACGCTCGGCCTGACCTCGCGCCTGCTCAACCCCACCACGGGCGCCGAGGTCGTGCGCCTGGGCGTGGCGCAGCGCCTGCGCTTTTCCGACCAGCAGGTGACGCTGCCCGGCGGCACGCCCGTGAGCGAGCGCCTGTCCGACCTGTTGGTCGGCGCAGCCGTGAACTGGACACCGCAGTGGAGCGTCGACTCCACCGTGCAGTACAACCCCAAGATCGGCCGCTCGATCCGTTCCACGGTCGGTGCGCGCTACAGCCCCGGGGCCTACCACACGGTGAGCGCGGCCTACCGCTTCCAGAAAGACACCAGCGAGCAGATCGACGTCGGCTGGCAGTGGCCCCTCAACGACCTCTGGGGCGACCGCGGCCGTGACCTCGGGCCCGGCCGGGGCCAGGGCGGTGGGCGCTGGTACAGCGTGGGCCGCCTCAACTACAGCATGATGGAGCGCCGCCTGGTCGACACCGTCATCGGCCTGGAGTACGACAGCTGCTGCTGGATTGGCCGTGTGGTGCTCGAGCGCCTGCAAAGCGGCCTGGCCACGACCAACACGCGGCTGCTGTTCCAGATCGAGTTCGTCGGCTTCTCGCGCCTGAGCCTGGGCTCCAACCCGCTGACCAGCCTCAAGCAGCAGATTCCGCGCTACCAGTACCTGCGTGAGCAGGTCGGCACGCCGAGCCGTTTCAGCAATTACGACTAATGCAACGTTTGCAACGTTTTCGCACCATGAACCACCGAGCACTTGCCCTGGGCCTTGCATGCCTGGCTTTCCTGGCCTCCGTGAGCCCGCTGTCGGCCGGCGCGCAGGGGCTGCGCCCATCGTCCGGCGGCGGCTCCGGCAAGGGGTTGTCACGCACCGTTCCCGCTGCCTCCCTGCCCGCGCCCGCTGCAGCCGCGGCGACGCGCCAGGCCGACTTCATCGTGGCCGTTGTCAACTCCGAGCCCGTGACCAACAACGAGGTCAACGCCCGCATGGCGCGCGTGCAGCAGGGCATCGCGAGCCAGGGCGGCCAGGTGCCGCCGCGCGAGGTGCTGGCCCGCGAAGTGCTCGAGCGCCTGATCCTCGAGAAAATCCTGCTGCAGCAGGCCCGCGAGACCGGCATCCGCGTGGACGATTACTCCGTGGGGCAGGCCGAACAAAACGTGGCGCGCCAGAACAGCGTGACGGTCGAGGAGATGCACCGCCGTCTCGCGGCCGACGGCATCGATGCCAAGCGCTTCCGCGAGGAACTGCGCAACCAGCTGCTGGTGCAGCGCCTGCGCGAGCGCGACCTCGAATCGCGCGTGCGCGTGAGCGACGTGGAGGTGGAGCAGTACCTGCGCGAGCAGCAAAGCAGCGGTGACCCCTCCAAGTTCTCGATCAACCTGGGCCACGTGCTCGTGCGCGTGCCCGAGGACGCGAGCCCTGCCGTCGTCGCCGAGCGGCAGGCCCGCGCGCAGGCTGCCGCCGACCAGGCCCGCGCGGCCGGCGCCGATTTCGCAGCCGTGGCGCGCGAATACTCCGACGCGCCCGAAGGCCAGCGTGGCGGCCAGCTGGGCCTGCGCCCGGCCGACCGCTATCCCGAGCTGTTCCTCGAGGTCACGGCCAAGACGCCGGTGGGCGGCGTGGTGGGCCCTGTGCGCTCGCCCGCGGGCTTCCATGTGCTCAAGGTGATCGAGAAGACCAGCGCCGGCATGCCCGCCGTGATCACGCAGAACCATGTGCGCCACATCCTGCTGCGCACCAACGCCCAGATGTCCGAAGCTGCTGCCGCTGCGCGCCTGGCAGACTACCGCCGCCGGGTCATGACGGGGCAGGCCACGTTCGAAGCGCTCGCGCGCGAGCACTCGCAGGACGGCAGCGCCAAGGAGGGTGGCGACCTGGGCTGGGCCGCGCCGGGCCGCTACGTGCCCGAGTTCGAGCAGGCCGTGGAGCGGCTGCAGCCAGGCCAGATCAGCGAGCCCGTGGTGTCGCGCTTTGGCGTGCACCTGATCCAGCTCGTCGAGCGCCGCGAGACACCGCTCACGCCGCGCGAGCAGCGCGATCTGGCGCGCGATGCCGTGCGCGAGAAGAAGCTCGAGGACGCCTACGTCACCTGGGCCCAAGAGCAGCGTGGCCGCGCCTACGTCGAATACCGCGATCCGCCCCAATGAACCAGCTCCCTACGGCCGCTCGCCGCATGGCACCCTCGGCCCCGTGCAGGGGGAGCGTTTGGCGCGCGCCGGCGTGGTGGGCGCAAAGACCATGAAGCACATTCCCCGCAAACGCTTCGGCCAGCATTTCCTCAGCGACGACGGCATCATCGACGCCATCGTGCGCGCCATCGCCCCCGTCGCAGGGCAGCCCGTGGTCGAGATCGGGCCGGGCCTGGCGGCGCTCACGCAGCCCCTGGTCGAGCGCCTGGGGCGCCTCACGGTGATCGAGCTCGACCGCGACCTGGCCGCGCGGTTGCGCCAGCACGGGCAGCTTGACGTGATCGAGTCCGATGTGCTCAAGGTGGACTTTGCGCAGGTGGCGCAGTCGTTGAATGCTCCCAAAATCAGAGTGGTGGGCAACCTGCCCTACAACATCTCCACGCCCATCCTGTTCCACCTGCTTGGTTACGTGGACGTGGTGATGGACCAGCACTTCATGCTGCAAAAGGAGGTCATCGACCGCATGGTGGCCGCGCCCGCCACGGGCGACTACGGCCGTCTGTCGGTGATGTTGCAGTGGCGCTACGCGATGGAGAACGTGCTGTTCGTGCCACCCGAGAGTTTCGATCCACCGCCGCGCGTGGACAGTGCCGTGGTCCGCATGGTGCCCTATGCCGTGCCGGCGCCCGTGGAGCAGGCGCGGCTCGAGGCGCTCGTGCAGGTGGCGTTCAGCCAGCGCCGCAAGCTGCTGCGCCACACGCTGGGCCGCTGGCTCGATGCGCAGGGCTATGCTGGGGCGTTCGATCTGCAGCGCCGCGCCGAGGAGGTGCCGGTGGCCGAGTACGTGGCCCTGGCACAGCAACTGCCCGCCAAGGCGGCGTGAGCCGCAGGCGGGCGCGAGCGCGAGCGCAAAAAAGCCCGTCCGGCGGACGGGCGGCGGGCCTCAGGCGGCGTTGAGCCAGTAGCCCGAATTGAAGGGGCTGCTCATGCGCAGCGCCAGCGGGGAGACGTCGACCAGCTTGTCGGTGGGCATCTTCTCGGCGCCTTCGTCGATCACGATGCCTTGGACGGACTGCTGTCCCGGTTCTTGGGCCTCGGTCGCCCGTTCTGCGTGGCCAGCGGATGCAGAACGGGCTACAGAAAAGAATAGAAGCAGCGGAACGGGATCTTGCGGTCGCTCCAATAGTCCGCGGCGTCGCGGAAGATGTCGAGCAGCTGCTCGCGCGCTTCCTTGTCGAACTTCGCCGTGGTCGGGATCTGCTCAAGCACCACGATGAAGCCTGGCTGCGGGCCCGATTTATGCAGGGGATCGGTCATGCAGTCGTACAGCGCATCGAAATTCTTGCCGAAGTGCGCCGGGAAGGTGAACTGCGCGGCGATCAAGTCCAGCACGTCCTGTTTGGACTGGGCGTGGGCCAGGTTGGCGTACAGGAAATGGTGGCCCAGACCCTTGGCGGCGCCCTGCAGATCCTGCACGCGGAAGGCGCGGATCGACTGCACGATGTTGGATCGGACGCCGCGCAGGGGGTTGTCCTGGTCTTTACGAAGTGGTGTTTCCATCTCCGCTGCTCTTTCTCTACTTAAGAAGTCCACAAAGGGTGAGATTTCTGGGGCACGGGCGGGCGGACGCTCCGAAAAAGGGGTTTCTCGGAGGTCACAGTCCTCAGCATGCCGGTGAACGTGTGTCACGTCCAGCCTCATTCCACAATTTCTCGAAAACTGGCGTAGTGGTCGTTGGTGTAGTAGCAGGCGTCCGGAACACGGGGCGGGCCGCCACACACGATGCGCCGGGCACCCCGGTCGCGCGAGCCTGGTGTCTTGACCGTGTATTCGCGCCAGTAGCCCCGCTTGTGCTGGGGCAGCTGGCGTTCCCGGTTGCCGAACACGGCGCCATCCTTGGGGTAGGGGAAGGGGCCGCCGTCCCGGATCAGCGCATAGGTTGCACGTCCCTGGGGCGGTAACTCGGCCAGCGGTATGGTGGGGGAGCCGTCCTGGGACGGTGTGCCTCGCGCGAATCCCGACGCTGGGGCCAGCACGAAAGCGGCACCCAAAACGCACGCAAGACCAACCCGGTACGCCTGGGTGGCTACAGCCTTCAGCATCAACTACACCTTTCAGAAACTACGGGTTTACCCGAAATTTCGAGCCATTAGTTTGACGCAAAGACCCCCAAAAAGCAAGCGCCTGCCCAATTATTGGGCAGGCGCTGAAGGGTTTACAGAATGGGTGGGTTAGCGCTTGCTATCCACCCTGTGCTTACCGGGCGGCGTTGGCATCGGCCACGGTGAGGGCCGCCATGTTCACGATGCGGCGCACCGTGGTGCTGGCCGTCAGGATGTGCACAGGCTGGGCAGCGCCGAGCAGCACGGGCCCGATCGCGATATTGCCGCCCGCCGCCGTCTTGAGCAGGTTGTACGAGATGTTGGCAGCATCGATGTTCGGCATCACGAGCAGGTTGGCGTCGCCGATCAGCGTTCCATGGGGCATGAGTGCCGAGCGCGCCTTGCCATCGAGCGCCACGTCACCGTGCATTTCGCCGTCCACCTCGAGCCAGGGTGCCTGCACGCGCAGCAGGTCCAGCGTCTGGCGCATTTTCACGGCGCTGGGCTGGTTGCTCGAGCCGAAGTTGGAGTGCGACAGCAGCGCGGCACGCGGCTTGATGCCAAAGCGCATCATCTCCTCGGCCGCCATGATCGTGATCTCGGTGAGCTGCTCGGCCGTGGGGTCGTAGTTGACATGGGTGTCCACCACGAAGACCTGGCGATCGGGCAGCAGCAGGCCGTTCATGCAGGCGTAGGTGGCTACACCGGCGCGCTTGCCGATCACTTGATCGATGTACTGCAGGTGGTGGGCCGTGTTGCCCCAGGTGCCGGTGATGAGGCCATCCACCTCGCCCTTGTGCAGCAGCATCGAGCCGATCAGCGTGAGGCGCCGGCGCATCTCGATCTTGGCGATGGGCACCGTCACGCCCTTGCGCTCGGTCATGCGGTGGTAGGTCTGCCAGAAGTCGCGGTAGCGGTGGTCGTTCTCGACGTTGACCACGTCGTAGTCCTGCCCTTCCTTCAGGCGCAGGCCGAACTTCTCGATGCGCTGGGCAATGATGGCGGGGCGGCCGATGAGCGTGGGGCGCGCGATCTTCTCGTCCACCACGATCTGCGCGGCGCGCAGCACGCGCTCTTCCTCGCCCTCGGAGAAGGCCACGCGCTTCTTGGCGGCGGTCTTGGCGGCCGTGAAGATGGGCTTCATCGTCGTGCCCGAGGCGTAAACGAAGGTCTGCAGGTGGTCGCGGTACGCGTCCATGTCGGCGATGGGGCGCCGCGCGACGCCGCTGTCGGCTGCGGCCTGGGCGACGGCCGGCGCGATCTTCATCATCAGGCGCGGATCGAACGGCTTGGGGATCAGGTACTCAGGGCCGAACGAGAGCTTTTCGCCCACGTAGGCTGCGGCCACCACCTCGCTCTGCTCGGCTTGGGCCAGCTCGGCGATGGCATGCACTGCCGCGATCTCCATTTCGTCCGTGATGGTGGTCGCGCCGCAGTCCAGCGCGCCCCGGAAGATGTAGGGGAAGCACAGCACGTTGTTGACCTGGTTCGGGTAGTCCGAACGGCCCGTGGCCATGATGATGTCGCCGCGCACGCCGTGCGCCACTTCGGGCATGATTTCCGGGTTGGGGTTGGCCAGGGCGAAGATCACAGGGCGCTCGGCCATGGTGGCCACCATCTCGGGCTTGAGCACGTTGCCGGCGGACAGGCCCAGAAACACGTCCGCGCCCGTGATCACCTCGGCCAGCGTGCGCGCGTCGGTCTTCTGCATGAACTGGCGCTTGTCGTCGTCCATCAGTTCCGTGCGGCCCTCGTAGACCACGCCGGCCAGATCGGTCACGAACACGTTCTTGCGCTGCAGGCCCACTTTCAGCAGCAGGTTCAGGCAGGCCAGCGCCGCCGCGCCCGCGCCGCTGGCCACCAGCTTCACGTCCTCGATCTTCTTGCCCGCCACCTTCAGTGCATTCACCATGGCCGCCGCCACGGTGATGGCCGTGCCGTGCTGGTCGTCGTGGAAGACGGGGATCTTCATGCGCTTGCGCAACGCGCGCTCCACATAAAAGCAATCCGGCGCCTTGATGTCTTCCAGGTTGATGGCGCCGAAGGTCGGCTCCAGCGCGGCAATCACCTCCACCAGCTTGGCGGGGTCTTTCTCGTCGATCTCGATGTCGAACACATCCACGCCGGCGAACTTCTTGAACAGAACCCCCTTGCCCTCCATCACCGGCTTGGAGGCCAGCGCGCCGATATCACCCAGGCCCAGCACCGCCGTGCCGTTGCTGATGACGGCCACCAGGTTGCCGCGTGCGGTGTAGCGGAAGGCGGCGGAGGGGTCCTTGACGATCTCCTCGCACGGTGCGGCCACGCCGGGCGAGTAGGCCAGGGCCAGATCATGCTGGTTCACCATCTGCTTGGTGGCAGCGATGGAGATCTTTCCGGGCTTGGGAAATTCGTGGTACTCGAGCGCGGCACGGCGCAGCAGGGCGCGTTTATCGGTAGGGGTGGGGGCCGTGTTCTCGGACATCAAGCGTCTCCAGCGAAGGCAGGGCCGGCGGACGCAGCGCTTGCGCTTGCGCGCCGTCGGCGGGGTGTAGGGGGAGCCGATTGTAGGCCGCTCGGATGTCGACCCGCTGTCTGGTGAAACAGTTGTGATCGGGCGGTGCCCAATCGTGCTGAGCGGGGGGCGTCAGAGGGCGTCGAGCGGGTACACCGGGCGGGCCACGCGCGCGAACGGGAATCGCGCGTAGTCCGAGGTGGTCACGCCCGGGCTGTCGCATTCCACGAGCCCCTCGGACAGCGGCACGAACACGGGCCGGCAGTACATGCGCGACTTGAGCAGCACAAAACGAAAGCGCGTGGGGTCCAGCCCCACGCAGCGGAACACGCCCAGGTCCCACGGCTCGTGGGTCTGTTCGGTCACCACGATCTGCGCGGCACCGGTGTCCAGCAGCGCCGTGCGCCCCATGTGGCACCGCTGGCCGGTGTAGATCGGGCCTGTGACGGTGTAGGTGCCGTCGCTCACGGCGCGCACCGTGCCGCGCAGGCGCAGCGGCTCTTTGTGCAGGCCGATGCGCTCGAGCGGTACCTTGTTGCCCAGGCCGATCTCCACGTCGGTGCCCACGCCGGCCGCCGTGAGCCGCGCCACGGCCTCGGGGTCGCACAGCGGCCCCACGGCGATGCCCGACAGGCCTTGCTCCAGCGCGGCCTGCAGCACATCCATGGTGTCGCAGGTGCCGCCCGACATGCAGTTGTCGCCATGATCGAGCAGCAGCACGGGCCGCGTGGCGCCCTGGGCCAGGCCTTGAGCGCGGCGCAGGGAGTCTTCCAGAGGCTCGCTGCGGTACACGTACTCGGCACGGCGCTGCCAGATCTGCTGCGCCAGGGTGTCCACGGCGGCCTGGGCGGCGGCGGAGCTCTCCTCGCGGCAGGTGGCGACCACGCTCATGCAGGGCGCTGCGATGTCGGCCAGCGAGAAGCCGCCGAACACCGATACGGCGGGCAGACCGCCGCGCTCCAGCGCGCGTGCGGCTTCCACGGCATCGCGCATCGGGCCGTCGAGCGTGGTGCTGCGCAGCGTGTGGCTCATGAGCGGCAGGCGGTGCCAGCGCACGCGGTAGCGTGCCTCGCCGCGCAGCATCTGCAGCAGCAGGCGGCCCGCGTGCTCGCCGGTCTCGTACATGTCGATGTGCGGGTAGGTCTTGAAGCCCACCATCACGTCGGCGCTTTGCACCATCTTCTCGGTGATGTTGCCATGCAGGTCCAGTGCCACGCCCAAGGGCACACCGGGCGCGGCGGCGCGCACGCGCGCGAGCAGGTCGCCTTCGCCGTCGTCGGTGTGCTCGGCCACCATGGCGCCGTGCAGGTCGAGCAGGATGGCGTCGCATCCAGGAGCTGCTTCCACGATGCGGCGCGTGAGTTCGTCGTAGGCCGCTGCGTGCACGGGGCCGCTCGGGTTGGCCGTGGCCGATACGGGTGTCACGAGCGTGGCACCCAGGCCCTCGGCCAGATCGATGAAGGCCGCCATGGCCGTGCGCATGCCCTTGTTGGCGCGCCAGGCCTCCTCGCCGTAGGTGGGCGAGAACGCCTCGATGGGCGTGGGCACGGGAGAGAAGGTGTTGGTTTCGTGGTTGAGCCGCGCGATCAGGATCTTCATGCCACGACCTCCGCGGCCGTGAGCATGGCGCGCAGCAGCACATTGCAACCGGCCTCCAGGTGGGCGGGGTTGGCGTCCTCGATCTCGTTGTGGCTGATACCGTCGGCGCAGGGCACGAAGATCATCGCTGCGGGCGCCACGCGTGCCACGTACACCGCGTCGTGGCCCGCGCCGCTCACCACGTCCATGCTGCTGTAGCCCAGGTCGGCGGCGTTGGCGCGGACAGACTCCACCAGGTGCGGCGCGAAGGGTTGCGGCGGAAAGTACACCACCTGCTCCACGCCGATGGTGAGGCCGCGTTCGGCGGCGATGCTTGCGCAGGCAGCGCGCAGCGCGCCGTCCATCTCCAGCAGCTGGGCATCGTCGGGTGCGCGCAGGTCCACGCTCATCTTCACGCGGCCGGGGATCACGTTGCGCGAATTCGGGAACACCTCCAGCGAGCCCACGGTGCCGCGCGCATGGGGCTTGCGCTCGACGGCGATGCGGTTGACCTCGGCCACCAGCGCGCTCGCGGCCAGCAGCGCGTCGCGCCGCAATTCCATGGGCGTGGGGCCCGCATGCGCCTCCATGCCCTGCACCGTGACGTCGTACCAGCGCTGGCCCAGCGCGGCCTGTACCACGCCGATCACGCGCTCGTGGTTCTCCAGCACCGGGCCTTGCTCGATGTGCGCCTCGAAGTAGGCACCCACGGCCGGGGCCGGGCCGGCCTGGCCCGCATAGCCGATGGCCGAGAGCGCATCGGCCACGCTCACGCCCTGCGTGTCGCGCTGCGCGAGGGCGTGCTCCAGCGTGAACGCGCCGGCGAATACGCCCGAGCCCATCATCACGGGCACGAAGCGCGAACCCTCCTCGTTGGTCCATACGGCCACCTCAATGGGCGCGCGCGTGCGCACGCCGGCGGCATTGAGCGTGCGCACCACCTCCAGGCCTGCCATCACGCCGTAGTTGCCGTCGAACTTGCCGCCCGTGGGCTGGGTGTCGATGTGGCTGCCCGTCATCACGGGCGGCAGGCTGTCGTCGGCACCCGCGCGGCGCGCGAAGATGTTGCCGATCGCATCCACGCGGATGCTGCAGCCCGCCTCGCGGGCCCACTGCACGAAGAGGTCGCGGCCCTGTCGGTCCAGCTCGGTGAGCGCGATGCGGCACACGCCGCCCTTGGGCGTGCCGCCGATGCGCGCGAGGTCCATCAGCGACTGCCACAGGCGCGCGCCGCTGGTGCGCAGCGCGAACGCCGTGGTGGTGGCGGGGGAGGTGATCATGTCCATGGGAGTTCTCCTGCGGGGGCGTCAGGCCATGCCGACGCCAAGGTAGCGGTCCTTCACGGCGTCGTCCGCCAGGAAGTCTTGGTTGGTGGCCTCGTGCACGATCGCGCCTTGTTCGATGATGTAGTGGCGGTCCGCTAGCTGGGTGCAGACCTCGAGGTTCTGCTCCACGAGCAGGATGGCCACGCCCGCGGCCTTGATGGTCTGGAGCTGGGCCACGATCTCTTCGACGATCACGGGCGCCAGGCCCTCGACGGGTTCGTCGAGCATCAGCAGGCGCGGTGCGTTCATGAGCGCGCGGCCAATGGCCAGCATCTGCTGCTCGCCGCCCGAGAGCTGGCCGCCGCCGTTGGTGCGCCGCTCCTGCAGGCGCGGAAAGATGCGGTAGATGTCTGCCAATTGCCAGGGCGACTGCCTGCGCTGGCCCAGCAGCAGGTTCTCCTCCACGGTGAGCAGCTTGAAGATGCCCCGGTGCTCGGGCACCAGGCAGATGCCACGCTGCGCCACGAGGTGCGTGGCGAGCCGGTGCGTGGCCTCGCCAGCGAAGCGCACCTGCCCCTGCGTGGGCGCCATCGCGCCCGCAATGGTCTTGAGAGTGGTGGTCTTGCCCGCGCCGTTGCGCCCCAGCAGCGTAACGAGCTCGCCGTCGCCCACGTGCAGCGAGACACCCTGCAACACATGGCTCTTGCCATAGTGGGCGTGGATGCCCTCCAAGGACAGCAGTGTTTTCATGCCTTGCCTCCGGTGATCATGTTGCCCAGGTAGGCGCTGCGCACGCGCTCGTCGTTGCGGATCTCGTGGGGCAGGCCTTCGGCGAGCACGCGGCCCTGCTGCATCACGGTGATGGTGTCGGAGATGTCCATGACGATGCCCATGTTGTGTTCGATGAGCACCACGGTGTGCTCGTCCTTCAGGCCCTGGATCAGCCGCTTCATCTCGTCGAGGTCGTCGATGCCCATGCCCGAGGTCGGTTCGTCGAGGAAGATGGCCTTCGGCCTGGCCGCCAGCGCCATGCCCACTTCCAGCCGCCGCTGCTGGCCGTGCGAGAGGTTGCCGGCTGGTGTGTCGGCATGGCGCGCGAGGCCCAGGCGTTCGAGCACGCTGGCCACCGTGTCGGCGCAGGAGCGCCGGCCCAGGGGTGCGTTCCAGCAGTCCAGCGCCAACCTGGGCGCCACCCCCTGCGCGGCCAGGCGCAGGTTCTCGCGCACGGGCAGGGTCAGGAACAGGCTGGTCACCTGGAACGAGCGCGCCATGCCCCGGCGCACGCGCCGGTGGTCGGGCTCGCGCGTCACGTCGTGGCCGTCGAACAGGATGCGCCCGCCGCTCACCTGCTTGGTGCCCGTGAGCATGTGGAACAGCGTGGTCTTGCCCGCGCCGTTGGGGCCGATTACCGAATGCACGGTGTTCGCGCGCACCTTGAGGTTGACGCCGCCCAGGGCGATGAACTTGTCGTAGCGCTTCTCGACGCCCTGGGCTTCGAGCAGGATGGGGGATGCTGCGGTCGTTTTCATGCATGGCCTCCCTTGGCATGGGCTTGCGCGTCGGTGGGGACGCTGGAGGTGTCCGTACCGGCGCCCTTGCGGCGCACCAGGCTCCACAGGCTTTCACCCAGGCCCCACAGCCCGCGCTGCAGCCCCAGGCTCACGATCATCAGCACCACGCCCAGCAGCAGCAGCCAGCGCGGCCACAGCGTGGACAGCCAGTCGCCCAGCAGCACGTAAAAAGCTGCGCCCAGCACCGAGGCCAGCAGGTTGCCCGTGCCGCCGATCACGGTCATCACGAGGATCATTTCGCTCGTGTGGTACTCGGCGTTCGACAGCGGAGCGATGCCGGTCATCATCGCGTGCAGCGCGCCGGCCAGGCCCGTGACGGCGCCCGAGATCACGAAGGCCTGCAGCTTCAGGAGGCGCAGGTCGTAACCCACGGCGGCGGCGCGCTCCTCGTTGTCGCGCACGGCCAGCAGGGTGCGGCCGAACACCGAGTCGCATACGCGGCGCAGCAGCCAGAACGAGGCCAGGAACAGCGCGGCCACGAAGCCGTAGTACTGCCAGGGCGAGGCCAGCGGCCACAGCGTCTGGCCCCAGGCGGCGAGCGAGGGGCGTGGAATGTCGAGCAGGCCGTTGTCGCCGCCTGTGAGGCCCGTGGCCGTGTAGGCGATGAAGTAGAACATCTGCGCGAACGCAAGCGTGAGCATCACGAAGTAGGTGCCGCGCTGGCGGATCGCCACCCAGCCCACGACGGCCGCGCCCGCTGCGCCCACGGCCACGGCGGCCAGCAGCGCCAGTGGCATGGGCAAGGGCCAGCGCGTGAGCAGCAGCGCGATGGTGTAGCTGCCCAGGCCGAAGAAGATGCCCTGGCCGAACGACAGCAGGCCCGTGTAGCCCAGCAGCAGGTTGCAGCCCATGGCGGCAAGCCCGTAGATCAGCACCTCGCTCGCGAGCGAGCCCGAATGCATGAGGAGCGGCATGGCGACCACGATGGCCAGCGCCAGAAGAAGATGGGAATGCCTGGTCATCATGGTGTTCATCCTTTGCGGCCCAGCAGGCCGTGGGGGCGCAGCAACAGCACGGCGGCCATGGCCACGTAAATCATCAGGCGCGCGCCTTCGGGCCACAGGGTGCTCATCACGCTCTGCACGATGCCGATGAGCAGCCCGCCCACGAGCGCGCCGCCGAAGCTGCCCAGGCCGCCCACGACCACGATGACGAAGGCCACGCCCAGCGCCTCCACGCCCATGAAGGGCTCGGCGCCGCGGATCGGGGCGGCCAGCACGCCCGCCAGCGCTGCCGTGGCCGCGCCCAGCGCGAACACCAGGCTGAAGATGGCGAACACGTTCAGGCCCAGCAGCGACACCATCTCGGTCGATTCGCTGCCTGCGCGCACGGCGCTGCCCAGGCGCGTGCCCTCCAGAACCCACCACAGCAGCACCGCGAGCACGGCCGTGAAGCCGATCACGAACAGCCGGTACTTGGGGTAGACGAAGCCGCCCCACATCACCACGCCCTGCAGCAGGTCGGGCACGGCCACGCTGTCGCCCAACGGCCCCCACTGCAGGATCACGAGCTCCTGCACCACGAGCGCCAGGCCCACGGTGACGAGGATGTGGAACTCGTGCGCCTTGGCGTACACATGGCGCAGCAGCAGCTTCTCGGTGAGCCAGCCCAGGGCTCCCACGGCCAGCGGCGCCACGGCGAGCGCAAGCCAGAAGCTCAGGCCCCAGCGCGTCATCTGGTAGCAGAAGTACGCGCCGAGCAGGTAGAAGGCGCCGTGCGCAAAGTTCACGAAGCGCAGCAGGCCGAAGACGATGGACAGGCCCACGGCCAACAGGAAATACAGCATGCCGATGCCGATCCCGTTGATGGTCTGTAGCAGGTAGATGCTCATACAGGGTCCGAAACGAAAGGCGCCGTGGGCGCAGGCCGCCCCGCGCCCCGCGTGGGCGGGGCGTTGGGGGGAGCGGTGTGGCGGCTAGGGGGTCAGGCCAGCTTGCAGCCGGTCTGGTCGGGCGGCAGGAAGGACTTGCCGGAGCTCACCACGTCCACGTAGTCGTCCTTGTTCTTCATCTTGGACTTGGCCTTGCCCTTGAGCAGGTAGTAGTTCTTGAGCACCTGGTGGTCGGCGCGGCGCACCTCCTCCTCGCCCGTGAGGCCCTGGTACTTCATGCCTTCGAGCGCGGCCACCACGGCCTTCTGGTCCACGGTGCCGGCCTTGAGGATCGCGTCGATCAGCAGCTTGGTGCAGATGTACGAGCCCGCCAGGCTGTAGTTGGGGTTGGCCTTGTACTTGTCGGCCACGCGCTTGACGAGGTCGCGGTTGAGCGGCGTGTCGGCCGTGTGCCAGTACTGCGCGCCAAAGTACACGCCGTCGCACAGGTCGGCGCCCAGCGACTCGAACTGCTCCAGGCCCGAGGCCCAGGCGATCAGGATGGTCATGTTCTTGTTCATGCCGAAGCTGATGGCCTGGCGCAGCGCGTCGGACGACTGCGCGCCGAAGTTCAGCAGCAGCAGCACGTCGGGCTTGGCGGCCACGGCGTTGGTGAGGTAGCCGCTGAACTCCTTTTCGGTCAGCGAGTGGTAGCTGTTGCCCACGTGCTCGATGCCCTTTTCCTTGAAGATGGCCTTGGCGGCCGACAGCAGGCCATCGCCGAACACGTACTGCGGCGTGATGGTGTACCAGCGCTTGGCCTTCGGGTTGGCCTCGATCAGCGGGCGCACCGTCTGCTCGATGGCGCCGAAGGTGGGCACCGACCAGCGGAACGTGGCGCTGTTGCAGTCCTTGCCCGTGATCTCGTCGGCGCCTGCCGTGGTGATGAAGATGCCGCCGGCCTTCTCGGCCTCCTTGCCCATGGCCAGCGCCTCGGACGACAGGATGCCGCCCGCGAAGAAGCGCGCGCCCTGCTGCTGCGCCGACTCCTGCACCTTGCGCACGGCCGTGGCGGGCTTGCCCTCGGTGTCGAGCAGCGTGTAGGCCAGGGGCCGGTCCAGCGCCTTGCCGTACTGCTCGATGGCGAGCTTCATGCCCAGGTCGGCGAACTTGCCGTTGGCCGCGAACGCGCCCGACATGGGCACAGGGCAGCCGAACTGGATGGCGTCCTTGGACTGGGCCCAGGCGCCGCGCGCTAGGCCCAGGGAAGCGGGCAGCGCGCCGAGCGCGGAGAGTTGCAGGAGGTGACGACGTTGCATGGGGACTCCGTGGTGGAACTGAGGAACAGGTAGTGGGTGCCGGTCTCAGAGCACGATGCATGCCAATTCACGGACATGCGCGCACGCTCCTTAATTCCTATTTATAGTGACAAATAGAACAAATATGATGCGTGCAAACCCTAGCGTTCCCAGGGTGCCCGATGGCGGTGCATACTGCACCAGGACAGCAAATGCAGGGGGCGTCGGCGGTGCCCGGCCGCCCCGGGAAAGAACAGAACAATGGCAACAACCAAGTCCGCTCCCCTGGCGATCAAGCAGCTCAAGCGCTCCGATCTCGTGGCCCAGGAGATCAAGCGGCTGATCACCGAGAAGAACCTGAGCCCCGGCGATCGCCTGCCACGCGAGAGCGAGCTGCAGGCGCAGTTCCAGGTCAGCAAGGGCACCATCCGCGAGGCGCTCAAGTCGCTGGAGGTGCAGGGCCTCGTCACCATCTCCACGGGGCCGTCGGGCGGCGGCACCATCGTCGAGGTGCCGCTCGACCGCACGCTGCAGTTCATGCAGAACTACCTCTTTTTCAAGGAGGTGACGATCGACGACATCTACACCGTGCGCCAGATGCTCGAGCCCGAACTGGCAGCGGGCGCGGTGCCACACCTGACCGAGGCCGACTTCGAGGCGCTGGAGCACAGCATCGCCTGCTGCGACCCCACACAGAGCCATGAAGACCTGCTGATCCAGCGGCGCGAGGACGTGAACTTCCACGACATCCTCGCGGCGGCCAACCCCAACCCGTTCCTGCGCTTCACCTGCGAGCTCATCAACGAGATGATTCGCCAGCTCATCGTGTTCGCCAACCGCACGCCGCAGACCGAGCACCGGCGCTTCGGCGAGGCCAATGCGCAGTTCCACCGCGCCATCGTGCGGGCCGCGCGCGCGCGCGACGCTGACAAGGTCCGCGCGCTCATGGAGGAGCACATGCAAGACGCTGCCAGCAGCGTCAAGCGCATGAAGGGCCGCCTGCAGGGGCGCCTGATCCTCGATGCGGACACGCTGCGCCGCCCGCGTGCGGCCCCCGCCGCCCCTGCGGCCCCCGTGGTGGCCGCCACCCGGCGCCCGCGTAAGCGCGCCAGTGAGCTCGAGGGGTGACGGGCAGGCCGAAGCCGACCCCGCACAAGACAAAGCCCCTGCGGCCGCAAGGCCCAGGGGCTTTGTGCATCAGGCCGTGCCGGCCTGGCGTCAGCGGCTGCTCGGGAAGCTGAACACCGCGCCCTCGCGCACGCCGGCCGAGGGCCAGCGCTGGGTGATGGTCTTGCGCTTGGTATAGAAGCGCACGGCATCCGGGCCGTAGGCGTGCAGGTCGCCGAACAGGCTGCGCTTCCAGCCGCCGAACG
>JAYSFC010000020.1:0-37051 GCA_041913505.1 Acidovorax sp.
CGAGCGCTCGGACCAGTGCAACCACGGCCGCCCCACCTGGCGCCAGCTCGGCATGCGCGAGCTCGACGCGCTGTTTTTGCGCGGGCGTTGAACCCGCCCCGCAGGCTCGCCAGCCCCCCAAGACGAAAGAGGCCACCCCGTGCGCATCTTGCTGATCGAGGACGATCTCCCACTGGCCAACGCCCTGGCCTCCTTCCTGGAAGCCAAGGGCTTCGTGTGCGAGCGCGCGGCGAGCCTGGCCGAGGCGCGCGCGCTGCTGCCCCTGTCCCACTGGGGCGCTGTGCTGCTCGACTGGCAGCTGCCCGACGGCGAGGGCCTCGCGCTGCTGCCGCAACTGCGCGCGCGCCTGCCCGAGGCCGCTGTCATCCTGCTTACGGCGCGCGACCAGATCACCGACCGCATCCGCGGGCTCGACGCGGGCGCGGACGATTACCTCGTCAAGCCCTATGACCCCGACGAACTCCTCGCACGCCTGCGCGCCGTGGAGCGCCGGCGCAGCGGCGCCGCCAGCGCCGTGCTGCACTTGCCGGGCCTGGAGATCGACCTGGGCCGCATGACGGTGCTGCTGGACGGCCAGCCCGTGGAGATCACGGCCAAGGAATGGGCGCTGCTGCGCGTGCTTGCGCAGCGGCCCGACCGCATCCACACGCGCGAAAGCCTGCAGGACGCGCTCTACGGCCTGGATGCCGACACGAGCAGCAACACGCTGGAGGTATTCATCAGCAACCTGCGCCGCAAGATCGGCCGCGACCGCATCCAGACGCTGCGCGGCCTGGGCTACAAGCTCAACACCACGGCCCCGCAATGAAAGCCCGCGGCCTCTCCTGGTCCCTCACACGCGCGCTGCTGCCCTGGATCGCGCTGGTGTGGATCGCCACGAGCGTAGGCGCGGCCTGGTACATACAGCACGAACTGGAGGAGCAACTCGACGCGGGCCTGGTGGAGAGCGCCGAGCGCCTGCTCGACCTCGCCTCGCACGACGCGCGCAACCACCAGAAGCCCTCCGAGCGCGACGGCACGCTGTTCCGGCTCGAGGTACCGCACAGCAACCTCAGCGGCGCCAAGCATGATGTGCTGCTCTACCAGGTGGTGAACGACCACAACGAGCTGCTGCTACGCTCGGCGGACGCCCCGCTCAAGGCCCTGCAGGTGCCGCTGCGCACGGGCTTCCACGACCAGGACGGCCTGCGCATCTACACGCTGGGCCACCCCCAGTTGCCCATGTTCATCCATGCGGGCGCCCCGCTGGCCCACCGCCGCGCGATGCTCATGGCGACCCAGCTGGGGCTGCTCGTGCCGCTGGCCGTGGTGCTGCCGCTGCTGGGGTGGCTGATCCGCGCCGTGACGCGGCGCGTGCTGGCGCCGGCGGGCCGGATCGCGAGCGAGCTGCAGCAGCGTGACGGCAACCACCTCGCCCCACTGCCCGGCCGCGGCCTGCCGACCGAACTGCAGACCATCGTGGGCAGCGTGAACCACCTGCTGCAGCGCCTGGAGGGCGCGCTCGACACCGAGCGAGCCCTGGCCGCCAACGCCGCGCACGAGCTGCGCACGCCGCTGGCCACCGTGCGCCTGCGGCTGCAGACGGCGCTCGAGCAGGTGGCCGACGGGCCCGCGCGCCAGGGCGTGCAGGACACGCTCGCCTCGCTGGACCTGCTCAGCCGCCGCTGCGAGAAGCTGCTGCAGCTCTCGCGCGCCGAATCGGGCGCAGCGCTCGCGCACGAGCGCGTGAACCTCGGCCAGCTGGCGGCCGTGGTGGCGCAGGAGTTCTGGTCCGACCCGGCCCTGCTGCAGCGCCTGCAGCTCGTGCTGCCCGAGAACGAGGACGTGTGGGTGCGCGGCGACTTCGACGCCATCGCCATCGCGCTGCGCAACCTCGTCGAGAACGCCGTGCGCTACGCGCCCGAGGGGCCCGTGGTCATCGAGGTGGCTCTGCCCGCCACCTGCAGCGTGCGCGACCAGGGGCCCGGTCTGTCGCCCGAGCGCGCGCAGGAGCTCACGCAGCGCCATCGCCGCAACGGCCACGGGACGACGGCACGGCACCACGTGCCGGGCTATGGGCTGGGCCTGTCGATCGTCGACACCATCGTGTCGCGCCAGGGCGGGCGCCTCGTGCTGCACTCGCCCGCGCCCGGGCAGGAGCGGGGACTGCTGGCCGTGCTGGAATTGAAGACTTTTGGCTGATAGTGCTTATGCACCGGTCATTTTTAGCTATTCTTTTAGAAGCAACCGTTCCTGCGACATAACGCCTCGTCTGTCGGGCGCGGCGCTGCTTCACGTTCACTTCATCTCGCCCCGGTATGGTCCGGCCTGACGTTCGCCGTAGCGAACCCAAGGCCCCACCATGCATTTCCGCCTCCACCCCACAGCCCTTCTCCTGGCAGGCGCCCTGGCCCCCCTCTGGGGCGCGCAGGCGCAGACCTCTCCCCCCCCCGCCCCCATTGCCTGGACCGCCACCCAGGCCCAGGCTGCCGGCGTGCGCACGCAGCGCCTGGCCACGGCCGACGCCAGCCCCGGCGCGGGCCTCGTGCTCCAAGGCACCGTGGAGCTGCCACCCCAGGCCACCGAACTGCTGAGCGCACCGCTGGCCGGCGTGGTGCAGCAGGTGCTGGTCGCCCCGGGCCAGCGGGTGAAGGCCGGAGAGGTCGTGGCGCGGCTCACGAGCCCCGAGCTGCTGTCCTGGCAGCGCGAGCTGCTGCAGGCGCAATCGCAGGCCCGTCTGGCGGCCAGCAAGCTGGCGCGCGATGAGCAATTGCATGCCGAAGGCATCATCCCCGGCCTGCGCCTGCAAGACAGCCGCGCGCAGAACGAGCAGGCCCAGCTTGCCGTGCAGGAGCGCCGCCAGGCCCTGCAACTGGCCGGTGTCGCTCCCCAGGGGGGGATGCAGGCCCAGATGAGCCTGCGCGCGGCCGCGCCGGGCACCGTGCTCGAGGTCGCGGCCGTGCCGGGCCAGCGGCTCGACGCGGGCATGCCCGTGGCCAAGATCGCGCGCAGCGGCCACCTGGCCATCGTGCTGCAGGCCACGCCCGATCAGGCGCGCCGCCTGCGCGTGGGCGACACGCTCGTGTTGCCGGGATGCCAGGCGCCCGCGCGGCTCGCCGCCATCGTGCCGCAGGTCAGCGGCGCGAACCAGGCGGTGCAGGTCCGCGCCGATTTCAGCGCGGCGGAAGACTGCCTGCGCGTGCAGCAGTACGTGCAGGCCACGGTGCAGCCCCGCGCCGCGGCATCCGCGCAGGCCGGTGGGCTGGGCGTTCCGCCCCAGGCCGTGGTGCGGCAGGCCGCCCAGACCTACGTGTTCGTGCGCGGCCCGCAGGGGTTTGTGCCCACGCCCGTGGAGCTCGGCGAGGCCACCAACGGCCTGCTGCCCGTGCGCCGCGGCCTGCAGGCTGGCGATGAGATCGCCGTGACCGGCATCGCGGCGCTCAAGGGTGCCTGGCTCGGCCTGGGCGGCGAAGGCAAGGAGCCGTGATGCTGCACCGGCTTATCGCCTTCGCGCTGTCGCAGCGGCTGCTCGTGGCCGTGCTCTCGCTGGGCCTCGTGGGCGCGGGGCTGTTCGCCCTGCGCGACCTGCCCATCGACGCATTTCCCGACGTCTCGACCACCCAGGTCAAGATCATCCTCAAGGCCCCCGGCATGACGCCGGCCGAGGTCGAGGCGCGCATCGTCGCCCCCATCGAGCAGGAGCTGCTCGGCATACCGCACCAGGTCATGCTGCGCTCGCAGGCCAAGTACGCGATCGCCGACATCACGCTCGATTTCGTGGACGGCACCGACATCTACTGGGCCCGCCAGCAGGTCAGCGAACGCCTGAGCGGCGTGATGGCCGACCTGCCGCCGGGCCTGAACGGCGGCCTCGCGCCCATCACCACGCCGCTGGGCGAGATGTTCATGTTCACCGTGGAAGGCGATGCGAGCCTGACCGAAAAGCGCAAGCTGCTCGATTTCGTGATCCGCCCGCGCCTGCGCGGCATTCCCGGCGTGGCCGACGTGAACACCCTGGGCGGCTTGGTGCAAACCTTCGAGGTGGTGCCCGACGTGGCCGCGCTCGCCGCGCGCCGCATCTCGCTGCAGCAGTTGCAGGAAGCGCTGGCCGCCAATAACCGCAACGACGGCGCGGGGCGGCTGGCCAGCGGCGAGGAATCGCTGCTGGTGCGCAGCGACGGCAGCATCACGAGCCTGGACGACGTGCGCGCCATTGCGATCACGGCGGCGGGGCAGCCGCCAGGCGGCCAGGCCATCCGCGTGGGCGACGTGGCCGAGGTGCGCCTGGGCGCGCTCACGCGCTACGGCAGCGTGACGCAGGACGGCAAGGGCGAAGCCGTCGAGGGCCTGGTGCTGGGCCTGCGCGGCGCCAACGCGCGCCAGTTGGTGCGCGATGTGCGCGAGAAGCTGCAGGAGATCGAAGCCACCCTGCCCCAGGGCCTGAAGATCGTGCCGTTCTATGACCGCGGCAGCCTCGTGGAGCGCGCCGTGGGCACGGTGACCAAGGCGCTGGCCGAGGCCATCGTGCTGGTGCTGGTGTTGCTGCTGCTGTTCCTGGGCAACCTGCGCGCGGCCCTGGTCGTGGCGCTGATCCTGCCGCTGTCGGCGCTGGCCACCTTCGTGCTCATGCGTCAATGGGGGCTGTCGGCCAACCTCATGTCGCTGGGGGGCCTGGCGATTGCCATCGGCATGCTGGTGGATGCGGCGGTGGTGGTGGTCGAGAACATCGAGGCACGCCCCGTGCAGCCCGGCACGCCGCGCCTGCATGCGCTGTACCGCGCCACGCAGGAGGTCGCCACGCCCGTGGGCGCCGGCGTGGCCATCATCATGATCGTGTTCCTGCCACTGCTCACGCTGCAGGGGCTCGAAGGCAAGCTGTTCAGCCCCGTGGCGCTGACCATCGTGTTCGCGCTCGGAGCCTCGCTGCTGCTGTCGCTCACGGTCATTCCGGTGCTGGCCTCGCTGGCGCTGCGCCCAGGCCAGCATGCCACACCCTGGCTGGTGCGCAAGCTCGAGGCCGCCTACGCGCCGCTGCTGGAGCGCGCACTGCGCCATCCGCGCGCCGTGGGTGGCGCGGCGCTGCTGGCGCTGGCCGGTGCGCTGGCGCTGTTCCCGTTCATCGGCAAGTCGTTCATGCCGTCGCTGGATGAAGGCGACATCATCATGCAGGTCGAGAAGCTGCCCTCGATCAACCTGGAGCAGTCGGCCGCCACCGACCAGACGCTGCAGCGGCGCATTCTGGAGCGCGTGCCCGAGGTCGAGCGCATCGTCGCGCGCGTGGGCTCCGACGAGCTGGGGCTGGACCCGATGGGCCTGAACGAAACCGATACCTTCCTCGTGCTCAAGCCGCGCGCCCAGTGGCGCTTCGCGACCAAGGACGAGCTCATCGACGCCATCCGCGCGGCCGCCGAAGGCATTCCTGGCGTGAACCTGAGCTTTACCCAGCCCATCGAGATGCGCACCTCGGAGATGCTCTCGGGCGTGCGCGGCGATCTGGCCGTGAAGGTCTTCGGCCCCAATGCTGCGGAGCTCTCGCGCCTGGCCGGCGAGATCGTGCAGGTGCTGCAGGGCCTCTCCGGCAGCGAGGATGTGCTGACCACCAAGAACGACGGCGTGCAGTACTTCCGCGTGGCCATCGACCGCCAGGCCGCGGGGCGCCTGGGCCTCACGGTGGAGCAGATCCAGAACGACCTGCGCGCTCTCGTCGAAGGCCAGCGCGCGGGCGTGGTGATGCAGGACGCGCGCCGCGTGCCGCTGGTGGTGCGCGGCGGCGACGACCTGCGCCTGTCGCCCGAGCGCTTCGCCCAGCTGCGCCTGCCTACGCCGGGCGGCCAGTCCGTGGCGCTATCGCAGCTCGCGCAGCTCGAAGTGGTGGACGGCCCCGTGAAGGTCGAACGCGAGCAGTCCTCGCGCATGGCCGTGGTGCGTGCCAATGTGCGCGGACGCGACCTCGTCGGCTTCGTGGCCGAGGCCCAGGCCGCCGTCGCGCAGAAGGTGAAACTGCCCGCCGGCTACAGCCTGGCCTGGGGCGGCCAGTTCGAGAACCAGCAGCGCGCCGCCGCACGGCTGGGCATGGTCGTGCCCGTGGCGCTTGCGCTCATCGTGGGCCTGCTGTTCGCCACCCTGGGCAGCCTGCGCCAGGCCCTGCTCGTGTTCGCCAACATCCCGCTGGCCCTGGTGGGCGGCGTGGTCGCGCTGGCCGCCACGGGCGAATACCTGTCGGTGCCGGCCTCGGTGGGCTTCATCGCGCTCATGGGCATCGCCGTGCTCAACGGGCTGGTGCTCGTGACCTGCTTCAACCAGCTCGCCGCGCGCGGCATGCCACTCAATGAGGTGGTGCGCCA
Organism: Acidovorax sp.; assembly: GCA_041913505.1. GTDB lineage: Bacteria > Pseudomonadota > Gammaproteobacteria > Burkholderiales > Burkholderiaceae_C > JAYSFC01. The sequence continues at coordinate 6,324 of JAYSFC010000020.1, forward strand.
GGGTGCGCTGCGCCGGCTGCGCCCCGTGCTCATGACGGCCAGCATCACCGCGCTGGGCCTGATTCCGCTGCTGCTGGCCACGGGCCCGGGCTCGGAGATCCAGCGCCCGCTGGCCATCGTGGTCATTGGCGGCCTGGTCAGCTCCACACTGCTCACGCTGGTGCTGCTGCCGCTGCTGTACCGCCGCTTTGGCCAACCCCACCGCCCCGAGGCCGCTCCCGTATGACCGCCACCGAACACGAATTCTCCCAGCCTGACTGCCTGCTCACGCTGGCCGTTCCCATCGCGCTTGAAGACGAAGTCCTCGACACCCTGCGCGCCTTGCCCGACCTCGCACCGGGGTTCACGCTGACCCGGGCCGAAGGCCTGGGCGCCCATATCGCGCTGGACTCGGCCATGGAGCAGGTCCAGGGCCGGGCACGCCGCGTGGTGGTGCAGATGGCGGTGCACCAGGCCCACCTGCCGCCCCTGCTCGCCGCTCTGCGCCAGGCGCTGCCCACCCCGCAGGTCGCCTACTGGGCAGTGCCGCTGCTGACCTTCGGCCGGCTCGGGAGCCTGGCATGACGCGCCGCCCGCCGCATTGGATCGCCGCCATCGCCTTGGCCGCCTGCATCGCCGCCGCGCATGCCCAACCCCAACCGCCTGAGCCCCAGCTCCCCCTGCTGCCCCCCACCAGCACCGTGGAGCAGGTCCTGGGCCAACTGCCCCAGGTGCGTGCCGCCAGCGCGGGCATCCCTCTGGCGCAGGCGCGCAGCCAGCGTCTGCAGGCCGGCCCGCACGACTGGGTGGCCAAAGTCGGCACCGACCGGCGCAGCGAACGCGCAGGGCCCCGCTTCACGGAAGCCGAGATCGGACTGGAAACCGGCGTGCGCTGGCCCGCCAAACGCTCCGCCGACCAGCAACTCGGGGCTGTGGAAGAGCAGTTGGGCCAGCTCGGCCACGCCGATGCCTGGCACGAGGCCGCGCGCGGCCTGCTGGCAGACTGGTTCGACGTGCTGCGCGACACGCGCGGCGCCCAGTTGCTGGAAGCACAGGATGCGCTCATGGCACGCCAGCTGGCGGTGACACAGCGCCGCGTGGAGACCGGCGAGGCCGCCACGCTCGAGTTGCTGGCCGCCAACGCCGAGCGCGCCCGCGTACAAGCCCAGGCGACGCGCGCCCGCGCCCAGGCCGAGCTACGCCGCCAGAGCCTGCTGCGGCGCTACCCGGGCCTCGCGGACCCGGCCGATCTGCTGGCGGCGCGCGCCGGTGCGCTGGCCGGGGACGCCGCTGAGCCCGCCAGCGGCGCGCAGGCAGCGCCCCAGTCTGACTGGGTGGAGCGCATCCTGGACGACAACCATGAGCTGGAGCGCGCGCAGGCCCGGGCCGAGCAGGCGCGGCTGCAGGCGCAGCGCATGCAGCTCGAACGCCGGCCGGACCCCACGGTGGGCGTACGCGCCACGCGCGAGCGCGGCGGCCAGGAGCGGGTGCTGGGCGTGTACCTGTCACTGCCCCTGGGCGGCGCGGGCCGCGCGGCCGACGCCCAGGCCGCGCTGGCCCAGGCCGATATCGCCGAGCAGGAGTTCGCGCAGACGCGCCAGCGCGTGGAGGCCGAGGCATGGCGCACCGCAAGCGAGGCCGAGCAGGCCCGCGCCACGCTGGCGCAGCAGCGCCGCGCGCTGGAGGAGCTGGAAAAAAGCGCCCGCCTGCAGGCCCGCGCCTACGCGCTGGGCGAGAGCCCCCTGGCCGATCTGCTGCTGGCGCAGCGCGGCGCACTCGACGCACGGCTCATGGCCGAGACGGCCGCGCTCGACGCTATGCAGGCCCACGCACGGCTGCTGCTGGACGCGCACCGACTGTGGACGCCGCCGGGGCACTGACGCCCCCGCCCGGCAACGCCCCATTTCAGAGCATCAGGCACCAAAAAATCACATTCCGCCGTGCAATCCCCCAGGGATGTATCCACATTGGTGCATGAATGCATAACTTTTCGACATAATCCAAGGTTGTGATGCCGTAGTGTGATTTTTTTGTAATAGAAAGCCCTTTTCTTATGAAGCACGAGTCCGTAGGCCGCTTCCTTGAGCAGGTTGCCCAGCGCAACCCCGGCCAGCCCGAGTTCCTGCAAGCTGTGACCGAGGTCATGGAAAGCCTGTGGCCCTTCATCGAAAAACACCCGCGCTACGCCGAGCACGGCCTGCTCGAGCGCCTCGTGGAACCCGAGCGCATCGTGATGTTCCGCGTTGCGTGGATGGACGACCACGGCAACGTGCAAGTGAACCGCGGCTACCGCATACAGCACAGCATGGCCATCGGGCCGTACAAGGGCGGCCTGCGCTTTCACCCCTCGGTGAACCTGTCGGTGCTCAAGTTCCTGGCGTTCGAGCAGACCTTCAAGAACGCGCTGACCACGCTGCCCATGGGCGGCGGCAAGGGCGGCTCGGACTTCGACCCCAAGGGCAAGAGCCCCGCTGAAGTCATGCGCTTCTGCCAGGCCTTCGCCAGCGAGCTGTTCCGCCACGTGGGCGCCGACACCGACGTGCCCGCGGGCGACATCGGCGTGGGCGGCCGTGAGGTGGGCTTCATCGCCGGCATGGTCAAGAAGCTCAGCAACCGCGCCGACTGCGTGTTCACGGGCAAGGGCCTGTCGTTCGGCGGCTCGCTGATCCGCCCCGAGGCCACCGGCTACGGCACCGTGTACTTCGCCGATGAAATGCTCAAGACCCGCGGCCGCTCGTTCGACGGGCTGCGTGTGTCGGTGTCGGGCTCGGGCAACGTGGCGCAGTACGCCGTGGAGAAGGCCATGGAGCTGGGCGCCAAGGTCGTCACCGTGTCGGATTCGAGCGGCACCATCATCGATGAGGAAGGTTTCACGCCCGAGAAGCTCGCCATCCTCATGGACGTGAAGAACCACCACTACGGCCGCGTGAGCGACTACGCCGCGCGTACGGGTGCGAAGTTCGAGGCTGGTGTGCGCCCCTGGCACGTGCCCGTCGACGTGGCCCTGCCCTGCGCCACCCAGAACGAGCTGGATGCGAAGGACGCCGCCACCCTCATCCAGAACGGCGTGGTCTGCGTGGCCGAGGGTGCCAACATGCCCTCGACCATCGAGGCCGCCAAGGCCTTCGAGGCCGCAGGCGTGCTCTATGCCCCCGGCAAGGCCAGCAACGCGGGCGGCGTGGCCACCTCGGGCCTGGAGATGAGCCAGAACGCCGCGCGCCTGTCGTGGCCGCGCGAGGAGGTGGACGCACGCCTGCTGCAGATCATGAAGGGCATCCACGCCGCCTGCCTGCAGTACGGCAAGCGCGCCAATGGCAGCGTGAGCTACGTGGACGGTGCCAACGTGGCTGGCTTCGTGAAGGTGGCCGACGCGATGATCGCGCAGGGCGTGGTCTGAGCCGACCGGCACCACCGCAGCGCACACACCAAGGGGCCGCAAGGCCCCTTTCTTCATGGTCTGCTACCCTCGCACGCCTATGTCCGCGCCTTCCTCCCCCCTACCCTGCATCGCCATCGCCGGCCCTACGGCCTCGGGCAAGACGGCGGGCGCGCTGGCCCTGGCCGCCGTGCTGGCCCGGCAGGGCCAGCGCACCGAGATCGTGAGCGTGGACTCGGCCCTGGTCTACCGCGGTATGGACATCGGCACGGCCAAGCCCACGGCCGAGGAACGTGCCGCCGTGCCGCACCACCTCATCGATATCCGCGACCCGCTGCAGGCCTACAGCGCCGCCGAGTTCGTGCAGGATGCCACGCGCCTCGTGGCCGAGATCCGCGCACGCGGCGCACTGCCCCTGCTCGTGGGCGGCACCATGCTGTACTTCAGGGCGCTGGAGGGCGGCATCGACGACATGCCGCCCGCCCACCCCGGCGTGCGCGCAGCCCTCGAGGCGCGGGCCGCAACACTGGGCTGGCCCGCGCTGCATGCCGAGCTCGCGCGCGTGGACCCGGCCACCGCCGCGCGCCTGGCGCCCGGCGACAGCCAGCGCATCCAGCGCGCGCTCGAAGTCTGGGAGGTTTCTGGCCGCCCGTTGTCGAGTTTTCACACTACAAAAACAAGAGCAGAAAACACAGGCGTTATCAGCACTGGCGCCTTGTTTTCCTTGGAACCCACCGACCGGGCCTGGCTGCACGCGCGCATCGCCCAGCGCTTCGACGCCATGCTCGCCGCCGGATTCGTGCAGGAAGTACGCGCCCTGCGCGCACGCGGCGACCTGCACCCCGACCTGCCATCGATGCGCTGCGTGGGCTACCGCCAGGCCTGGGAGGCGCTCGATGCCGAGGAAGCCACGGGCGCCCCGCTGGACCTGGCCGGCTTGCGCGAGCGCGGCATCGCCGCCACGCGCCAGCTCGCCAAGCGGCAGATCACCTGGCTGCGCTCCATGCCCGCGCGCCATGCCATCGCGTGCGACGCGCCCGATGCGATGGCCCAGCTGCTGCAGGCCGCGCTGCGCAGGATAGAGGGCGCATGACCGCGCTGCTGCGCGTCGAGGGCCTGGCCAAGCGCTATGGCGAGGCCACGGTGTTCGAGAACGTGTGCTTCGCGCTGCAGCCGGGCGAGTTCGTGGCCATCGTAGGCGAGTCGGGTGTGGGCAAGTCCACGCTGCTCAACTGCCTGGCGGGCCTCGACACCTGGGATGCGGGCCGCATCGTGCATGGCGACGGCACGGACCTCTCCACACTGGGCGAAACGCAGCGCGCGCTCTGGCGCCGCGCCCACGTGGGCTTCGTGTTCCAGGCATTCCACGTGCTGCCCCACCTGGACGTGGCGCAGAACGTGGCCCTGCCCCTACTGCTGCTCGGCCGGCCCGATGCCGCGCGCGTGGAGCACATGCTGGCGGCCGTGGGCCTCGCGGGCCTGGGCCAGCGACTGCCGCAGCAGCTCAGCGGCGGCCAGTTGCAGCGCGTGGCGATCGCGCGTGCGCTCGTGCACCGCCCGGCCCTGCTGTTGGCCGACGAGCCCACGGGCAACCTCGACCCCGCAACGGCCGCGCGCACGCTGGACGTTCTGATCGCGCAGACACGCGGACATGGCGCGGGCCTCGTGCTCGTCACGCATTCCGAGGCCGCCGCGGCGCGGGCCGACCGCGTGCTGCACCTGAGCGCACGCGGCATCGCCGCGGCCTGAACACGCTCACTCGATCGTGAGGCGCTGGGCGCTGCCGCCCTGCTTCTTGGGCAGCGTGAGCGTGAGCACGCCGTTGTCGTACTTGGCCTTGGCCTGCGCAGAGTCCACGTCGGCAGGCAGCTGGAAGCTGCGCGCCACCGAGCCGAAGTAGCGCTCGGAACGCAGCACCTTCGCCCCCTCGGACTGCTGGTCGTGCTGGCGCACCTCGGCGCGCAGGCTGACCACATTGCCGTCGATGGACACATGGATGTCCTCCTTCGCTACGCCCGGCACCTCGGCGTTCACGGTGAAGGCGCTGTCGCTCTCCTTCACGTCCACCTTGATCTGGGCCGGCGAAGGCAGGGCGTCGCCATGCAGCGGGCGCACGTAGAACCCCGGCGCGAAGTCTTTGAAGAAATCGTCGAACAAACTGCCACGGGTCACGAGTGAATTCATGATGAAGCTCCTTCTTGCAGGTTGAACACCAGGCCCGGTGCACACCCTCCGGGCCCGCATACGATTTATATGCAGCAGCCCCGGGAGACTTCAAGCCATCCGTTGAAAACGCTTGATGTGCCTCAAATCGCCACGGGCATCCAGGTTCGCGCAGCGGCACAATCGCCGTGCTATGTGGGCCTTGCTACGCACCTTTTCCTGGCGGGAGCTGCGCCACCATCCCTGGCGCAGCGCCACGGCCGTGGTGGCGGTGATGCTGGGCGTGGCACTGGGCTTTGCGGTGCATGTGATCAATGCGTCGGCCCTCGACGAATTCGCACAGGCGGTGCGCACCGTGGGCGGCCAGCCCGACCTGGAGCTGCGCCCCATGCAGGGCAGCATCGACGAAGCGCTTTACGCCCCGCTGGCCACCCACCCCGACGTGGCCCGCGCCAGCCCGTGGCTGGAGCTGTCCACCCCGGCCCGCCGGCCAAGCCAGAGCAGCGGCGCCACGCTGCGCGTGCTCGGTGCCGACGCGCTGCTGCTGCCCGCCCTGGCTCCCGCGCTCCTGCCACGGCTGCTGGCCGGGCAGGACCGGCTTGCGCTGTTCGCACCCGCCACCGTGTTCCTCAACACGGCGGCGCTGCAAGCCCTGGGCCTGGACGCCGCCGTGGCCGGCGGTGCCACCGTGCTGCTGCAGACCGGCCTGCGCGAGCAGCCCGTGCGCATCGCGGGCACCGTGGCGGCGGGCGGCCCGCCGCTGGCGGTAATGGACATCGGCGCGGCGCAGGATTTCTTCGGGCGCACGGGCCAGCTCAGCCGCATCGATCTGCAGCTGCGCCCCGGCGTTTCTCCCCAGGCCTTCGCGCAGGCCCTGCGCACGCGCCCCGGCTGGCCCGCCGCGCTCGTCGCCACGCAGCCCGGGGACGCCGTGCAGCGCGTGGACAGCCTCTCGCGCGCCTACCGCGTGAACCTCACTGTGCTGGCCCTCGTGGCCCTGTTCACGGGGGCCTTTCTCGTGTTCTCAGTGCTGGCCCTGAGCGTGGCACAGCGCGCGCCCCAGTTCGCACTGCTGGCCGTGCTGGGCGCCACGCCGCGCGAACGCCTGGGCCTGGTGCTCGCGGAGTCGACGCTGCTGGGCCTCGCGGGCAGCGCGGCGGGCATCGCGCTCGGCACGGCGCTCGCGGCCACGGCCTTGCGCCTGCTGGGCGGCGATCTCGGCGGGGGCTATTTCGCGGGCGCACGACCCGCGCTGCAATGGAGCGCGCCGGCTGCGGTGGCCTTCGGCGCGCTCGGCGTGGCGGCGGCCCTCGTGGGCGGCTGGTGGCCCGCGCGTGCCGCGCAAGCGCTACCGCCCGCCGCCACGCTCAAGGGACTGGGCATGGCCCTGGCGCCCGGGCGGCAGCACGCCACCGCCGGGCTGGGCCTGCTGGCAACCGGCCTGGCGCTGGCCTGGGCACCGCCGGTCTTTGGCATGCCGCTGGCGGCCTACGTGGCCGTGGGGCTGCTGCTCGTGGGCGGCATCGCGCTGCTGCCCTGGGGCGTGGGCCTGCTGCTGCGCCGCCTGCCCGGCCGCGCCCAGGGACAACCGCTGCCCCTGCTGGCGCTGGAACGCGCGCGGCGCATGCGCGGCAGCGCCGCCGTGGCCGTAGGCGGCGTTGTGGCCAGCCTCAGCCTGGCCGTGGCCCTGACGGTGATGGTGACGAGCTTTCGCAGCGCCGTGAACACATGGCTCGACACCGTGCTGCCCGCCCCCGTGTACCTGCGCATGCCCAGCACGGGCGGCGATGCCGCACCGCTGCCCGACGGGCTGGTGACCCGCATCGCCCAACTGCCCGGCGTGGAGCGCGTGCAGGCCCTGCGCAGCAGCAGCCTGCTACTCGACCCCACCCGTCCACCCGTGGCCCTGCTGGCGCGCCCGCTCGGCGCCGGGCCCGCACGGACCCTGCCGCTTACGGCCCCCGCCCTGCCCGTGCCGCCCGGGCGCACCGCCCTCTACGTGAGCGAGGCCGCCGCCGCGCTCTACGACCTGCGCCCCGGGGGAGACTGGCCCCTGCTTTCTCAGGCTTTTGGGCAGACAGTGATGGAACAGCGGTCATCTACAGCTTCATTTTTCATAGCAGGCATCTGGCGCGACTATGCGCGCCAGTTCGGCGCGGTGGCGATCGACAAGGCCGACTACGAGCACCTGAGCGGCGACACCCACGCCACCGACCTGGCGCTGTGGCCCCGGGCCGGAGGCGACCTCGCCCGCCTGCGCGAGGCCGTGGCCGCCCTGGCGCCAGGCCTTGAGTTCACCACCACCGCGCAGATCCGAGAGCGTTCACTGCGCCTGTTCGACCGCAGCTTCGCCGTCACCTACTGGCTGCAGGCCGTGGCCATCGGCATCGGCCTGTTCGGCGTGGCGGCCAGCTTCAGCGCCCAGGTGCTTGCACGGCGCAAGGAGTTCGGCCTGCTCGCCCACCTGGGCCTCACGCGCGGCCAGATCCTCACCGTGGTCGCTGCCGAGGGCGCTGCCTGGACAGCACTGGGCGCGGTGGCAGGCACGGCGCTGGGCCTGGCCGTGGCCGTCATCCTGGTACATGTGGTGAACCCGCAGAGCTTCCACTGGACCATGGAGCTGGCCATTCCCTGGCCGCGCCTGTGCGCGCTTGCAGCCAGCGTAGTCGCCGCTGGCACGCTCACAGCCTGGCTGGCCGGACGCGCGGCGGCGGGGCGCAGCGCCGTGCTGGCGGTCAAGGAAGACTGGTAGGGCCGGGAGCGGCGAGAATCGCGCCATGCCACAACCCTCCTCTCCCTGGCTGCACGAAGCCATCGCCCGCATCGAGGCCGATTACCAGCGCAGCGCCGACACGCACCTGATCCCCCTGCCGCTGCCCGCCTACGCGCGCCATGGCATCGATCTGTACCTCAAGGACGAATCGACCCACCCCACGGGTAGCCTCAAGCACCGGCTGGCCCGCTCGCTGTTCCTGTACGCGCTGTGCAACGGCTGGGTGCGCGAAGGGTCAACCATTGTCGAGGCCTCGAGCGGCTCCACGGCTGTGAGCGAGGCCTATTTCGCGCGCTTGCTGGGCCTGCCCTTCGTGGCGGTGATGCCGCGCAGCACCTCGGCCGAGAAGATCGCACTCATCGAGTTCTACGGCGGGCGCTGCCACTTCGTGGAGCGCGCGGGCGACGTGTACGACGCCGCGCGGGCCGTGGCCGCCGAGACTGGCGGCCACTACATGGACCAGTTCACCTACGCCGAGCGCGCGACCGACTGGCGCGGCAACAACAATATTGCCGAAAGCATGTTCACGCAGATGCTGCGCGAGCGCCACCCCGTACCGCGCTGGATCGTGGTCGGTGCGGGCACGGGCGGCACGAGCGCGACCATCGGCCGCTACCTGCGCTACCAGCGCCATGCCACCAAGGTGTGCGTGGCCGATCCGGCGGGATCGGTATTCTGCGAGTACCACCGCACGGGCGATGCCGCGCTCACGGCGCCGGGCTCCCGCATCGAGGGCATCGGCCGCCCGCGCGTGGAGCCGAGCTTCGTGCGCACGCTCGTGGACCGCATGGAGGAAGTGGGCGACCTCGACTCCATTGCCGCCATGCGCAGCCTCTCAGAGCTGCTGGGACGCCGCGTGGGGCCGTCGACGGGCACCAACTTCGTGGCCATGCTCACGCTCGCCCATGAGATGCGCGAGCGCAGCGAGCAGGGCTCGATCCTCTCGCTGCTGTGCGATGCCGGCGAACGCTACCTGCCCACCTACCACGACCCGGCCTGGGTGGCGCAGCGCTTCGGCGATTGCGCGGCCGCGCGCGGGCAGATCGAGCGCCTGCAGCGCTGAGGCTGCGCTGGCCAAAGCCCGCCCCATGCCGCCCCTCCGGATCCCCCCCCCTTTTGGCACCCGCCGCCGCTGGCTGGGGATGGCGGCTGGCCTGGCGTTCGCGGCCACCGGGCCCGTGGCTTATGGCTTGCCGGCACGCCGCCTGGAGTTTCCGCGCGACCACGGCAGCCACCCTGACCTGCGCACCGAATGGTGGTACCTCACAGGCCAAGCCCGCGCTGCGGGGCGTGCCTGGGGGGTTCAGGTCACGTTTTTCCGCTCGCGCGTGGAAGCCACGCAGGGCCTGCGCTCGGCCTTTGCGGCGCGCCAGTTGCTGTTCGCACACGCCGCGCTGTGCGACGTGCAGGGCCAGCGCCTGCACCACGACCAGCGCATCGCGCGCGCGGGATTCGGCGTGGCCGAGGCGGGCGAGGCCGACACGGCCGTGCACTTGCAGGGCTGGTCGCTCACGCGCACCACCGCCGGCCGCTACAACGCGCGGATTACGGCCGAGGACTTCGCGCTGGACCTCGGCTTCGAGGCTACCCAGCCGCCGCTGCTGCAGGGTGACAGGGGTCTCTCGCGCAAAGGCCCCGACCCCGCGCAGGCCAGCTACTACTACAGCCTGCCCCAGCTGGTCGTGCACGGCGCGATCACGCTCCAGGGACAGCGCATGGCGATCGAGCCGGCACGCGCGGCCGGTGACAACCGCGCGTGGCTCGACCACGAATGGAGCCAGGCCCTCATGCACCCCGAAGCCGTGGGCTGGGACTGGATTGGCATGAACCTGTTCGATGGCGGCGCGCTCACCGCATTCCGCCTGCGCCGCCGCGACGGCGCCGCACTCTGGGCCGGAGGGTCGCTGCGCACGGCCACAGGCGAGCTGCACGTGTTCGCGCACGACGCCGTGGCGTTCACGCCGCTGCGCCACTGGGTCAGCCCCGCAAGCGGCACGCGCTACCCCGTGGAGTGGAGCGTGGACACACCAGCCGGCCGCTTCACCGTCAGCGCCCTGGTAGATGACCAGGAGCTCGACAGCCGCGCCTCCACAGGTGCGATCTACTGGGAAGGCCTGAGCCTGCTGCAAAAGGAAACCGGCCCGGGCTTGGCAGCACGGGCCGGTCAAGGCTATCTGGAAATGACGGGCTATGCGCAGCCGCTGCGGCTGTAGCCTGCTCAGCCCTTTTGCGCGGCCCGGCGGTGCGCGAGCCACGCGATGATCTCGCCCATGATGCCGCGGCGGAAGGCCAGCACGCAGACCACGAAGATCAGGCCCGTGACGATGGTCACCGACTCGCCCAGGGTGTTGAACCAGTCGATCGTCGTCAGGTGCGCCAGCAGGGTGCCCAGCTCGCCGATCTTGTTTTCGAGCAGCACCACCACGGCCGAACCCACGAGCGGGCCCGACAGCGTGCCCAGGCCGCCCACGAGCGTCATCAGGATGACCTGGCCCGAGGCTGTCCAGTGCACGTCGGACAGCGTGGCAAAGCCCAGCACCAGGGTCTTGAGCGATCCGGCCAGGCCCGCGAGCGCAGCCGAGATCACGAAGGCCAGCAGCTTGAAGCGGTGCGTGTCGTAGCCCAGCGAGATGGCGCGCGGCTCGTTTTCCTTGATGCCCTTGAGCACCTGGCCGAACGGAGAGTTGATGGTGCGCACGATGAGCAGGAAGGCGGCGATCACGATGACCAGGGCCACGTAGTACATGACCAGGTCGCTCTCAAGGCTGATCACGCCGAACAGCTTGCCGCGCGGCACGCCCTGCAGGCCGTCCTCGCCGCCGGTGAACGGCGCCTGCAGACAGGCGAAGAACAGCATCTGCGCCAGGGCCAGCGTGATCATGGAGAAGTAGATGCCCTGGCGGCGGATGGCCAGCCAGCCGAACAGCAGACCCAGCAGCGCGCCGCCGGCCGTGCCGAACAGCAGCCCGAGTTCGGGCGTGAGGCCCCAGACCTTGATGGCGTGGCCCGTGACATAGGCTGCGCCACCCAGGAAGGCCGCATGACCGAAGGACAGCAGGCCCGTGTACCCCAGCAGCAGGTTGAAGGCCGAGGCAAACAGCGCGAAGCACATGAGCTTCATCACGAAGACCGGATAGGCGCCCAGGAAGGGTGCGGCGACGAGGCCGGCCAACAGCAGGCCGTAACCGAGGGTGGCAATGTTCTTGGAGTTCATGCGTGCGGCCCCTTATTTTTCTTTGCCGAACAGGCCGGCGGGGCGGATCAGGAGAACGATCACCATGATGACGAACACCACGGTGGAGGATGCCTCGGGGTAGAACACCTTGGTGAACCCTTCGATGACGCCCAGGCCCAGGCCCGTGAGGATGGAACCCATGATGGAGCCCATGCCACCAATCACCACCACGGCAAACACCACGATGATGAGGTTCTGGCCCATGAGCGGCGTGACCTGGTAGACGGGGGCCGCCAGCACCCCGGCGAAGGCGGCGAGCGCGGCGCCGAAGGCGTAGGTCAGCGTGATCATGATGGGCACGTTCACGCCGAAGGCCTCGACGAGGCGCGGGTTCTCGGTGCCCGCGCGCAGGTAGGCGCCCAGGCGCGTCTTCTCGATCACGAACCAGGTGGCAATGCAGACCACGATGGAGGCTACCACCACCCAGGCGCGGTAGTTCGGCATGATCATGAAGCCGAGGTTGGTTGCGCCCTCGAGCAGCTCGGGCGTGTCGTAGCCCAGGCCCGACACGCCGTAGATCGAGCGAAAAACGCCTTCGATCAACAGTGTGAGGCCCAGCGTGAGCAGCAGGCCGTACAGGTGGTCGAGCTTGTAGATCCAGCGCAGCAGCAGGCGCTCGATCAGGACACCGAAGACCCCCACCACCAGCGGCGCCAGCACAAGCATCAGCCAGTAGTTGATGCCCAGGTAGTTCATGGCCATCCAGGTGATCAAGGCCCCCAGCATGAACAGCGCCCCGTGGGCGAAGTTGATGACGTTGAGCAGGCCGAAGATCACGGCCAGCCCCAGGCTGAGAATTGCATAGAACGAGCCATTGACCAGCCCCAGAAGGAGCTGGCTCATCATGGCCGGCATTGAAACACCAAAGATTTCCATTGCTGCAGGGCGATAGGTGGAGGGGATTCAGGTCAGGAACTTACTTCCAGAGCGCGCACTTGGTCTCTGCCTTGGTGGTGAACACCTGGTCACCTGGCAGCTTCTTGACGAGCTTGTAGTAGTCCCAGGCGCCCTTGGATTCCGAGGGCGACTTGACCTGCATGAGGTACATGTCGTGCACGTAGCGGCCATCGGCACGCAGGTAGCCCGAGCCGAAGAAGTCGTTCATCTTCATGCCGCGCCAGGCTTCCATGACCTTGTCGGCGTCGATGCTCTTGGCGGCTTCGACGGCCTTGAGGTAATTCATGGTGGCAGAGTAGTCCGCGGCCTGGATTTCCGTCGGGCGGCGCTTGGTCTTCTCCATGAACTTGTCGGCGAACTTGCGCGTCTCGGCATTCATGTCCCAGTACCAGCTCGTCGTGAACTGCAGGCCCTCGGTGTTGCGCAGGCCCAGGCTGTGCACGTCGCTGAAGAAGATCAGCAGGCCGGCGAGCTTCATGCTCTTGCCAATGCCGAACTCCTTGGCTGCCTTGATCGAGTTGATCGTATCGCCGCCCGCGTTCGCCAGGCCCAGGATCTGTGCCTTGGAGTTCTGCGCCTGCAACAGGAACGACGAGAAGTCCGACGCGTTCAGCGGATGGCGCACGGCGCCCACCACGGTGCCGCCCTTTTCCTTCACGACCTTGGAGGCATCGGCTTCCAGCGCATGGCCGAAGGCGTAGTCGGCCGTCAGGAAGAACCAGCTCTTGCCACCGCCGTCCACAATGGCGCCGCCCGTGCCCTTGGCCAGGGCCACGGTATCGTAGGCATAGTGCACGGTGTAGGGGCTGCAGGCTTCGTTGGTCAGGGCCGACGAGGCTGCGCCGTTGTCGATGAACACGCGCTTCTTCTCCTGCGCAACCTTGGCCATGGCCAGCGCCGCGCCCGAGTTCGTGCCGCCAAAGACCATGGTCAGGCCCTGGGTGTCGATCCATTCGCGGGCCTTGCTGGCGGCGATGTCGGCCTTGTTCTGGTGGTCGGCGCTCATCAGCTCGATGGGCATGCCGAGCACCTTGCCGCCAAAGTCGTCGATGGCCATCTGGATCGCCACGGCGCCGTTCTTGCCTTCCACGTCGGCGTACAGGCTCGACATGTCGGTGATGAAGCCGATCTTCACCTTGTCCTGCGCGTGGGCGGCGCCAGTAGCCAAGCCCGCCGCGGCGAGCATCAGGGCCAGGATATTGCGTTGTTGTTTCTGCATGCGTTTGTCTCCTTAAATGGTTTGCGGGAACAGGCGATCACAAGGCGCCGCTCAGGCGCCTCGGATCACTTCCAGAGCGTGCACTTGCTCTCGGCCTTGGTGGTCCACACCTGGTCGGCGGGCAGCTTGGCGAGAACCTTGTAGTAGTCCCAAGGCTCCTTCGATTCGGCCTGCGACTTGACCTGCATGAGGTACATATCGTGCGCGAAACGGCCGTCCGGGCGGATGACGCCCTTGGCGTAGAAGTCGTCGATCGGCGTGGACTTGAGCTTTTCCATGACCTTGTCGGCATCTGTGGTGCCGGCGGCCTGCACGGCCTTGAGGTAGTTCATGGTGGCCGAGTAATCGGCGGCCTGGATGTCGGTGGGCATGCGCTTGGTCTTGGAGAAGAACTTGCGACCGAACTCACGCGTCTTGTCGTTCAGGTTCCAGTCCCAGCTCGTGGTCAGCAGCAGGCCTTCGGTGTTGCGCAGGCCCAGGCTGTGGATGTCGGTCACGAACACCAGCAGGCCAGCCATCTTCATGGTCTTGTTGATACCAAATTCCTTGGCCGCCTTGATCGCGTTGATGGTGTCGCCACCCGCATTCGCCAGGCCCAGGATCTGCGCCTTGGAGTTCTGTGCCTGCAGCAGGAACGACGAGAAGTCCGATGCGTTCAGCGGATGCTTCACGCTACCGAGCACATGGCCACCCTTTTCCTTGACCACCTTGGCAGTGTCGCCTTCGAGGGCCGCGCCGAAGGCATAGTCGGCCGTCAGGAAGAACCAGTCCTTGCCACCCTGGGCCACCACGGCACCACCCGTGCCCTTGGCCAGGGCCACGGTGTCGTAAGCGTAGTGCACGGTGTAGGGGCTGCACTGCTCGTTGGTCAGTGCCGAGGAACCCGCGCCGTTCACGATGTACACGCGCTTCTTTTCCTGCGCGACCTTGGCCATAGCCAGGCCCGCGCCAGAGTTGGTGCCGCCGAACAGCATGGTCAGGCCCTGGGTATCAATCCACTCGCGCGCCTTGCTGGCGGCGATATCGGCCTTGTTCTGGTGGTCAGCGGAGATCAGCTCCACGGGCTTGCCCAGCACCTTGCCACCGAAGTCGTCGATGGCCATCTGGATGGCAAGCGCGCCATTCTTGCCCTCCACGTCGGCATACAGGCTCGACATGTCGGTGATGAAGCCGATCTTCACCTTGTCCTGCGCGTGGGCGGCCGATGCGGCCAAGCCGGCCGCGCCCAGCATCAGCACCAGCGCCTTGAGTTTGTTCTTCATGGGGATCTCCTTCGTGGGGTGAAAAGGGATGGATATGCCGCCGGTGGACGGCCTAGACGCCGAGCAGCTCGTTGAGCACGGGCATCTTGGCCTCGAGCTCGGAAGCGCTGAATTTTTCGACGATGCAGCCGTGCTCCATCACATAGAAGCGGTCGGCCAGCGGCGCCGCAAAGCGGAAGTTCTGCTCCACCATCACCACCGTGTAACCCTGTTGGCGCAGCGTGGTGATCATGCGGGCCAGCGCCTGCACGATGACGGGCGCGAGGCCCTCGGAGATTTCGTCGAGCAGCAGCAGCTTGGCGCCCGTGCGCAGGATGCGGGCCACGGCCAGCATCTGCTGCTCACCACCCGACAGGCGCGTGCCCTGGCTGTTCTTGCGCTCGGCCAAGTTGGGGAACATGGCGTAGATCTCTTCGACCGACATGCCCGCATGGCCCGTCTTGAGCACGGGCGGCAACAAGAGGTTTTCCTCGCACGACAGGCTCGAGAAGATGCCGCGCTCCTCAGGGCAGTAGCCCACGCCCAGGTGGGCGATGCGGTGCGTGGGCAGGTGGATGGTCTCCACGCCGTTGATCTTGACCGAACCCTTGCGCGCGCCTGTCAGGCCCATGATGGCGCGCATGGTGGAGGTGCGGCCCGCGCCGTTGCGGCCCAGCAGCGTGACCACTTCGCCGGGCTGCACGATCATGTCCACGCCATGCAGCACATGCGATTCACCGTACCAGGCTTGCAGTCCCTTGATTTCGAGTGCGGGGGTGGTCATCAATGCGCCCCCTGCAGTTGGCCTTCGGTCGTGCCCATGTACGCTTCCATGACTTGTCGGTTCTTAGAGACTTCCTCGTAGGGGCCCTCGGCCAGCACGGCGCCGCGCTGCAGCACCGTGATGCGATCCGCGATCGTGGAGATCACCTTCATGTTGTGCTCCACCATCAAGATGGTGCGGCCCGCCGACACCTTCTTGATGAGCTGCGTCACGCGGTCCACATCCTCGTGGCCCATGCCCTGCGTGGGCTCGTCGAGCAGCATGAGCTCGGGCTCCATCGCGAGCGTGGTCGCGATCTCGAGCGCACGCTTGCGGCCATAGGGCAGGTTCACGGTGGTCTCGTCGGCCAGGTCTTCCAGGCCCACTTCGGTCAGCAGCTCCATGGCACGCTGATTGAGTTGGTTGAGCGACTTCTCGCTGCGCCAGAAGTGGAACGAGGTGCCCAGCTTGCGCTGCAGGCCCAGGCGCACGTTCTCGAGCAGCGTGAGGTGCGGGAACACGGCCGAGATCTGGAACGAGCGGATCACACCGCGGCGCGCGATCTGCGCAGGCTGCTCACGCGTGATGTCGTGCCCGTTGAAGCGGATCATTCCGGAAGTCGGCTCCAGGAACTTGGTCAGCAGGTTGAAGCATGTGGTCTTGCCCGCGCCATTGGGCCCGATCAGCGCATGGATGGAACCACGGCGCACGGCCAGGTTCACATTGCTGACCGCGGTGAAGCCCTTGAACTCTTTGGTCAGGCTGTTGGTTTCGAGAATGACGTCGCTCATTGCGCCTTGGCCGCTCCATGAATGCTGCAAGGTACGGCCCCGGGACGGGGCTGCACCGCGTTTTTGTTGCATCGCATCGTAGTCCGCCCCCCCCCTCAGCAGGTACTGGGAGAAATGCCTATGTATAAATGCCTAACAAGACACCTTCATGCCAGCGCGGCACCTTGTACTCGAACGCCCGTCAGAATCCGTCGCAGTGCTTGATAAACCAGCGTTATCAGCTATCTTTCAAATAGCACACCAGAGTCCATGACCAACCCTCGTCCCGCCCCCCGCTCCCTGAGCGGCCTGCTGCCCTTCGTGCGCCCCTACCGCGCGCGCATCGCCTGGGCCCTGGTGTTTCTCGTGCTGGCCGCGCTGGCCACGCTGGCTTTTCCGCTGGCCCTGCGCCAGCTCATTGATGCGGGCCTCGTGCAGCCGGAGCCAGGCGCCCAGGCGCTGGCGCTGCGCCAGCATTTCGGGTTGCTGTTCGCCGCGGCCGTGGCGCTGGGCCTGTTCTCCGCCGCACGCTACTACATGGTGAGCTGGCTGGGGGAACGCGTGACGGCTGATCTGCGCACGGCCGTGTATGCGCATGTGCTGGAGCAAAGCCCCGAGTTCTTCGAAACCACGCAGACGGGTGAGGTGCTCTCACGCCTGACCACGGACACCACGCTGGTGCAGACCGTGGTTGGTTCCTCGCTGTCCATGGGGCTGCGCAACGCCTTCATGGGCGTGGGGGCGCTGGCCATGCTCGTATGGACCAACCCCTACGTGATGTCCGTCGTTCTGCTCGTGCTGGTGGTCGTGGTGCTGCCCAGCATGTGGATCGGCCGGCGCGTACGCCGACTCTCGCGCGACAGCCAGGACCGCGTCGCCGACAGCAGCGCCATGGCGGGCGAGGTACTCAATGCCGTCACCGTGGTGCAGAGCTATACGGCCGAGGCGCGCGAGGCGGGGCGCTTTCGCGCGGCCACCGAGCGTGCCTTCCAGGCCGCCGTGCGGCGCACCAGCACGCGCGCAGTGCTCGTGGCGTTCATCATCATCGGCAACGCGGCGCTGCTGCTGTGGGGGCTGTACCGGGGCACCCAGGCCGTACAGGCGGGCCAGATGAGCGCGGGGCACCTGGGGCAGACCGTGGTCTACGTGATGCTGCTGGCGGGTGCCGTGGCCGTGCTCGGCGAGGTGTATGGCGACCTGCTGCGGGCCGCGGGGGCCACCGAGCGGCTCATGGAGCTGCTATCGCGCCACTCCGTCGTGGCCGACCCTGCCACGCCCCAGCCCCTGCCCACCACGGGCCAGGGGCTGTCCGTCGCGATGGAGGACGTGCAATTCCACTACCCCTCGCGCCCGGCCCATGCGGCCCTGCGCGACTTCACGCTGCACCTGCGCCCTGGCGAGACCGTGGCCCTGGTGGGCGCCAGCGGCGCGGGCAAGAGCACGGTGTTCCAGCTGCTGCAGCGTTTTTATGACGTGGGGAACGGCGCGGGCCGGATTGCGCTCAACGGCGTAGACATCCGCGCACTGGCGCTCGCGGACCTGCGGCAGCACATCGGCATCGTTCCGCAGGACGCCGTGGTCTTTTCGGCCTCGGCGCTCGAGAACATCCGCTATGGCCGCCCCGACGCCAGCGACGAGGCAGTGCGCGAGGCCGCGCGACAAGCCTTCGCGCACGATTTCATCACGGCCTTGCCCGAGGGCTACGACACCTTCCTGGGCGAGCGCGGCGTGCGCCTGTCGGGCGGGCAGCGCCAGCGCATCGCCATCGCGCGGGCCATGCTCAAGGACCCGCCGCTGCTGCTGCTCGACGAAGCAACGAGCGCATTGGACGCACAGAGCGAGCGCGTGGTGCAGGCTGCACTGGACTCGGCCATGCAACGCCACACAGGCCGACGCACCACCCTGGTCATCGCGCACCGGCTCGCGACGGTGCAGAATGCCGACCGCATCGTGGTGATGGAGCAAGGGCGCATCGTGGAGCAGGGAACGCACAGCGAACTACTCGCGCTGCAAGGCACCTACGCTCGGTTGGCTGCGCTGCAGTTCACGGCCTGAGCACATGCGCCCTTACTGCAGGGTTTCCTTCGCGGCCTCGGGCAACGGCAAGGGAAGCACGGCAATGCCCTCATCCAGCAGTTGCATCGTTTCCTGGATGCTGGACTGGCCCCGAATCGCGCGCTCCTCGGTTTCGCCGTAATGCATGCGACGGGCCTCCTGGGCAAAGCGTGTGCCCACGTCCTCGGTCTCGGCCATGACCTTGCGCGCGAGCCGCAGCCAGGCGGCTTGAGCGGCCTGCTGCACAGGCGATGGAATGCCGGCGGAGGGAGAAGCCGGAGCCTTGGCCCTCAGATTCAGGCGCGGCGCACTCAGGCCCTTGCGCACCTCGGCGCTACCGCACAAAGGACATTGCAGCAGGGCCCGTTGCAACTGGCTCTGGAAATCATCTTCGCTCACAAACCAACCCTCGAAGGCGTGGCCCTCGGCACAGTGCAGATCCAGCACCTTCACGGCGTTGCTCCCTCACGCTGCGCGAACGAGCGGCTCAACGGTGGCGATGCACCAGGTACCGGTACACGAAGCCCGGGAACGCCAGGGTGGCGAACAGCGTGGCAGTCACCGCATAGAACTCCCAGCCTTGGGGAGCGATCTGGCCGGCACGGCGCTCCAACAGCAGAGCGAGGCCGCCGACGAGGAGATAGAACACCACCATCTCCCCCAGGCGGGCTGCCAGCGGTTTGCGTGGCCGCGCCAGGGGCCCCACCACCAGCCAACGCTGGTTGACGAAAGGCAGATTGGCCGCCACCAGGGCAGCCAGGATCACAAGCCAGATGGAAGCCGTCTGGGACATGCAGGGCGCGTCAGGATGCGAGCGCTCGCACGATCGCGTCGGCGCACAGCGTCATCAGGCCGCCGGGCAGCAGACCCAACACCAGCACCAGCGCACCGTTGATGGTGAGCACCACGCGGACGTCGAGCGGAGCCGACACACTGGTGGCCGTGAGCGGCGCATCGAAGTACATGACCTTCACGACGCGCAGGTAGTAGAACGCGCCGATCAGCGACATGATCACGGCAAACACGGCCAGCGCGATATGCAGCCCCTGGCCCGAGGCCACGAGCGCCTGCAGCACCGACAGCTTGGCGTAGAAGCCCACCAGCGGCGGAATACCGGCCATCGAGAACAGGCACACGGCCATCACGCCGGCGTAGAGCGGGCTGCGCTGGTTCAGGCCTGCGAGGTCGGAGATCTCCTCGCTCTCGAAGCCCTCGCGCGCCAACAGCAGGATCACGCCGAACGCGGCCAGCGTGGTCAGCACATAGGTCACCACATAGAACATCGACGAGCTGTAGGCATTCTCCACAGCCGTGGCGTCTACGTTGCCATTGACCACGCCCGACATCAAGCCCAGCAGCACGAAGCCCATTTGCGAAATGGTCGAGTAAGCCAGCATGCGCTTGAGGTTGGTCTGCATCACGCCGGCGATGTTGCCGATGAGCAGCGAGCCGATGGCGAGCACGGCCAGCATCTGCTGCCAATCGATCGCCAGCGGCAACAGGCCATCCACGAGCAGGCGTATGGCAATGGCGAAAGCCGCAAGTTTGGGCGCGCCGCCGATGATCAGCGTGACAGCCGTGGGGGCACCCTGGTACACATCGGGCACCCACATGTGGAATGGCACCACACCGAGCTTGAACGCAAGGCCGGCAACGATGAACACAAGGCCGAACACGAGCACCTGGTGGCGGATCTGGCCGGCATTGATGGCCTTGAACACTTGGCCGATGTCGAGCGAGCCCGTGGCGCCGTACATCATCGACATGCCATACAGCAGGAAGCCGCTGGCCATGGCGCCGAGCACGAAGTACTTCATGGCGGCTTCGGTGGAAGTGGCATGGTCGCGGCGCAGGGCGACGAGCGCATAGCTCGAGAGCGTGAGCAGTTCCAGGCCCAGGTAGATCACGAGGAAGTTGTTGCCCGAGATCATCACGAACATGCCGAGCAGCGCGAAGATCGACAGCGTGAACAGTTCGCCACCACGCAGCATGTCGCGGTCGCCAGCGTAGGGACGGCCATAGACCAGCGTAACCATCATGGCGACGGTGGCGAAGCACTTGAGCCAGTTGCCCATGGCATCGGAGACGACCATGTTGCCCCAGCCATAGAAGGTGTTGCCACTGCTTGCATACAGCGCCTGCAGCGCGGCCACCACGGCCAGCGTGAGCAGGGTCAGCACATAGGTGCCCGTGCGGCGCGCGCTGGTCACACCGAGGTCGACCAGGGCGATCACGCAGCCCATGACCAGAAGCACGATCTCGGGGTAGACCGCCAGCCAGCTGATGTTGTCAATCATCTCGAATCTCTCAGTTCAGTCTGGTCAGTTGAGCTTGGACAGGGCTACGTGCTTGAGCAGCTCGGCCACGGAGGTGTCCATCACGTCAGTGAAAGGCTTGGGGTAGATGCCCATGTACAGCACAGCGATGGCCAGCAGCGCCAGGACCAGGAATTCGCGCGCGTTGATGTCTGTCAGTTCGCGCACATGGTCATTGGCCACCGCGCCCAGGTAGACCCGCTTGTACATCCAGAGGGTGTAGCTCGCGCCCAGGATCAGCGCCAAGGCGGCACCCAGGCCAGTCCAGAAGTTGAACTTGACGGCTGCGATGATGACCATCCACTCGCCCACGAAGCCCGCGGTGGCCGGGAGGCCGCAGTTGGCCATGGCGAACAGCAACGCGAAGGCCGCGAACTTGGGCATGGTATTGACCACACCACCATAGGCTGCAATCTCGCGGGAATGCACGCGGTCGTACAGTACGCCGATGCACAAGAACATGGCGCCCGAAACAAAGCCGTGCGCGATCATCTGCACCAGGCCACCCGACACGCCAAGGTCGTTGAAAATGAAGAAACCCAACGTCACGAAGCCCATGTGCGCCACGGACGAGTAGGCCACGAGTTTCTTCATGTCCTTCTGCACCATGGCCACGAGGCCCACGTAGATCACGGCGATCAGCGACAGCCCAATGATGAGCCAAGCCCACTCATGCGCCGCATCGGGGGCGATGGGTATGGAAAAACGCAGAAAACCGTAGGCGCCCAACTTCAACATGATGGCGGCAAGCACGGCGGAACCACCCGTAGGCGCCTCGACGTGCACATCGGGCAGCCAGGTATGGACTGGCCACATCGGCACCTTCACCGCGAAAGCAGCAAAGAAGGCGAAGAACAACAGCGTCTGCGCGGTACGCGAGAGCGGTAGCTGGTGCCAGGTCAGGATGTCGAAACTGCCATTCGACTGGTTGTACAGGTAGATGATCGCGATCAGCGTCAGCAACGAACCCAGCAGCGTATAGAGAAAGAACTTGAACGCCGCGTAGATCTTGTTGGGGCCACCCCAGATGCCGATGATCAGGTACATCGGGATCAGCGTGGCTTCGAAGAACACGTAGAACAGCAGGCCGTCGAGCGCGCAGAACACGCCGATCATCAGGCCCGACAAGATCAGGAATGCGCCCATGTACTGGTTCACGCGTTCGGTGATCGACTCCCACGAGGCGATCACGACGATCACCGTAATGAAGGCCGTCAGCGGCACGAACCAGAACGAGATGCCGTCCACACCCAGGTGGTAGTGGACGTTGAAACGCTCGATCCAGGGCGCCTTCTCGACGAACTGCATCGCCGCAGTACCGAGCTTGAAACCCTCGTAGAGCGGAATAGTGACCAGGAAACCGGCGATGGCACCGATCAGGGCCAACCAGCGCACTGCCCGGACCTGCTCGTCACGCCCCAGGGCCAGCAGCAGAGCGCCGAACGCGATCGGCGTCCAAATGGCAAGACTCAACAAACCCATTTTTATAGTTCTCCTACTTGTTGAGCCACACGAAGTACGTCATGAGCCCAAAAACGCCCAAGATCATGACCAGCGCGTAATGGTAGAGATAGCCCGTCTGCACCCAGCGCACGATGCCAGCGAACCATCCGACGAGCTTCCACGAACCGTTGACCACCGCACCATCGATCACAGCCTGGTCGCCGCCCTTCCAGAGGCCGACACCCAGGGCGCGCGCGCCGCGCGCGATGATGTTCTCGTTGATCCAGTCGAGGTAGTACTTGTTTTCAAGTAGCGTGTAGATGGGCTGCACGGCACGCTTGATCGCTGCGGGCAGCGCCGGGTTGACCATGTACATGTAGTAGGCCGCCACCACGCCCGCCAGTGCCAGCCAGAACGGCGCGGCCTGCAGACCATGCAGCGCCATGGCCACGGGGCCGTGGAAGGCCTCCGCCAGTTCGGCCATGCCTGGGTGTTTGGCGGCGTCGACGAAGATCACGTCCTTGAAGAAGTCGCCGAACAGCATGGGCTGGATGAACATGAAGCCCACGACCACCGAGGGGATGGCCAGCAGCACCAGGGGCACAGTCACTACCCAGGGAGACTCATGCGGCGTCGAGTGGTCGTCGTGGTGATGGTGCGGGTCGGGCTCCTCGTCGCTGGCATGGTGGTGCGCATCCGGGTTCTGGTCATAGCGCTCCTTGCCGTGGAACACCAGGAAGTACATACGGAACGAATAGAACGCCGTGATGAACACACCAGCGAGCACCGCGAAGTGGGCGAAGCCCGCCGCCGGCAGATGGCTCTCGTGAACGGCCTCGATGATGCTGTCCTTAGAGTAAAAGCCCGAGAACAGCGGAGTACCGATCAGCGCCAGCGAACCCAGCAGCGAGGTGATCCAGGTGATGGGCATGTACTTGCGCACACCGCCCATCCAGCGGATGTCCTGGTTGTGGTGCATGCCCATGATGACCGAGCCGGCACCGAGGAACAGCAGCGCCTTGAAGAAGGCGTGCGTCATCAGGTGGAACACGGCGACCGAATAGGCCGAGGCCCCCAGCGCCACCGTCATGTAGCCGAGCTGCGACAGCGTGGAATAAGCCACCACGCGCTTGATGTCGTTCTGGATGATGCCCAGGAAGCCCATGAACAGGGCCGTGATAGCACCAATGATGAGGATGAAGTTCAGCGCCGTATCGGACAACTCGAACAGCGGCGACATGCGCGACACCATGAAAATGCCAGCTGTCACCATGGTGGCAGCGTGGATCAGTGCAGAGATCGGGGTCGGGCCTTCCATCGAATCGGGCAGCCACACATGCAGTGGGAACTGAGCCGACTTGCCCATGGCACCGATGAACAGGCAGATGCAGATCACGGTGATGAGCATCCAGTCGGTGCCCGGGAAGCCCAGGCTGCCGAGTTCGGACGACTTGGCGAAAATCTCGCCGTAGTTCATCGTGCCCGTATAGGCCGCGATCAGGCCGATACCCAGGATAAAGCCGAAGTCGCCCACGCGGTTGACCAGGAAGGCCTTCATATTGGCGAAGATGGCCGTCGGCTTGTTGAACCAGAAGCCGATCAGCAGGTACGACACCAAGCCTACGGCCTCCCAGCCGAAGAACAACTGCAGCAGGTTGTTGCTCATGACCAGCATGAGCATCGAGAACGTGAACAGTGAGATGTAGGCGAAGAAGCGGTTGTAGCCGTCATCCTCCTCCATGTAGCCGATGGTGTAGATATGCACCATAAGCGACACAAAGGTCACCACCACCATCATCATGGCTGTGAGACTGTCCACCAGGAAGCCCACTTCCATCTTGAGGCCGCCCACGACCATCCAGGTATAGATCGTTTCGTTGAAACGCGCGCCATCGAGCGCAACACTCTGGAGCGTGAGCGCCGACAACACGAACGCGACAAACACACCCAGGATGGTCAGGGTATGGGACAGTCGGCGGCCGATCCAGTTGCCGCCAAAGGCCGTACCAAAAATACCGGCCAGCAGGGAGCCCCCCAGCGGGGCCAGGGGCACCGCCAGCAGTGTCGAAGCAGAAAGGGTTTGACTCATTTCTTCAGAACCTTGCAGTGACCGGGACTCAACCCTTGAGGGTGTTGAGATCTTCCGCGTTGATGCTGGACTTGTTGCGGAACAGCAGCACCAGGATGGCCAAGCCGATGGCCGATTCGGCCGCAGCCACCGTCAGGATGAAGAACACGAAGACCTGCCCGTGCATATCACCCAGGTAGTGCGAGAACGCGACAAAGTTCATGTTCACGGCCAGAAGCATCAGTTCGATGGCCATGAGCAGCACGATCAGGTTCTTGCGGTTCAGGAAAATACCGATGACGGCCAGCGCGAACAGCATCGCGCCCAGCGTCAGAAAATGGCCCAGGGTCAGCGTCATGCCTTTTTCTCCTCTGCGACTGCCGAAACCGCCACCTCAGGTTCGGCCTTGCGGGTTACGGCCAGCTTGACCATCTCCACGCGCTCCTGGGCACGCACACGGATCTGCTCGGCCGGATTGATGGCCTTGCTGTCCTTGCGCTTGCGCAGCGTAAGGGCGATGGCGGTCACCATGGCCACCAGCAGGATCACGGCAGCGATCTCGATGGGGTACAGGTATTCCGTATAGAGCAGCTTGCCCAGGACCTTGGTGTTGGAATAAGGCGCCACCTTGCCGGCAGCGTCCACCAAGGCAGCAACCGCCTTGGGCTCTTCCATGCCACGGAAGCCCCCCATGAGCACAAGCGCCATCTCAAACGCCACGACGGCACCCACGAAGGCAGCCAGCGGAAAGTGCTTCCAGAACCCCTGCCGCAGCGCATCGATGCGGATGTCCAGCATCATCACCACGAACAGGAACAGCACCATCACCGCGCCCAGATAGACGAGCACCAGCGTAATGGCGAGGAATTCCGCCTTGAGCAACAGCCACACGGCCGCAGCCTGGGAGAAGGCCAGAATCAGGAAGAGCACCGCATGCACAGGGTTACGTGCGGTGATGACCCGGAAGGCTGCGAAAAGCAGCACAACCGAGAACAGATAGAAGAAACCAGTTTTGGCGTCCATGAATCGATACTTCGTGTGGGTTCAGGAGCCGCCTCAGCGGTACTTGGCGTCAGCAGCCTTGGCTGCGGCGATCTCGGCTTCGTAGCGGTCCCCCACGGCCAGGAGCATGTCCTTGGTGAAGTACAAATCGCCACGCTTTTCGCCGTGGTATTCGAAGATGTGCGTCTCGACGATCGAATCGACCGGGCAGCTTTCTTCGCAGAAGCCGCAGAAGATGCACTTGGTCAGGTCGATGTCGTAGCGCGTGGTACGGCGCGAACCGTCATCGCGCACATCCGACTCGATGGTGATGGCCATGGCCGGGCACACGGCCTCGCAAAGCTTGCAAGCGATGCAGCGCTCTTCGCCGTTCTCATAGCGGCGCAACGCATGCAGGCCACGGAAACGCGGGGACAGCGGCGTCTTTTCCTCGGGGAACTGCACGGTGACCTTGCGCGCGAAAGCATAGCGACCCGTCAGGGCCATGCCCTTGGCGAGCTCCCACAGCATGAAGCTCTTGAAAAAATCCTTGATCGAAAAGGATGGTGCAGCAACAGCAGCCATTCGGTTCCCCGCTTATTTCCAGATGTTCCAAGGCGAGTGCAACCAGGCACCCACGATGAGCAGCCACACCAGCGTGACCGGGATGAAGATCTTCCAGCCCAGGCGCATGATCTGGTCATAGCGGAAGCGCGGGAACGTGGCACGGATCCAAATGAAGCACGACACGACCAGGAAGGTCTTGATCGCGAGCCAGATCCAGCCCGGAATGAAAGCCAGGGCCTCGACCGGCGGCAGCCAGCCACCCAGGAACATCAGCACGGCCAGGATAGACACCAGCCACATGCTGGCGTATTCGGCCAGGAAGAAGATCGCGAAGCCCATGCCCGAGTACTCGACCATGTGGCCGGCCACAATCTCAGCCTCGCCTTCCACCACGTCGAATGGATGGCGGTTGGTTTCGGCCACGCCAGAGATCAGGTAGACCAGAAAGATCGGCAGCAGCGGCAGCCAGTTCCACGATAGGAACGACACCCCCATGCCAGCCATGGCGCCTCGTCCCTGGCTGGTGACGATTTCCGTCAGGTTCATGCTGCCCGACACCATGATGACCACGAGGAAGCAGAAGCCCATCGCGATTTCGTAGCTCACCATCTGAGCCGAAGCGCGCAGCGCGCCCAGGAAGGCGTACTTGGAGTTCGAGGCCCAGCCCGCAATGATTACCCCGTACACCTCGATGGAGGTGATGGCCATCACCAGCAGCAGGCCGGCATTGACATTGGCCAGCGCCACATCCGGACCGAAGGGAATGGCCACCCAAGCGGCCAGTGCCGGCATGATCGCCATGACCGGCCCCAGCACGAACAACCCCTTGCTGGCGGCCGTGGGCTGAATGATTTCCTTGGTGAGGAGCTTGAGTGCGTCGGCGATCGGCTGCAGCAAGCCGAAGGGGCCCACGCGGTTAGGACCCATGCGCACTTGCATGAAACCCAGCAGCTTGCGCTCCCACAGCGTCAGGTAGGCAACGGCCCCCATCAGCGGGGCGAGAATGCAGACGATCTTGATCAGAATCCAGAGAACAGGCCAAACGATGCCCATCCACCAGGGCTGGGCAATGAGGTTCAGGCCTCCGTTGTACAGCGCGTCGATCATGCGGCGGCCCCTTCACGTGCCATGCGTGCGTCGGCGGTCAGTTGCAGCGCAGGCGCGCGGCGCACCAGGCCGTCAAGTTGGTAGATGCTGGCCACGGCCGGCTCTGCTGCAGGGCCGTGGGCCACCGTGATGGCCGCGCCCGTGGCGTTGCTAAGGCATTCGGCAGGCAGATGGGGCAGAGCCCCCGCGTCCGCGCCAGTTGCCTTGGCGAGCACTTCCTGCGACGTTTCAAAATCCATGCCCTGCACGCCGAGCAGGTTGCCCAGCACACGCAGCACCTTCCAGGCGGGCCGGGTTTCACCCAGCGGCTTGACCACGGCGTGGAAACCCTGCACGCGGCCTTCGGCATTGATAAAGCTACCTGAGGTTTCTGTGAACGGAGCAATGGGCAACAGCACGTCGCTGAATTCCAGATTGGTCTTGAAGGGGCTCAGCGTGACCACCATCTCAGCCTGGCTGAGCGCTGCAGCCGCCTTTGCACCAGCGGCAGAGTCGAACTCCGGCTCGGTGTTCAGCAGCAGCGCGGCCTTCAGGCCACCTGCCAGCATCTGCCCTGCATGCAGGCCACCTTGGCGCGGCTGGGCACCCACGAACTGCGCGCCCACCGTGTTGGCGGCTTCGGTCAGGTAACCGAACGAGGCGCCCGTCTGGACAGCGATCCATTGCGCCAGCGCCAGCAGGCTCGAAGCCTGGGCATGGTGTGCGGCAGCATTGCCCAACAGGATGGACTTGCGCTCGCCGGACAGCAGTGCACGTGCAATGGCCAGCGCCGCGTCATTGACAGCCCCCTGAGCAGCGGGCACGGACACGCCCTTCTCCTGGGCCACGGCAGCGGCCACATCGGCCAATGCCTTGGTCCAGTCGGACGCAGCCACGATGGAATGCGTCGCAGGCAGCGCCCAATCGTAGGCCCGCTCGTTGATGGCATGCACGGCGCAGCCCTTGCGCGCCGCCTGGCGGATGCGCTGAGCAAACAGCGGATGGTCCTTGCGCAGATTGGAGCCCACGACCAGCACCGACTGCAGGGTCGACAGCGAGGCGATCGACGTACCCAGCCAGCGCACGCCTTCGGGTGCCATGAACTCGGCATGACGCAGACGGTGGTCGATATTGTCGCTGCCCAGACCCCGCACCAGGCTGCCCGCCAGGAACAGCTCTTCGAGCGTGCTGTGCGGGCTCACGAGCGCGCCAATGGCTTCTGCGCCATGCTCGTTGCGGATGTTCTGGAGACCATTGGCCACATATTCCAGCGCCGTCTGCCAATCGACTTCTTTCCAGGCACCGCCCTGCTTAAGCATAGGCTTGGTGAGGCGGTCCTCGCCATTGAGTGCTTCATAGGAGAAGCGGTCGCGGTCAGCAATCCAGCACTCGTTGACCTCTTCGTTCTCGAAAGGCACAACGCGCATGACCTTGTGGTTCTTAACCTGGACGATCAGGTTGGCGCCCGTGGAATCGTGCGGGCTCACGCTCTTGCGACGGGACAACTCCCAGGTGCGTGCGCTGTAGCGGAACGGCTTGCTGGTGAGCGCACCCACGGGGCAGATATCGATCATGTTGCCCGAGAGCTCGGAGTCGATCGTATCGCCGGCCACCGTCGTGATCTCGGAGTGCTCGCCGCGGTTGACCATGCCCAGCTCCATCACGCCGGCCACTTCCTGGCCGAAGCGCACGCAGCGGGTGCAGTGGATGCAACGCGTCATCTCCTCCATGGAGATCAGCGGGCCCACCTCCTTGTGGAACACCACGCGCTTTTCTTCCTCGTAGCGCGAGGCACTGGCGCCATAGCCGACGGCCAGGTCCTGTAGCTGGCACTCGCCGCCCTGGTCGCAGATCGGGCAGTCCAGCGGGTGGTTGATGAGCAGGAACTCCATGACCGACTTCTGAGCCTTGATGGCCTTGTCGCTCTTGGTGCGCACGACCATGCCCTGCGTCACGGGCGTAGCACAGGCCGGCATGGGCTTGGGCGCCTTCTCCACGTCCACCAGACACATGCGGCAGTTGGCGGCGATGGAGAGCTTCTTGTGATAGCAGAAGTGCGGAATATAGGTACCGGCCTTTTCGGCAGCATGCATCACCATGCAGCCTTCGGCCACTTCCACCTTCTGTCCGTCGAGTTCAATTTCAACCATATGTCTTCTCTCGATCAGGCAGAGGCCTTACGGGCCGCTTGGATCTTGGCCTCGAATTCAGGCCGGAAGTGCTTGATCATGGCGCGCACGGGCATCGCAGCGGCATCACCCAGGGCGCAGATGGTGCGCCCCATGATGTTCAACGACACGTCGTCGAGCTTGTCGATGTCCTGCGGACGACCTTCGCCGTGTTGGATACGGTTGACCATGCGCCAGAGCCAGCCCGTCCCCTCTCGGCAGGGCGTGCATTGGCCACAGGACTCGTGCTGGTAGAAGTACGACAGGCGCAACAGGCTCTCGACCATGTCGCGCGAATCGTCCATCACGATCACGGCGCCCGAACCCAGCATGGAGCCGGCCTTGGCGATGGAGTCGTAGTCCATCGTGCATTCCATGATGATGGAAGCAGGCAACACAGGGGAAGACGATCCCCCTGGAATCACCGCCTTCAGCTGGCGGCCCTTGCGCACACCACCGGCCAATTCCAGGAGCTTGGAAAACGGCGTACCCAGCGGAATCTCGTAGTTGCCGGGCTTTTCCACGTCGCCCGAAACCGAGAAGATCTTGGTGCCGCCATTGTTCGGCTTGCCGCATTCGAGGTAAGCCTGGCCGCCATTGCGGATGATCCAGGGCACGGCCGCGAAGGTCTCGGTGTTGTTGATCGTGGTCGGCTTGCCGTACAGGCCGAAGCTGGCCGGGAACGGCGGCTTGAAGCGCGGCTGCCCCTTCTTGCCCTCGAGCGATTCGAGCAGCGCAGTCTCTTCACCGCAGATATAGGCGCCGAAGCCATGGTGGGCGTGGAGTTGGAAGCTGAAGCTGCTGCCCAGGATCTTGTCACCCAGGTAACCGGCTGCACGCGCCTCCTCCAGGGCTGCCTCGAAGCGCTCATAGGCCTGGAAAATTTCGCCGTGGATGTAGTTGTAGCCCACCGAGATACCCATCGCATAGGCCGCGATGATCATCCCTTCGATCACGATATGGGGGTTGTACATCAGGATGTCGCGGTCCTTGCAGGTACCGGGTTCACCCTCATCCGAGTTGCACACGAGGTGCTTCTGACCCGGGAACTGGCGGGGCATGAAGCTCCATTTCAGGCCCGTGGGAAAACCGGCGCCGCCGCGGCCACGCAGGCCCGACTCCTTGACGGTGGCGATGACCTGGTCTTGCGTCAGGGGTTCACCGCCATCGGCACCGAGAATCTTGCGCAAGGCCGCATAGCCACCACGCGCTTCATAGTCCTTGATATTCCAGTTGGTGCCATTGAGACCCGCATAGATTTGCGGATTGATATGGCGATCGTGGAAACAGGTCTGTACACCCGTGGCCTGGAATTGGGACAGGATCTGTGCAGCCGTGGTCATGCCTGGCCCTCCGCAGCCTTGAGGCCATCGACCAACTGATCGAGCTTTTCGTTGTCCATGAAACTGCACATGGTGCGGTCATTGACCAGCATGACCGGCGAGTCGGCGCAAGCGCCCAGGCATTCGCACTGCTGCAGTGTGAACAAGCCGTCCGGCGTGGTTTCGCCCATCTTGATGCCGAGCTTGGCCTCGAGGTGGTGGAGCGCCTTGTAGCCGTCGCGCAGTTGACAGGGCAGGTTGGTACAGACGTTGAGCTTGTACTTGCCCACCGGCTGCTGGTTGTACA
>JAYSFC010000021.1:0-36969 GCA_041913505.1 Acidovorax sp.
CTTACAGCAGCAACACCCCTCAGTCAGTAATGACTGAGGGGTTTTGTTTTTGGCTGAGGCCAATAGATGCAGCTACAAGACATACTTTTCTCCCAAGGCTTCGGTACCCGGCGGGTCTGCGCGGGCCTGGTTCAGCATGGCATGGTCGAGGTGTATCGTGAAGGGCACGCAGAGACACCAAGGCTGTGTACCGATGCCACTGAAAATCTCGAGCCCGAGAGTTTGCTCCTGCGTGTGCAAGGTGTGGACTGGGCCTATCAGGCCAAGGCTTACCTGATGCTTCATAAACCTGCGGGGACGGAGTGCTCCCAAAAGCCGTCCACGTACCCAAGTATCTACACACTGCTGCCCGCGCCCTTGCGCCAGCGTCCGAGCAAAAGCGCAGTACAGGGGGTGCAGGCCGTGGGGCGCCTAGACCAAGACACCACAGGATTGCTGTTGTTGAGTGATGATGGGCACTTCATTCACCGCATGAGCTCTCCCAAGAAGCATGTGCCCAAGGTCTATCGTGTGCAGCTAAAGCACGCGGTGACAACCGAGCAGATTGGGCGTCTGCTTGCGGGGGTGGTGCTTGATGATGATCCCTGTGCCGTCAAGGCGGCCGATTGCGTGAAGCTCGATGAGTACGCCATTGATCTAACGCTCACCGAGGGCAAGTACCACCAGGTCAAACGCATGGTGGCGGCCGTAGGAAATCGGGTAGAGGGGCTGCATCGTTGGCGCATCGGCGCGTTGGAGTTGCCTGCGGATTTGGCACCGGGGGCGTGGCGCTGGTTGTCTGTCGAAGACCTGGCGCGCCTGGGTTGGGGTTGACTCTGTTGCGACGTGTTGCCCAAAAGCTTGATGTGGCTTCGGATGTTACGTCTTTGCCATCGAGGGTAGGGGCCGCGCAGCTAAACTTGCACGCTCTGTAGAAGGTGCTTATTTGTGAAGATTCTCACGTCTGGATGTTTTGGGGCAGCATTGGCCTGCCTCGGTTGGGCTTGGAGCGCCTCGGCTATGGCAGCCGCTGCCGTGCCGCCGGTGTTTGTGCTCAATTCGCTGGAGGCGAATATCAGCGTGATCAATCCGGAAACCTGGCAGGAAACTACGCGCATCCCCACGGGTAAGGAGCCTCACCACCTTTACCTCACGCCCGATGAGAAATCCCTCATCGTGGCGAATGCGCTGGGGGACACACTAACCTTTGTGGACCCTCGTACCGCGCAGGTGCAGCGAACGGTGCGCGGCATCGTCGATCCCTACCACTTGCGGTTCACACCGGACATGAAGTGGTTGATTACAGCGGCGAACCGGTTGAACCATGTCGATTTCTACCGCTGGGATGGCAAAGAGCCTGTGCTGGTACAGCGCGTGCCTACGGGGCGCACGCCGAGTCATCTGTGGGTAGACAGCCGTAGCACCACGGTGTATTCGTCCATGCAGGACAGCGATGAGCTAGTGGCTATCGATATAGCCACCCAGACCATCAAGTGGCGCACCCCCACGGGCGCCTTGCCCGCAGACGTATATGGCAGCGCTGACGACAAGCTGCTTTTCGTGGGGCTGACCGGAAGTGACAGCGTGGAGGTGTTCGATGTTTCGGGGCGCGAGCCGCGAAGTATCAAGCGCATCAAGACGGGAGATGGGGCCCATGCATTCCGTGCAGCTGGAGACCGTCGCCATCTGTTCGTGAGCAACCGCGTTGCCAACACCATCAGCAAGATCGACATGCAAACCCAAGAAGTCGTAGCAACCTATCCTGCGCCCGGGGGGCCAGATTGCATGGATGTGTCGGCGGACGGGCGCTGGATCTACGTGAGCTCACGTTGGGCGCGCAAGCTCTCCGTGATTGATACGGTGGAAAAGAAGGTGGTGCGCCAAGTGAACGTGGGCAAATCACCCCACGGGGTCTGGACACTGCTGCACGCCCCGCGCTGACTGGTACCTCGGCGTGCCCTCCGTGCGTGCTCCCTGGCAAATTGCTTCGTTTTTGATAGCTGCATCGACCCTGTCGATAAGCACAGCGGCCACTAATGACTGCAAAAAGCCTTTGTATCTGACGTTCGATACTGGCCACATGGAGATCGCGCCGATGGTGGCCGGTGTGTTGCAGCGGCAACAGGTGCGCGTGACCTTCTTTGCGGCCCAGGAGGCCACCAAACAGGGCGATGGCAGCCTGGGTGACTATTGGGCGCCTTGGTGGCGTGCCCGGGCGGCAGAGGGACATGCCTTCGCATCGCATACCTGGGACCATGTGTATTGGCGGGCGGACATGGGTTCGGTGCAGTCCCCGCGCTTTCTGGTGCGCCCCTCGGCGGGCACACGCAGCGGCAAGGAGTTCGTGATGGAGGCTGCTGACTACTGCACCGAAATAGCCCGCTCCTCCCAGCGCCTGCGGGAACTGACGGGACAGAAGCCACTGCCGCTGTTCCGCGCGCCCGGCGGCAAGACCTCGCCGCAGCTGCTGCAAGCCGCGCGCGCCTGCGGCTACGCCCACGTTGGCTGGGCGCCCGCAGGGTTTCTGGGCGACGAACTGCCCAGCGATCGCTACAGTAATACGATGCTGCTGCGGCAGGCCTTGGAGCGCATTCGCAGTGGCGACATTCTGCTCGCCCACCTGGGTATCTGGTCGCGCAAGGACCCCTGGGCTCCTGCGGTGTTGGAACCGCTGATCGCAGGGTTGAAAGAGCGAGGTTTTTGCTTCCGCACCCTGCGCGAGCACCCGGACTACCAGACCTGGCTGGCCGAACATCCTTGAAGGAACAGGACACGACATGGAATGGCTGAGCAGCCTGTTCGACAACGCACAGCAGCGCCTGTTTGAGGCCGTGGTAGAGCCCCTGTTGTTCATGTCCGGCTGGGGAAACCTGCTGGAGGACGGCTATGCCGCCACGGGCTGGCTGCTGGCAGGCATGCTGCAGCTCGCCGTCATGCTGGCGTTTATCGCTCCGCTGCAGCGCTGGCGGCCGGTCGAACCCGTGCTCGATCGCGCGGCCATCCGCACCGATATTTTGTACACGCTTATCCACCGTCTGGGCCTGTTCCGGGTTGCGCTGTTCTTCGCATTCGGGCCGATGTGGGACAGCTTCTTCGGTGCGTTGCGAGTGCAGGGCGTCAGCACCTTTCACCTGGACAACCTCTGGCCAGGCGTGACGGATATTTCCTGGGTCAGCTTGCTGCTGTACCTAGTGGTGTTCGACTTTGTGGACTACTGGATCCACCGTGGACAGCATCAGTTCGGATGGTGGTGGAAACTGCATTCGCTGCACCATGCGCAGCGGCAGATGACGATGTGGACGGATAACCGTAACCACCTGCTGGACGACTTGCTGCGCGACTCGATCATTGTGGTCGTGGCCCAGCTGATCGGTGTGGCGCCGGGGCAGTTCATCGCCATTGTGGCTTTGACGCAGCTCAGCGAAAGCTTCCAGCATGCCAACCTGCGGCTCTGGTTTGGGCGAGTGGGGGAGCGGCTGTGGATCAGCCCACGCTTTCACAGGGTTCACCACGCCATCGGTATCGGGCATGAATCCTCGGGGCGTCAGACGCTCGGCGGACACAACTTCGGCGTGTTACTGCCCTGGTGGGACATGTTGTTCGGGACGGCCAACTTCGAGCTGCGCTTCGACCCCACGGGTGTGCGCGATCAGGTCGAGCCCGACGCACAGGGGCGCGTGCGCGACTATGGGCGGGGTTTCTGGTCCCAGCAGTGGCGCGGGCTGTTGCGGTTGGCGGGGCGGGCCTGAACTGGCGTGAACACGCTATGCTCACGCCCATGGGACTGCTGTTCGACTCTTTCTGGCGCGCGGTAGCGTACTGCGTGCATCCGCGCGTGATCGCACTGTCCGTGCTGCCGCTGCTGATCATGGTGGCGCTGGCGGGAGGGTTGGGCTATTTCTACTGGGAGGGCGCCGTGCAGAGCGTGCGGGTGGCTCTGGAAACCTCGGGCTGGCTCGGCAGCCTGTGGGCATGGCTCAAGGGCATGGGCATGAGCGACGTGCCCACTGTGGTGGCACCGTTGCTGGTCATCGTGGCGGTTACACCGGGCGTGGTCATCGTCTCGCTGCTCGTGGTGGGCGTGCTCATGGCTCCGGCCCTGGTCAGCCTGGTGGCGCAGCGGCGTTTTGCGGCGCTCGAGCGCAAAAAAGGCGGCTCCTTGCTGCTGAGCATTGGCTGGTCGCTCGGGTCGGCCGTGCTGGCGCTCTTGGCCCTGGTGGTGTCCATGCCGCTGTGGCTGATCCCTCCGCTGGTGTTGGTGCTCCCTCCGCTCATATGGGGGTGGCTGACCTATCGCGTCATGGCCTTCGATGCCCTGGCCGAGCATGCAAACAAAGAAGAGCGCCGTGCGGTCTTTGCGCGCCATCGCTGGAGCCTGATTGGCATTGGCGTGGTCAGCGGTTATCTGGGGGCCGCGCCAGGTATTGTCTGGGCCTCTGGGGCGGTATTCGCCGCAGCCTTCGTCGTGCTCATCCCGGTGGCGATCTGGATCTATACCCTGGTGTTTGCGTTCTCCTCGTTGTGGTTCGCGCATTTCTGCCTGGCGGCATTGCAGCAGTTGCGCCAAGAATCTGCTTCACCACCCTCCAGCCCTTCGGCTGCAGCCATGCCTGAGGCGTTGCCGCAGCCTCCGCACGCTGCACCTGGCAGTACCCCTGTCTGATTGTTCCCGCCGTCACACCATGCATCCCAACTTTGGTCTCATCATCGTGGGCGATGAAATCCTGTCGGGCAAACGCGCCGACAAGCATCTGTCCAAAGTCATCGAACTGCTGTCCGATCGGGGTTTGGCCCTGTCGTATGCCGACTATGTGGGGGACGACCCCCGGCGCATCACCGCCACGCTGAAACGCGCGTTTGCTTCGGGTGATGTGGTGTTCTCGTGCGGAGGCATTGGTGCCACGCCCGACGACCACACGCGGCAATGCGCGGCCGCGGCCCTGGGGGTTGCACTGGCATTGCACCCCGAGGCTGAAGCCTTGATCCGCGAGCGCATGCGGGATGTCGCGCAGGAGCAGGGGGTGCCCTACGAGCCCGACCGCGCGGACAATGTGCACCGGCTCAATATGGGTATGTTCCCGGTGGGCGCGCGCATCATTCCTAACCCCTACAACAAGATTCCCGGTTTTTCGTGCGATGGCCCTGGGGGGGGTAGCGTGCACTTCGTGCCGGGTTTCCCCGTCATGGCTTGGCCCATGATCGAATGGGCGCTGGAGCGCTATTGCGCGCCCTGGTTTAACCGCACGCCGCAGACTGAGCATTCGATCATCGTTTACGGTGGCTTAGAGGCTACACTCACGCCGCTGATGCAGCGCATCGAATCGGCACATCCGGATATCAAGGTATTCAGCCTGCCGAGCGTGGACCATCCCGTGCATGGCCGCCATATCGAGCTGGGCGTGAAAGGGCCCGCGCCCTCTGTGCCGGCGGCCTGGGCCGACCTGCACCAGGGGCTGCACGAGTTTGGTGCGAACATGGGCCCTGAGTTGGTGCGAAATCTATAGATCCTTCAGAAATGAAGTGATTGCACCATATTGGTGCTTTTGACGCAGTGGCGGCGGGCAGGGAACGGAATGTTCTACCTGCGATGCGCAGCCCGAGTGCGTGGGCCGGAGGGAAGCTCCAACCTGGCACACAAACTGCTTTTCTTTCGGTGCATTTTTTAACAAGCGTTTTTCCTGGAGAACCCTGATGGCCAAGACCGTTGCAGACGTGATGAAGATGGTGAAGGAGAACGAGGTCAAGTTCGTTGACTTCCGCTTCACCGATACCCGCGGCAAACAGCATCACACCACGGTGCCGGTGTCGCACTTCGACGAAGACAAATTCACGTCGGGCCACGCCTTCGACGGTTCGTCGATCGCTGGCTGGAAGGGCATTGAGGCGTCGGACATGCAACTGATCCCCGACCCGAACTCGGCCAACATCGACCCGTTCTTCGAGGAAACCACGCTGATCCTGACCTGCGACGTCATCGAGCCCAGCGACGGCAAGGCCTATGACCGTGATCCGCGCTCCATCGCCAAGCGCGCCGAGGCCTACCTGAAGGCCTCCGGCCTGGGCGACACGGCCTTCTTCGGCCCCGAGCCCGAGTTCTTCATCTTCGATGGCGTGCGCTGGAGCACCGAGCCGAACAACACGTTCTACGAAATCGAAGAGTACGAAGCCCCCTGGAACTCGGGCGCCAAGCTTGAAGGCGGCAACCGCGGCCACCGTCCCACCGTCAAGGGCGGCTACTTCCCCGTGCCCCCGGTCGACAGCACGCAGGACATGCGTGCCGAGATGGCCCTGGTGCTCGAATCGCTGGGCATTCCGGTCGAAGTGTTCCACCATGAAGTGGCGGGCGCGGGCCAGAACGAGATCGGCACCAAGTTCTCCACCCTGGTGGAGCGCGCCGACTGGACCATGCTGCAGAAGTACGTGATCCACAACGTGGCCAACACCTACGGCAAGACCGCCACCTTCATGCCCAAGCCCTACCATGGCGACAACGGCTCGGGCATGCACGTGCACCAGTCCGTCTGGAAGGATGGCAAGAACCTGTTCGCCGGCGACGGCTATGCCGGCCTGTCGGACTACGCTCTGTACTACATCGGCGGCATCATCAAGCACGCCCGTGCGCTGAATGCCATCACCAACCCTGGCACGAACAGCTACAAGCGCCTGGTGCCCCACTTCGAGGCCCCGGTGAAGCTGGCGTACTCGGCCAAGAACCGCTCGGCATCGATCCGCATCCCCTATGTGGCCAACCCCAAGGGCCGTCGCGTGGAAGCCCGCTTCCCTGATCCTCTGATGAACCCCTACCTGGGCTTTGCGGCCCTGCTGATGGCGGGTCTGGATGGCGTGGAGAACAAGATCCACCCGGGCGAAGCCGCAACCAAGGACCTGTACCACCTGCCGCCCGAAGAGGACAAGCTGGTGCCCACCGTGTGCCATAGCCTTGACCAAGCCCTGGAAGCCTTGGACAAGGACCGCGCCTTCCTGACCAAGGGCGGTGTGTTCACCGACAGCATGCTTGATGCCTACATCGAGCTGAAGATGTCCGAAGTCACGCGCTTCCGCATGTCCGTGCATCCGGTCGAGTACGACATGTACTACTCGCTGTAATCAGCGCTACCTGGGCATACCTCCGGCAATTGCCGGGCCCCAGATCACAAGGCGGCGCAAGCCGCCTTTTTTCTTGGGCGGCTGGCAAAGTCCCATGGCGCAGTCAGACTTGATTCATTGGCGCCCGGGGTTGATTGCGGGATACTTGCCAGCATCTTCGGCGAGTGCACCGTGGGCTTGCCGAGTCGCAAGGAAACTGAATGAACAAGACGCTCTTACCCCTGCTGGTCGTTCCATTGCTACTGTCCCCGGCCGCATGGGCGCAGGACCGCATTTACCGCTGCGGGAATGAATACACCAACAACGCCACACAGGCCAAGGAGCGCGGCTGCAAGCTCGTGGAGGGCGGCAACGTCACGGTGCTCGGCACTTCTACCAACCGTTCGGGTGGCGGCGCATCAGCGGGGGCCGGGGCCGGAACGTCCCCGGCCACTGCACCCAAGGTGGACGGCAATGACCAGCGCGCCCGGGACGCTGATGCGCGCGCCATTCTCGAATCCGAGTTGCGCAAGGCCGAGGCCCGCCACGCCGAGCTTGTGAAGGAATACAACAACGGTGCGCCCGAACGCAATGCGCTCGACCTGCGCAACCCGCAGCGCTACATGGAGCGTACGGCTGAACTCAAGAGCGCCGTTGCGCGCGCCGAGAGCGACATCGCTGGCATCAAGCGCGAACTCAGCCGCCTGCCCGCATCCTCCAACTAGGCGACGTGAACGCCTTGGCAGAAACCGGCTCCGCGCGCTTTCAACCGCTGGATCTCATGTCCACGCTGGTGGCGGTGCTGCGCGCCAGTGACGGCGCGGTGCTGTTCGCCAATGCGGCGCTTGAAAACATGATGGGCTTGTCGCGCCGGACTCTGGAGGGCGGCGATTTCTCCGCGCTCTTCACCGATCCGGCGCTGCTGCACACTGCGCTGGCTGGCGCGCGTGGCCAGGATTTCGCGGCGCTGCGCTACGAGGCCAGCCTGCGCCGCCAGGGCCAG
Source organism: Acidovorax sp. (assembly GCA_041913505.1). GTDB lineage: Bacteria > Pseudomonadota > Gammaproteobacteria > Burkholderiales > Burkholderiaceae_C > JAYSFC01. The sequence goes on from JAYSFC010000021.1 coordinate 8,069, forward strand.
GAGCCCATGCCTGTGCTGGTGCATGTCTCCACCGTCGAGCCCACAGGCGAAGTGCTGGTGGAACTGTGGCCGCTGGAGCAGCATGCACGCCAGGACCGTGAGGAGCGGCTGCGTGAGCAGGCGCAGGCCAACAAGGAGCTGATTCGCAACCTGGCCCACGAGATCAAGAACCCGCTGGGTGGCATTCGCGGCGCGGCGCAGTTGCTGGAACTGGAACTGGCCAGCCCTGAGCTCACGGAGTACACCCAGGTGATCGTGCACGAGGCCGATCGCCTGCAAAGCCTCGTGGATCGGCTGCTCGCGCCCCACCGCCATCCTCACCTCGTGGGCGACGTGAACATCCACGAGGTCTGCGAGCGCGTGCGCTCGCTCGTGCTCGTGGAGCACCCGCAGGGCCTGCGCGTGCTGCGTGACTACGATACCTCCATCCCCGAGTTCCGTGGCGACCGCGAGCAGCTCATCCAGGCCGTGCTCAACATCGTGCAGAACGCGGCGCAGGCGCTTGCCGAGCGCATTGCCGCGGGCGATGCCGTCATCACGCTGCGCACGCGCGTGGCGCGGCAGGTCACGTTTGGCCGCCAGCGCTACCGGCTGGCATTGGAATTGCATGTCATCGACAACGGACCGGGCGTGCCCGATGCCATCAAGGACAGAATCTTCTATCCCTTGGTATCGGGCCGGGACGGCGGGTCGGGGCTGGGGCTGACGCTGGCGCAAACCTTCGTGCAGCGGCACCATGGGCTGATCGAGTGCGACAGCGTGCCAGGGCGTACCGACTTCCGCATCCTGATTCCCTTGCCCTGAGGTCCCGGATAGCAAAACCTTTGGGAAGGCCACACACCATCATGAAGCCGATCTGGATAGTAGACGACGACCCCTCGATCCGCTTCGTCCTCGAGAAGGCGCTCGCGCGGGAGAACCTGCCCACGCGCAGCTTCACCCACCCGCGCGAAGTGCTCGACGCCCTCGCCGAGATCGACGTGGGCGACCCCGCGCGCCAGGGCCCGCAGGTCCTGGTAAGCGATATCCGCATGCCCGGTGGCTCGGGCCTGCAACTGCTCGAGAAGGTCCGCGCCCAGCAGCCTGGCCTGCCGGTCATCATCATGACCGCGTATTCCGATCTGGACAGCGCCGTGTCGGCGTTCCAGCGCGGTGCGTTCGAGTACCTGCCCAAGCCTTTCGATCTGCCCAAAGCCGTGGAGCTGATACGCCGTGCGGTGGAAGAAAGTCAGCGGGAGGAAGTGATCGACGAGGCCCAGAGTGCCGCGCCCGAGATGCTCGGGCAGGCGCCTGCCATGCAGGACGTGTTCCGCGCCATCGGTCGCCTGAGCCAGAGTCAGGTCACCGTGCTGATCACGGGCGAATCGGGCTCAGGCAAGGAACTGGTGGCGCGTGCACTGCACAAGCATTCGCCTGTGGCGGGCGGGCCCTTCGTGGCCATCAACACGGCAGCTATCCCCAAGGACCTGCTGGAGAGCGAGCTCTTCGGCCACGAGCGTGGCGCCTTCACGGGCGCGCAGACGCAGCGGCGGGGCCGTTTCGAGCAGGCCGAGGGCGGCACGCTGTTCCTTGACGAAATTGGCGACATGCCGTTCGACCTGCAGACACGCCTGCTGCGCGTGCTGAGCGATGGCCATTTCTACCGAGTGGGTGGCCACAACGCCGTGAAGGCCCATGTGCGCGTGATTGCCGCGACGCACCAGGATCTGGAGCAGCGCGTGAAGGATGGCGTGTTCCGCGAGGATCTGTTCCACCGCCTCAACGTGATCCGCCTGCGCCTGCCTGCGCTGCGCGAGCGTAAGGAGGACGTGCCTATGCTCGCGCGGCATTTTCTGCAGCAGAGCGCGCGCCAACTGGGTGTGGAGCCCAAGCGCATCTCGGCCGCAGCGCTGGAGCGGCTGGGAGTGTTCCATTTCCCGGGCAACGTGCGCCAGCTCGAGAACATCTGCCACTGGCTCACGGTGATGGCTCCGGCCCAGGTGATCGAGCCCAAGGATTTGCCGCCCGAGGTGCTCGATGCCGTGCCGGGGAGTCCTGCGGCCCACGCCGAGCCCTCAGTGGCGGTGGCTCAGCCCGTGGTCGACCTTGCGGTGAGGGAGCCCATCGAAGCTGCGCACAAGTCTTTCGATGCGCCGCCGGCCCCGCTGCCGTGGCCTTCGGGTGCCGCGTTGCCGCCACCCGCTGCTGGGCTGCCCGAGGCTTGGGAGCGAGGGTTGGAAGCTGAGGCCATGGCGCTTTTGGCCGCCGGCCGGCATGACGTGTGGGATGCGCTGACGCGCCGCTTCGAGTCCAAGCTCATCCTCACGGCGCTGGCAAGCACGCGCGGCCGCCGCATCGAGGCTGCGCACAAGCTCGGCATTGGCCGCAACACCATCACCCGCAAGATCCAGGAGTTGGGTTTGGAGTAAACCGGCGGAAGGCCTTGGTCCGCTCCGCACCGTTGGAAGGGCTCGCCCTGGGGCCCCATCGCTCTCGTGTCTTTGCGCGCAGCGCGCCGCTGCGTGGGCGCAATAATTTCCGCTCTCTTTTGCAAATATTCACGTAACTTTACAAAAGTGCACAATACCGGGTCTTTTGGCCAGTTGGCAGGATTTCCCGGTGTCCTCTTCCACGCTTGCTTCAACTTCGTCGCCCGCGCCGTTCGCGCAGGGCTGGGCGCTGCGCTTTCCCGTGCTCGACGGAGTGGGGGCGGCGCTGCTGATGGTGGTCTATGGCGTGGTGTGGGTGGCGGCGTACTGGGGGACAACGTTATCGCCGCCGGTGGACAACGTAGAGCAGCTGGTTTGGTTGCGTTCGCTGGAGTGGGGTTACTTTAAGCATCCGCCGCTGCCCACTTGGCTGGTGGGCGCTGCGGCGGCAGTGTTTGGCGTCACGGCCGAGCTCACCTATGCGATGGGGGCGCTGGTTACCTTGGGAACGCTGGCGCTGTTCTGGCGCCAGCTGCGCGCCATGCGCGGGAGCCGCTACGCAATGCTCGCCCTGCTGGCGGCGCTGTGCATCACCTACTACTGTGGCCGCCTGTACTACTACAACCACAACGTGGTGATGATGCTGTGGGTGGCTTTGGCGGTTGCCCTGAGCTGGCGCCTCACCTGGCGCCCTTCACTGACGGGGTGGGTGGCGATGGGCGTAGTTACGGGGCTGGGCATGCTGACCAAGTACCAGTTCGTGATCGCCGCAGCCGTGGTCGGCGTCTGGTGGCTGCGCTTGCGTGGCTGGAGTGACCCCATTCACCGCCGGGGTGCGGTGTTGGCGGTGCTGGCGGCTCTGCTGGTCTTTGCTCCGCACCTGTATTGGCTGATGACGCACGATTGGATGCCCCTCAGCTACGCCAGTGCCAGTTCACTGGGCCATGATCTGGGTTTTTCTCAGCGCCTGGCGCAAGCGGTGCAATTTGCTGCAGACTGGCTTCTGAACCGGGCCCTGCCGGCCTGGCTCGTGCTAGGGGGGGCTGCATGGTGGGCGCGGCGCCAGGGAGGGGCGCAGCGCTTGGATGCCAAGGCGGCGCCTGGCGCGAGCTATGACCAGCTTTCCCGCCAATTCCTGCTGCTGTGGGGGTTTCTGCCGCTCGCGCTGATGGGTTTGATGGCGCTGCTGGGCGGCACCAAGCTGCACCTGCATTGGAGCACAGCGTTCATTCTGTGGAGCGTGCCGGCGGTCATGGAGGGGGTTGCCGCGCGCGCGGCCTGGACTTCCCTGCGCACGGTGCGGGCGGCCTGGGTGGTCTTCGTGGTGGTGCAGGCACTGATCATGGTGCAGGCATGGATGGCCTCGCCCCGGGGGCTGCGCGGCTACAAGGCCGACCATACAGATTACTTTCCCGCCGAGCGCGTGGCCGCCAGCATTGCGGGCCAGGCGCATGCGGTGCTGGGCGGGCCCATCGACATCATCAGCGGTCAGCAGGCACTCGCGGGTGCGGTGGCTGTAAGGCTGCCTGAACAGCCGCGTGTGCTGGTCCGAGGGGATCTCCACTACAGCCCCTGGATCCAGAGCGAAGAGCTGAAGACAGCGCGCGTGATCGAGGTGTTCTCCGCCCCCGGCAAGCTGCCGCCGGGCGCCTTCAGGGCGGTGGGCCAGCTGGCATGGCGCCCGGGGGTGTCCGCGTTGTCGCGTGATCAATCCGATTGGCTGGGCTCGTCGCAGAAAGAGGCCATGGAAGAGCCGGAGGACCTGCTCGACCTGTTCGGCACCTGAGTGCGGCCCGAAGAGGGCTGGTGGCGGGCGCGCCGCTATAGCGTCACTACCACTGGGGCATGGTCGCTGGGCTGCTTGTTCTTGCGGGGTGCACGGTCCACGCTGCAGGCGCTGACCTGGGGCTTGAGTGCGTCGCTCACGAGGATATGGTCGATGCGCAGTCCCCGGTTCTTCTGGAAGCCGAGCATGCGGTAGTCCCACCACGAAAAGCTCTTCTCGGGTTGCTCGAACAGGCGAAAGGCATCCGTGAGGCCGAGTTGCAGCAGCGCCCGGAAGTGCTCGCGTTCGGCCGTGGTGTGGTGGATGGTTTCCCGCAGGCCCTCGGGGTCGTAGCTATCCCGGTCCTCGGGGGCGATGTTGAAGTCGCCCACCAGCGCCAGGCGCGGCTGGGCCGCGAGTTCCGTGCGCAGCCAGGCCTGCAGCGCATCCAGCCAGCGCATCTTGTAGGCGAACTTATCGCTGCCGGGTTCCTGCCCATTCACGAAATAGCCATTGACCAGGCGCAGTGGGCCGTCCTCGGTCTCCAGCGTGGCCGCGATCACGCGTGCCTGTTCGTCCTCGAAGCCGGGAATGTTGCGCACCACGTCGCGCATGGGGCTGCGGCTCAGGATTGCGACGCCGTTGTAGGTCTTTTGCCCGTGGGTGACGGCGTGGTAGCCGGCCTCCTGGAAAGCCCCGACGGGGAACTTGTCGTCGGTGAGCTTGAGCTCCTGCAACGCCAGCGCGTCCACGGGGTGCGCCGTGAGCCAGTCGAGCACCTGGGGCAGGCGCACGGAGAGCGAGTTGATGTTCCAGGTGGCCAGTTGCATGGTGCTTCCTTGTCTAGGCGGATGGTTCAAATATTTGAGGGGAAACGCCCCGATGGGCCGCCAGTGTAGACTGCGAGGTTTTTTGATCCGGCAGTATGGTGCAGCAGACAGCGCGCGCAAGTTTGACGGGCTCGGCGTTGGTGCGCTTGTTGGCCGGTCTGACGGACCCGCACGGGCGGGCGCGTGAACCCCGGTCCGCCTTCGCGGACGGCCTGAGCCAATGGACCGGCTGGACCGACGCGATCGCGCTGTCCGCCGCCCTGGACCGACCCCTGGCAACAGCGTTGCCTGCCGGCGAACGCCTGCGAACCCAGTACGACGAGGAGCATTCCGAATACACCCGGGTGCGTGCGCTGCTTGTGCAGGCCATCGGCCGCGAGGCACAGGCCGTGGGGCGGTCGCCGCTCGAGGCCGGCCTGGGCTTTACGCCGTACCGCCAATGCTACGCAGCGCGCCAGCAGGCAATGGATGCGGCGATAGGGGCCCTGCGCGAGCGCGTGCGGGCCGTCCTGGCTGCCTGTACGCCTGAGCTGGCGCGGCTGGCAGAGGTGGATGCGGTGATGGCCCGGGCGCTGGCAGCGCAGGAGCGCCGCCTGCTGGCCACGGTTCCCGTCCAGCTGGAAAAACACTTTCAGCGGTTGCGTGCGGCACAGTTCGCTGCGCCGCAAGGCCATGGCCATGGCCACGATAGCGATGCCTGGCTGGACGGGTTTCGGCACGACCTGCAGGCCGTTCTGCTGGCCGAGCTGGAGCTCCGATTGCAACCGGTTGAAGGGCTCGTCGAGGCCCTTCGCCACCCCCATTGACGCGTCACGCGCTTTGAACCCTGCGTTGTTCATGACCAAACTGCTTTCTCTGGCTGCCTTCGTGGCAGGCCTGGCCACCGTGGGCTGGGTGGGTGCGGGCTACCTGGCCTCCCATCCGCTTGCATTGGCCGTCACGCTGCTGATTGCGGCCTTCTACGTGCTCGGCGCGCTAGAGTTGTTGCGCTTCGCGCGCGCCACCGAGGCCCTGGCGGGCGCGCTGCAGTCCTTGTCAGCGACGCCCGCGCGCCTGGACGACTGGCTGGCGCCGCTGCCGCCCGCGCTGCGCAGTGCCGTGCGCCAGCGCATCGAGGGCGCTCGCGCGGGCCTGCCGGGGCCTGTGCTTGCGTCCTACCTGAGTGGGCTGCTGGTGCTGTTGGGCATGCTGGGTACCTTTGCGGGCATGGTGGTTGCGCTCAACGGCACGGGCGCGGCCCTGGCGGGGGCGGAGGGGCTGGCGGCCATCCGCGACGCGCTTTCGGCCCCTGTGCGCGGCCTGGGGCTGGCGTTCGGCACCTCGGTGGCAGGGGTGGCCGCCTCGGCCATGTTGGGGCTGATGACGGCGCTGTGCCGGCGCGATCGCATCCAGGCCGCGCAGCAGCTCGACGCCGCCATGGCCTCCACGCTGCGGCCGTTTTCGAGCCAGCACCAGCGCGAGGCATCGCTGCGCTTGCTGGAGCAGCAGGCGGGCCTCATGCCCGAGGTGGTTGAGCGCATCCAGGCCTGCATGGCGGCCCTGGAGCGCCAGCAACAGTCGCTGAACGAGCGTCTGGTGGCCGACCAGGCGCGTTTTTACCGCGAGACCGAATCCGCCTATACGGGGCTGGCTTCCAGGGTGGAACATGCGCTGGCGGTGAGCGCGGCCGACAGCGCGGCGCGTGTGGGCGCGGCCATTCAGCCGGCCATTGAAGCCACGCTGGCCGGCTTGGCGCGCGAAAGCACCCGTCTGCACGACGGTATGGCGCAGCAGGTGCGCCAGCAGCTCGATGGGCTAGCGGCGCAGTTCGGCGATGCCACCGCTGCGGTGAGTTCGCAATGGACCCGTGCGCTGGCCGATCACCAGCGCACGAGCGAGGCGACTACGCGCGCCCTGGGCGAGGCATTGGCGCGATTCACCCAGGGCTTTGAGCAGCGCTCGGCTGCGCTGGCCGAGGGGCTGGCGGGTCGCCTGGCGCAGCAATCCGATGCGCTGTCGGCGCGTTGGGACGAGGCGCTGGCGCAGCAGGCTCGCGTGGGCGGGCAACTGGCGGCACAGCACCAGCAGGCGCTGCAGGTGGCTGCGGACGGCCTGGTGCGGCATGCCGCCACGCTGCAGGGCTCGGTAGACCAAGCCCATGAGGCGCTGCAGAGCCGCCTGGCCGCGCAGGAAGCCCAGCGCCTGGCCCTATGGACGCAATCGCTGCAGGCTGTGGCGGCTACGTTGCGCGAGGAGTGGCAGGCGGCCAGCGCCCAGGCTGCGGCGCAATGGCAGCAGCTCGGCGATGTGCTGGGCCGAACAGTCCTGGAGGTAGGGGCCGGGGCCGAAGCGCAGGCTGCGCGCATGCTGGAGCAGATCGAGCGCCGCTCGGTGCAGGACGAGGCCCGGCTGGCATCCTGGACGCAGGCCCTGCAATCGCTGGCGGCCACGCTGCGCGAGGAGTGGCAGGCGGCAGGAGCGCAGGCCACGGCGCAGCAGCAGCAGGTCAGTGATTCGCTCGCCCGGGCGGCCAGCGACATTGCGCGCCAGATGGAGACTCAGGCGCAGAGCACGCTGGGCGAGGTGGGGCGGCTGGTGCAGGCGGCCTCCGAAGCGCCGCGCGCGGCCGCCGAGGTGATGGGTGAGCTGCGCCAGAAACTCGCCGACGGCATGGTGCGCGACAACGCGATGCTCGAGGAGCGCGGCCGCATTCTCGAAACGCTGTCCACGCTGCTCGAGGCCGCCCGCCATGCCTCGGCGGAGCAGCGCGGTGCCATTGACGCCCTCGTGTCCGCGTCGTCCGGGCTCATGGAGCGCGCGAGCAGCCGCTTCGCCGAGACGCTGGAGGCGCAGGCCACCCGGCTCGACGGCGTGGCCGCGCAGATCACGGGCAGCGCCGTGGAGGTGGCAAGCCTGGGCGAGGCCTTCGGGGGCGCGGTGCAGCTCTTTGGTGAATCCAACGGGCAGTTGCTCGCACAACTGCAGCGCATTGAGACGGCGATGGCCAAGTCGCTTGCGCGCAGCGACGAACAGCTTGATTACTACGTGGCCCAGGCACGCGAGGTGATCGAGCTGAGCATCGGCGCGCAAAAACAGACCATGGATGAACTGCAGCGGCTGGCCGAGCAGCAGGGCGAGGCGCGGGCGGCATGACGGTGCAGGGAGGCAGCGAGGAGCTGGACGACGGGCTGGAGCCCGCCGTGCCCGTGTGGGCCGTGTTCGGTGACCTGATGGCGGGTGCCCTGGGGGCATTTGCACTGATCCTCGTGTGCGCGCTGGGTATGCAGATGGAGCTGGCCGAGCGGCTCAAGACCGAGCAGCAGCAGCGCGCCCAGCAGGCGCAGCGCCTCATGAGCCTGGAGCAGGCGCTGGCCGGGCCGCTCGCGGCGGGTCGGGTGACGCTGGTCGACGGGCGCATCGGCATCAGCGGCAGCGTGTTGTTCGCCTTCAATTCCGATGAGCTGCAACCCGAGGGGAGGCAACTGTTGAAAAGCCTGGCGGGGCCGCTGTCGGGCTACCTGCGCGCCCGCGGAGAAATCCTCATGGTGAGCGGTTTCACCGACGACCGCGCCATGCGGGGAAATGGGCGGGGCGGTGGGCCCCGCTTCGTGGACAACTGGGAGTTGTCGGCCCAGCGCGCGCTCACGGTGACCCGCGCGTTGATCGACGAAGGCGTCCCCTCGGCGGACGTGTTCGCGGCCGCGTTCGGTGCCGAGCAGGCTGTGGCCTCGAATGCCGACGCGGCGGGCCGCGCGCGCAATCGGCGTGTGGAGATGGCCCCCATGCCACGCCCCGCAAGAGAGGCCGCCAAGGAAGACACTGCGCGCCGATGAGCCTCCCGCCCGCCGACCCCCTCGACACCGTCGCCACGCTGGCCAGCTGGCGTGCGCAGCAGGCGCACCGCGCCGATCCGGTGCGCTTTCTGTTCATGGAGGCGCTGGCCCGTCGCGCCGCCACGCAGAACGGCGCGGTGCGGCAGCTGTTGGAGCAGCGGCTGGCCGAACTGATGGAGGGATACCGCCAGGCGTTGGCATCCCATGCCAGCGGCCCGCAGGCCACGGCACCTGCGGCCGCTGCGCGCGGCGCGCTGGGCCAACTGGTGGATGCGGTGGCGGGCACTGCCGGGCTGGAACCGCTTGTGCCAGCCGTTCGGACGGATGCCGCCGTCATGCGCCCAGCGGGGCCTCCGCGCGAGTTGAAGGCGCTGCAGCGGTTTCGTGGCACCTGGTCGCGCCTGTCGGCCGAGCAGCGGCTGCGCCAGGCGTTTGCGCAGGTGCCGCCTCAGGCCGGTCCGCTCAACTCGCACCACCTCGTGCACCGCGCGCTGGTGCTGATGCGCGACACCTCGCCGGAATACCTGCAGCGCTTCGTGGCGCATGTGGATGCGCTGCTGTGGCTCGATCAGATGCAGTCCGCGGCCATTGCCATGCCTGCACGCGCGCAGGGGCGGCGCAGGGTGGCTGGTGACGGTGGTCAGCCGCGCCGCAGGTAGGTGACGAAGCTGAACGGTACGCCGCCCGCGCTCACATGGCGGCTGCGGGCCGACTCCTGCCACTCGGGGCCGAGTGTGGGAGCGTGGGCGTCGCCTTCGTAGTCGCGCTCGATCTCCGTCACCTCGACACGGCTGGCCAGGGGCAGGGCCTGGGCATAGATCTGCGCGCCGCCAATCACCCAGACCATGCCGGCCGGCGCGCACAGCGCGAGCGCGTCTTCGAGGCTCTCGGCGCGCTGTGCGCCTTCGGCCTGCCAATCGGGCTGCCGTGTGATCACGATGTTGGTGCGGCCGGGCAGGGGGCGAAAGCGCGGGGGCAATGAATCCCAGGTCTTGCGGCCCATGACCACGGGATGCCCTTGCGTGAGCAGCTTGAAGTGCGCCAGGTCCTCGGGCAGGTGCCAGGGCATGGAGCCGTCTTTGCCGATCACGCCATTGGCGGCGCGGGCATAGATGAGGTGCAAGGCCATTGTGCGATCGCTGGCGTCAGATGTGGAGGAACGCGAGCACACCCACGGCCGTGCCAAGGCCGGCCACGCCGAACATGCCCCATTCGAACCATTTCTTGCGCGTGAGCAGCGCGATGGCGGCGAGCGCGATGGCCACCTGCAACGCCGTGGTGGCCTGGGCCCAGCGGTGGTGCTGGTGCATTTGCTGGTCGGACTGTTCGTCCCATTGCTTGGCATCGGCTTCCAGCTTGTCCGCCACGGCCTTGATTTCGTTCTTTTCCTTCTCGTAGCGGTCGATCTTGGCCTGGTACTTGGCCTTCTCGGGTTCGCCCGGGGTCAGGTCGCGTGCGAGTTCGGCCAGGGACTGCTTCGTGCTCTTGGCCTGGAAGTAGTTCCACTGGTTGGAGGCTTCCGTCTTCTTGATGGCAGCGTTGTTCTTGTACAGGCCCGCATTGGCCTGCGTGGCGCCGCCCATGTACGAGAAGATGGCTCCCACCGTGGCGATGATGGCTGTGACCATGGCGATCCTGCTGGTGGCTGACCCGTTGCCGCCCTCGTCGTGGCCGCCATGGTGCTCGGCACCACCCTGGGTCGCGTGCTCGATGGCATGGTCGTGGGGGCCGTGTACGTGGAATCCGTCAGATGACATGGTGTGTAGGTCGTGGGGGTGTGGATGGCGGTGTTTGGCCCGAAGACTTAGATGGCGACGGGGGCCTTGATGGCCGGATGGTGCTCGTAGCCCACCACCTCGAAATCCTCGTAAGCGTAATCGAAGATCGAGTCCGGGCGGCGCAGGATGTGCAACGTGGGGTAGGCGAAGGGCGCGCGAGCAAGCTGGGTCTGCACCTGCTCGAAATGGTTGTTGTAGATGTGGCAGTCTCCGCCGGTCCAGATGAAGTCGCCCACCTCCAGGTCGCACTGCTGCGCGAGCATGTGCGTGAGCAGCGCGTAGCTGGCGATGTTGAACGGCACGCCCAAAAAGATGTCGGCGCTGCGCTGGTAGAGCTGGCACGACAGGCGGCCCTCGGCCACGTAGAACTGGAAGAATGCATGGCAGGGCATGAGCGCCATGTGCGGCAGGTCGGCCACGTTCCAGGCGCTCACGATGATGCGGCGGCTGTCGGGGTTGGTCTTGAGCTGTTTCACGACCTCGCTGATCTGGTCGATGTGGCCGCCGCCGGGCGTGGGCCAGCTGCGCCACTGCACGCCGTACACGGGGCCCAGGTCGCCGTCGTCGTGCGCCCATTCGTCCCAGATCGTCACGCCGCGCTCCTGCAGCCAGCGCGCATTGCCGTCGCCGCGCAGGAACCACAGCAACTCCAGGATGATGCTCTTGAGGTGCACCTTCTTGGTGGTGACGAGCGGAAAGCCCTCGCGCAGGTCAAAGCGCATCTGGTGCCCGAACACACTGCGCGTGCCCGTGCCCGTGCGGTCCGTCTTGGCCACGCCGTGCGTGAAGACGTGGCGCATGAAGTCTTCGTACTGGGAGCGGATGGGGCGGTCGGTCATGGCGGATCTTCCAGGAGTAAAAATGGCTATAGCGCTTTAGGTGTGGGCGCTGGTAGCTATCATTTTTGATAGAGAGTGGGCGGAAGGGATGACGTGGGCACGCCTTCCCGGCAACCCGGCCGATTATCGGGCGGGCAGCATGCAGCCGGGGTTCATGAGGCCTTGCGGGTCCAGCGCCTGCTTGATGGCACGCATCATCGACAGCGCCACGGGCGACTGGTATTGCTGCAGCTTGTCCACCTTGAGTGCGCCGACGCCATGCTCGGCCGAGAACGAGCCGCCGAACTGTGCCACGGCCTCGTAGACGAGGTGGTTCACGCGGTCCTCTTCGTCGCGCAGGAAGGCCTTGGCGTCGCCGCCTTCGGGCGCTTGCACGTTGTAGTGCAGGTTGCCATCGCCCAGGTGGCCGAAGTTGACGAGGCGAACGCCCGCAATCTCGCGCGCCAGCAGCGCGTCGGTGTGCTCGACGAAGGCGGGGATGCGCGAGATCGGCACCGAGATATCGTGCTTGATGTTGAGCCCTTCCTCGGCTTGCGCGAGCGGGATGCTCTCGCGGATGTGCCAGAGGTTGTGCGCCTGCGAGAGGTTTTCGGCCACCACGGCGTCGGTCACGCAGCCGGCCTCGAAGGCGGTCTCCAGCAGGGCTTCGAAGCGCGCGCGCGCATGGTCCTCGGACTCGCTGTCACTGTTCTCGAGCAGCACGCCGTAAGGCACGTCCTCCTGGTCGATGAAGGGCACGCGCAGCTGCGGCATGTGCTTGTGCACGAGCGACAGGGCAAAGCGCCCCATCACCTCGAAGCCCGTGAGCCCCGCCCCCAGGTGCCGGTGGGCCAGGCCCAGCAGCGCCACGGCCTGTTCCATGGATGGCACGGCGGCCCAGGCCGTGAGCTGCGCGGCGGGCTTGGGGTAGAGCTTGAGCGTGGCGGCGGTGATGACGCCCAGCGTGCCCTCGCTGCCGACGAACAGGTCGCGCAGGTCGTAGCCCGTGTTGTCTTTACGCAGGCCTTTGAGGCCGTTCCAGACCTCACCCTGCGGCGTGACCACTTCCAGGCCCAGGCACAGCTCGCGCGCGTTGCCGTAACGCACGACCTGGGTGCCGCCCGCGTTCGTGGCCAGGTTGCCGCCGATGGTGCAACTGCCCTCGGCCGCCAGCGAGAGGGGGAACAGCAGTCCCGCCTTGTCGGCTGCATCCTGCACGTTCTGCAGGATGCAGCCGGCCTCCACGGTCATCGTGAGGTTGTCCTTGTCGATGGCGCGCACGGCGTTCATGCGCGTGAGGCTTAGCACTACCTGGGTGCCCGATGCGTCGGGCGTGGAGCCCACGGCCAGCCCCGTGTTGCCGCCCTGGGGCACCACGGCAGCGCCCGCCTGCGCGCAGGCGCGCACCACGGCGGCCACCTCGGAGGCAGAGCCGGGGCGCACCACGGCCAGGGCCTTGCCGCGCACGCGGCGGCGCCAGTCCTGCTCCCAGGCCGTGAGGTCGCCCTCGGTGAGCACATGGGCGTCGCCGGTGATCTGGCGCAGGGTATCGAGCAGGGCGGGCATGGGGAGGGTTCCTTGGCGAGATGGAAGAGGATTGGGGTCAGGGGCGGGCGGCGGCCTGGGCGCGCGCGGCGCGCTGGCGCAGGCGCACATGCAGCGCGCAGGCCGTGAACAGCAGCAGGCACAGCACGATCTCGGCAAGCGCGAGCCAGTGGCCGGGCGGCTTGTCGCTCCAGGCGCGCACCACGCCCTCGGTGAAGTAGAGCCACACGAGCAGGCTGACCCAGCGGTAGGTATACATACGGTGCTTGAGCAGACCCGCGAGCGGAATGCACAGCGGCAGCGCCTTGAGCGCGAGCCACGAGCCGCCCGGGCGCAGCGGCGCGAGCAGCAGCTCCCAGGCCAGGCTCAGCGCGATCAGGCCCAGGAGGCTGCCTACAGCAAGCCAGCGGGTGGCGGCCACGTCGGCGGCGGGTTGGGGGGCGGTGTGCGTCATCGGGGTGGCATCATATCGGCCATGGCGTTGTCCCTACAGAACATGGTCCGGCGCGGGGAGGCGTTCATTGCTGAACTGTCGCGCTTTCCCTGGCGTACCACGGCCCACACCTTGCGCGAGCGTTTCCGTGAAGACCGGCTGGGCCTCACGGCCAGCAGCCTCACGTTCACGACCCTGCTCGCGCTCGTGCCGTTCGTGACGCTGGCGCTTGCCGTGTTCACGGCCTTCCCGATCTTCGGCAAGGTGCAGGGGGTGCTGCAGCGCTGGCTGATCGACAGCCTCGTGCCCGAGACCATTTCGCGCCAAGTGCTGGGCTATCTCACGCAGTTCGCCGCCAAGGCCAGCCGGCTCGGGGTGGTGGGCTTTTCGATGCTGCTCGTCACGGCGCTGATGCTGATCCTCACGATCGACCGCACGCTCAACAACATCTGGCGTGTGCGCCGGCTGCGGCCGTTGGGCCAGCGCGTGCTGATCTACTGGGCCGCGATGACGCTGGGGCCGCTCGTGCTGGGCGCGAGCCTGGCGCTCACTTCGTATGTGATGTCGGCCTCGCGCGGGTTGGTGGATGCGCTGCCCGGCGGCGTGCGCCTGGTGTTCGACTCGATCGAGTTCTTCGTGCTCGCGGCCGGCATGGCGGGGCTCTACCACTACGTGCCCAACACGCAGGTCAAATGGCACCACGCCTGGGTCGGCGGCCTGTTCGTGTCGATTGGCATGGAGCTGGCCAAGAAGGCGCTGGCGCTGTACCTGGCCCAGGTGCCCACCTACTCGGCCGTGTACGGCGCGTTCGCCACGCTGCCCATCCTGCTCGTGTGGATCTACGTGGCCTGGGTCATCGTGCTGCTGGGCGCGGTGGTCACTGCCTACCTGCCGAGCCTGCTGGCGGGCGTGGCGCGCGCGCCTGGCGGTCAGGGCTGGTCGTTCCAGCTCGCGGTCGAGGTGCTGCAGCAACTGCAGCGCGTGCGCACCCATGTGGGCAAGGGGCTGCGCATGGACCAGCTTGCCCAGCTGCTGCGCGTGGATGCGCTGCAGCTCGAGCCCGTGCTGGAAACGCTCACGGCGCTCGACTGGGTGGGACAGATCAACGAGGTCGCGGTGGGCGGCGCGGACGCGCCCGAGTCGCGCTACGTGCTCTTGGCCGACGTGCAGACCACGCCGCTGGAGCCGCTGCTCATACGCCTGCTGATCGAGCGCGCCGACAGCCTGGAGCCGCTGTGGGCGCAGGCCGCGCTGCGCGATCTGCGTCTGGCGGATTTGCTGCAAAAAGAATAGCTTAAAACATCCGAAAGAAAAGCACTTCGGTCCTATAAGGCCCGAATCATGCGCGCGCTCCCTCAGGTCGCGTGCGGTGCCGCCACAAGGCGCGTGTGCGTGGCGGACCCCACGGCCGAGACGATCGCATCGATGAGCAGTTGGGAGAACGCGGCGTTCAGCGGTGCCTGGGCCGCGCCATCGCGCGTGGCCACGCCGAGCTGGTAGCTGATGCGGGGCCGGAACGGCCGGCTCGAGAACGTGTGGGGCTGGCAATGGCTTGCCAGCAGCGCATTGACGATCGACACACCCAGGCCCTGCGCTACATGGCTGCAGGCCACGCCCACCGAGTGCACCTCGATGGCCACGCGCGGCAACACGCGCGCCTGGCGGAACGCCATGTCGATCTCGTGGCGGATCTGGCGCTGGCGGCCCAGCAGGATCAGCGTGGCGTCGGCCAGGTCGATCGGGTGCACCTCCGCAAGCTGCTCCAGCGGATGGCCCTTGGGCATGATGCACACGGCGTCGGATTCAAGGCAGGCGCTGGCGTGCAGGCCCTGCATCTCGGTGGGCAGGCGCACCAGGCCGATGTCCGCGTCGCGGCCGAGCAGGGCGCGCTCCGCATCGCTGTAGGAGCCCGAGAGCACCTCCAGCACCACATCGGGGTATGCCTCCATGAAGCGCTGCGCGACCACGGGCATGAGCGCCGTGGCCAGCGTGCTGGGCACGGCTACCTTGAGCAGCCGCCGCTTGAAGCCGCCCAGGCGCAACTGCTCGGAATGGCGGCGAAAGCACTGGGCCGAATCCACCAGCCCCTGGGCGTCCTGCAGCAGGGCCTCGGCCTCGCGCGTGGGCAGCAGCCGGCCCTTCTCGCGCACGAACAGGCGCAGGCCCAGGTCTTCCTCGAACTGGGCGAGCAGCCGGCTGATGGCCGACTGCGACAGGCCCAGGCGCTCGGCCGCGCCGGTGGCCGAGCCGCTGGCCATGATGGCCTGGAACGCTTCGAGCTGTTTGAAGTTCATGGGCGGATCAACACGGTGGGCGGTGGTGGGCGTGCGATGGTACTGCCCATCTTTGCCGCCTTGCCGCGCCCGCGCAAGCGCACCGCAAATCGCATGGGGTCATGCGGGTCCTTCATACCGTTGTGGGGATACGGCGTGCTCCAGAGAATCCGCTGCGTCAAAACACCGATTACACAAGGAGCGAGATTCCATGAAGGCCCTGTCACCCGCTGCTGCCGTTGCTGGCGGCCTGTTCATCCTGGCCGCGTCGCCCGCCATGGCACAAGACGTCCAGGTCTACGGACAGATCCGCCTCACGGTCAACAACCTCAAGGCCGGCAATGCCGGCTCCGTCATGGAAGAGCGCGACAACGCCTCGCGCCTGGGCTTTCGGGGCAAGGAGGAACTGGGCTCGGGGCTCTCGGCGATGTTCGGCCTCGAGATGGGCACGGACGCCGACACGGGCGCGCTCACCACGCCGGCGTTCCGCAACAGCTACGTGGCGCTGCGCGGTGGCTTCGGCACGCTGGCGCTGGGCCGGCTCGACTCGGCCAACCCCACGGGCTCGCCGCTGTATTCGCAGGTGACGGGCATTACCTCGTTCGCCGCCAATGATGCGGGCGCCACGGCCATCGGCACCTCGATGCTCAATGCGCGCAACCGTACCTCCAACTCCATCGGCTACCAGAGCCCCAAATGGGGCGGCGTCAACGTGCGTGCCCGCTACTACCTGCGCGGCGACCCCAAGACGCCCGATCAGGAGAACGGCGCCAAGTCGCTCGACCTGGGTCTGAACTATGTGAGCGGCCCCTGGACGGCAGGTATCGGCTTTGCCAAGGACACGCGCCCCGGCGGGCTGCTGGCCAACGAGTTCTCGAGCAAATGGCAGGCAGGCGTGCGCTACGACTTCGGCGCCATCGAGCCCTATGTGCTGCGGGGCCGTGACCGCTACGAGAACAAGCCGGGCAGCACGCGTGCCGATGTGGACTACTGGCTCGTGGGGGCAAAGTTCATCGCGGGACCGCACGCCGTGGTGCTCAACGTGATGCAGCGTGACGTGCAAGCCTCATTGCGCGGCACGCGCAAGCGCCAGCAACTGGCCTATACCTATGCGCTGTCCAAGCGCACCGAGCTGCAGGCCTTCATCGACCACGATGGTATTGATTCGAGCCGCAGCAATGTGGCGGTGCGTGCCGTCGGAGCGGGCATCCGCCATGATTTCTGATTCGCCCGCATCCAGCATCGTGCCGATCTTTCCGAGAATTTTCATGAACCGTTTCAAGCAATTCCTCGCCCTGCCGCTGCTGCTCTGGGCCCTGGCCCTGCAGGGCGCCCAGGCGGCAGACTATCCCGACAAGCCCGTACGCATCGTGGTGCCGTTCCCCGCGGGGGCGGCGGCCGATGCGGCCATGCGCGTGGTGGCCCGCAAGATGTCGGACCTGTGGCGCCAGCCGGTCGTCATCGACAACCGGCCTGGCGTGGCGGGCATGCTGGCCGTGGCATCGGCGCCCGCTGATGGCTATACGCTGCTGCTGGGCGCGGGCTCGGGCATGGTGACGGCCCCGCTGCTGTCGAGCAAGCTCGCCTACAACCCCTCGCGCGATTTCGTGCCCGTGGGGCGCGTGCTGATCAACGTGCCCATCCTGACCACGCACCCGAGCCTGGGCACGAATTCGCTGCAGGAGCTCATCGCGCTGGCGCGCAAGAACCCCGGTGCGCTGAACTACAGCTCCAGCGGTAACGGCAGCCCTGGCCATCTTTCGATGGAAATGTTCCAGGCCGCCACCGGCACGCGCATGGTGCAAATCCCCTACAAGGGCGGCGCGCCGGCCGTGAACGAACTTGTGGGCGGCCATGTGCAGTTGGGCATCAATGCCGTGCCCAGCGTGGTGCAGCAAATCAAGGCCGGCAAGCTCACGCCATTGGCGGTGGCGAGCGCCAAGCGTTCGCGCGCGCTGCCCAACGTGCCGACGATGGCCGAGGCGGGGGTGAAGGACTTCGAGTACGACATCTGGTACGCGCTGTTTGCGCCGGCGCGCACGCCCTCGGAAGTGGTTTCTAGCGCCAGCGCCATGCTGCGCCGCGCGCTGGCCGACCCCGAGGTGGCGAGCCTGCTCATTGCCCAGGGCGCCGAGCCCGCGCCGACCACGCCGCAGGAGCTCGCGCGCTTCATCCAGGACGATCGGGCGCGCTGGGCCAAGCTCGTCAAGGAACGCAACCTCCAACTGGACTGAGCGAACTTCATGCAAGAGCAATCGACAATTTCGAGTGGTGGCGTGGTCCGCACGACCCATCGGGTGGCCATGCGCGATGGCGTGCTGCTGGCCACGGATCTGTACCTGCCCGTGGATGCCCCGGGCCCCTGGCCCGTGCTGCTGGAGCGCACCCCCTACGGCAAGGACGCCGAGACCCGGCGCGAGCGCAGTGCGGCCGACCCACGACCCCTGCACCGGGGCGAGGTGGCCGCGCGCTTCGCGCGGGAGGGCTATGCCGTGGTGGTACAGGACTGCCGCGGGCGCTTCGATTCGCAGGGGGAGTTCACCAAGTACCTGGGCGAGGCGAGCGATGGCGCCGACACCATGGCGTGGATCACGGCCCAGCCCTGGTGCGACGGCAGCGTGGGCACCTACGGCCTGTCGTACGCCGCGCACACGCAGACGGCGCTGGCAAGCCAGCGGCCTCGCGGGCTCAAGGCCATGTTCCTGGAGTGCGGGGGCTTTGCGAACGCCTACCGCGGCGGCATCCGGCATGGCGGCGCGTTCGAGCTCAAGCAGGCGACCTGGGCGTTCCGCAATGCCCAGAACGGCATCAACCACAACGACCCCGCCGCGCAGCAGGCCTTGGCGCAGGCCGATATCGGCGCGTGGTTCCAGCGGCTTCCCTGGACGCGCGGTGACTCGCCGCTGCAATGGGTGCCCGAGTACGAGGACTACCTGTTCGAGCAATGGGAGCGCGGCAGCTTCGATGACTATTGGCGCCAGCCCGAGCTGTATGCGGCCGGGCACTACGATGCCTTCGACGGCGTGGCCGTGATGCTGCTGTGCGGCTGGTGGGATCCGTATGCCCAGACCACCACCGACAACTACCTGGGCCTCTCGCGGCGCTCGCAGGGTGACGTGCGCATGGTGCTGGGCCCCTGGACGCATGGCGAGCGCAGCGTCACGTACGCCGGCAACGTGGACTTCGGGCCCACGGCCACGCTCGATGGCTCCCTGGCTGAGGACTACGTGCATATGCGCCTGGCCTGGTTCGACCATTGGCTCAAGGGCCGGCCCCTCCCTCCGGGGCAGGAGGGTGCCGTGCGCTACTTCCGCATGGGCGGCGGCTCGGGCTGGCGCACGCCGGCGGGGCGGCTCGACCATGGCGGGGAGTGGCGCACAGTAGCCGACTGGCCGCTGCCCGGCACGCGGTTCACGCCCTGGTTCCTGCACGCCGATGGCACGCTGGCGCCGCAGCCCGCCCATGGTGATAACGACAGCGCGCTGGCCTACCTGTTCGACCCGGCGCAGCCTGTGCCCACCATCGGAGGATCCATCACCTCCGGGGAGCCCCTGATGGAGGCGGGCGCCTACGACCAGCGCACCCACGCCGGCGTTTTCGGTGCGCGGGCGCCGTACGGGCCGCTGGCCGCGCGCGACGATGTGCTGGTGTTCCAGTCTGCAGAGCTGCAGGAAGACCTGGAGATCACCGGGCCCGTGACCATCCGGCTTTGGGTGTCGTCGAGCGCACCCGACACCGATTTCACTGCCAAGCTTATCGACCAGTACCCCCCCAGTGCGGACCACCCGCAGGGCTATGCGATGAACCTTACGGACGGCATCCTGCGCTGCCGCTACCGGAATTCATGGGAGCGGCCGCAGCTGATGGAGCCGGGCGAGGTGGTGGAGATCACGATCGAGCCCATGCCCACTTCCAACCTGTTCCGCAAGGGGCACCGTATCCGGCTCGACATTTCGAGTAGCAACTTTCCGCGTTTCGACGTCAACCCCAATACGGGAGCGCCCGAAGGCAGCGCCGGGCCACGCCGGGTGGCGCGCAACAGCGTGCACCTGTCGGCGCGGTATCCGTCGCAGATTGTGTTGCCAGTCGTACCGGCGGGGGGCTGAAAACCCGCAAAGGGCAGGGGCGGGCCGCACTGATGGGGGGCTCGCCCCTGGCAATCAGAGGGGAATCCGGCCCGTCCACAGGTCCTTGTACATCACCCAGTCGCCCATGAAGCTGTAGAGCGGGCGCTTGAAGCTCGCAGGCCTGTTCCTCTCGAAGCCGAAGTGGCCGACCCAGGCAAAGCCGTAGCCGCACAGCAGGCCATACAGCAGGTACTGAGGCTTGCCCGTGGCCACGAGCGCGACCAGGCACACCAGCGCGAGCGTACTTCCCACGAAGTGCAGGCGCCGGCATGTGCGGTTGCTGTGCTCGCTGAGGTAGAACGGATAGAACTCGGCGAAGCTCTTGAACTGCCGCGGGTCCGTGTCCGAACGGCCGGGGGTGGCCAGATCCATGGGATGTCTCCTGTCGTCATTGTTGTATTGCTCCCTTTATACGCCGGGACAGGCGCTTTTGTGCAGGGCTTCCCTATGCCGCGAGGAAATCGCGGATCGCGAACAGCGTCTCCTCGGGGGCCTCCGTCATCTGGTGGTGGCCCACGGGCACGTAGACCACCTGCACGGACTTGCCTGCGGTGCGCGCGGCGCTGATCAGGCCCTGCGCGGCCTTGGGGGCCGTCATCTGGTCCTGTGCGCCGAGCACAAACAGCACGGGGCACTGGAGGGCTGCGATGGCCTGCTCGCCATTTGCATAGCTGTCGCAGGCCACGAAGCCCCGGTGGAACACGTTCACCTTCGCGTTGCTGTGCAGCACGCGGCGGCCGAGCGCCATGCCCGCGCCATACACCCAGAAGCCCGCGCCCGAGGGCGAGGCCAGCGTGCTGCGCGAGAACACGTTGACCATCTTGAGCGCCTTTTCCGGCGTGTTCAGCGACGATTCGATGAGCGCGGGCGAGACCTTCATGGGATAGGCCGTGCCCACCAGCACCAGATGGCTCACGCGCGCGCCCAGGCGTGCCGCGGCCTCCAGCGCAATCAGCGAGCCCCAGCTGTGGCCCACGAGGGCCGCGCGCTGCACGCCCAGCGCGTCGAGCAGGGCGCCGATAAAGTCGGCCGCCTGCTCCACGCTCGCGGGCGCATCGCCTTCGCTGCGGCAGTGGCCCGGCAGATCCACCGCGAGCACGTTCCAGCCGCGGTTGGCCATGTGCCGGCTTTGCAGCGCCCAGACGCTGTGGTCGTTGAGCACGCCGTGGATGAACACCACCGTGGGCCTGGCGGCCTCGAAGGCTTTGCCACCCGTGTAGCAGTAGGTATTGTGGCCATTGACTTGCACGTACATCACGCACCTGCCTTTCCGTCGAATTTCTCCGCGGCCTTGAGCGCGCGCTTGAGGTCGTCGATGAGGTCGTCGGGGTCTTCGAGCCCGATCGACAGGCGGATCGTGCCCTGCGTGATGCCCGCGCCCGCGAGCGCCTCGTCGGCCATGCGGAAGTGCGTGGTGCTCGCGGGGTGGATGACGAGGCTGCGGCAGTCGCCCACGTTGGCGAGGTGGCTGAACAGCTTGAGCGTCTCGATGAACTTCTTGCCCTGGGCGCGGTTGCCCTTGAGATCGAAGCTGAACACCGAACCCGCGCCGCGCGGCAGCAGCTTCTGGGCGAGCGCGTGGCTGGGGTGCGAGGCGAGCAGAGGGTGGCCCACGCGCTCCACGAAGGGCTGGCTCGCGAGGAATTCGACCACCTTCTCGGTGTTGCGCATGTGGCGCTCCATGCGCAACGGCAGCGTCTCGATGCCCTGCAGGATCAGCCAGGCCGTGTGCGGGCTCATGCAGGCGCCGAAGTCGCGCAGGCCTTCGCGGCGCGCGCGCAGCAGAAAGGCGCCCACGGTGGACTCCTCGGTAAACACCATGTTGTGAAAGCCGTCGTAGGGGGCTGTGAGCTCCTTGAACTTGCCGGAACCCTCCCAGTCGAAGCTGCCCCCGTCGACCACGATGCCGCCGATCACGGTGCCGTGGCCCGAGAGGAATTTGGTGGCTGAGTGATAGACCAGATCGGCACCGAGCTCCAGGGGCTTCATGAGCCAGGGCGAGGTGAGCGTGGAGTCCACGAGCAGCGGCACGCCCGCCTCGTGGGCGATGGCGCTCACGGTGGGGATGTCGAGTACATCGAGGCCCGGGTTGCCCACGGTTTCGCCGAAAAACAGCTTGGTATTGGGACGGATGGCGGCGCGCCAGCCGTCGATGTCGCCAGGCTTCACGAAGGTGGTCTCGATGCCGAAGCGGCGTAGCGTGTAGTGCAGCAGGTTCTGCGAGCCGCCGTACAGCGCCGTGCTGGCCACGATGTGGCTGCCCGCGCCCATGAGCGTGGCCACGGACAGGTGCAGCGCCGCCTGGCCGCTGGCCACGGCGATCGCGCCCACGCCGCCCTCGAGCGCGGCCACGCGCTGCTCGAGCACCGCGTTGGTGGGGTTGCTGATGCGGCTGTAGACGTGGCCCGGCCGCTCAAGATTGAACAGGGCGGCCGCGTGGTCGCTCGACTCGAACACGAACGAGGTCGTGAGGTGGATGGGGGTGGCGCGTGCGCCGGTGGCGGGATCGGGCTGGCTGCCTGCATGCAGCGCCAGCGTGTCAAAGCCGGGATCGGAATAACCGGGCATCCGAGTGTCTCCTAGGTTGTCTGGGTCAGCGTCGATTGTGGGCTATATTTCTGGAGCAACAACGTACCGCGCCGAACCCGGAGACTCACCATGAAAGTCAGCGACATCCTTCGCGTGAAGGGGAACACCCTCTACACCGCCACCCCCGACGAGCCGCTTGCGCGCGCCGTGGATGTGATGGCCGAGAAGGACATCGGTTCGCTCGTCGTGATGGAGCATGGCGACCTCGTGGGCATGCTCACGTTCCGTGAGGTGATCCAGGCCCTGGTGAAGAACAGCGGCAGTGTGGGCACCCTGCTCGTGCGCTCGGCCATGGACGACCACCCGCTCACCTGCACGCTCGAGACCGACATGGACGAGGTGCGCCGCATGATGCTGGACCGGCATGCGCGCTACATGCCCGTGATGGACAAGCGCATGCTCATGGGCGTGATCAGCTTCTACGATGTGGCCAAGGCCGTGGTGGACAGCCAGAACTTCGAGAACCGCATGCTCAAGGCCTACATCCGCGACTGGCCTGCCGAAGAAGGCGGCGCCCCGGCCTGAGCGCGCTCCGCTCAGAGTTCGGCGGCCATGGCGCCCAGCCACTCGGCTAGCTGCGCTGAGGGTACAGGGCGGCAGAACAGGTAGCCCTGCATCACGGGGCAGCCCTGCGCGCTGAGCCATGCGCGCTGCTCCTGTGTTTCCACCCCCTCCGCCACGACGGTCATGCCCAGGCTGCGCGCGATGCTCAGCACGGACAGCGTGAGCGCCCGCGCCGTGTCGCTTGTGGCCAGATCCTGCACAAAGCTCTTGTCGAGCTTGAGTTCGGTGATCGGCAGGCGGTGCAGGTAGCTCAGGCTCGAATACCCCGTTCCGAAATCGTCGAGCGACAGCCGCAGCCCGCGCGCGTGCAGGCTGCGGATGTTGGCCTCGGTGGCGGGCTGGGCGTCCATCATCACGCGCTCGGTCACTTCCAGCATCAGGTCGCGGGAGGCCAGCTTGTGCCGCTGCAGCGCCGCGTGGATCTGGTCCGCGAAGCCGGGGTCGTAGAAGTTGCGCGCCGATAGGTTCAGCGCCACGTGGGGCACGGCCAGCCCGGAAACGCGCCATTCGGCGAGCTGGCGGCATGCTTCGTCGATGAGCCAGAGCGTGAGGTCCTGGATCAACCCGGCTTCTTCGGCCATGGGGATGAAGCGGTCGGGTGGAACATGGCCCCACTCCGGGTGGTGCCAGCGCGCGAGCGCCTCCACGCCGTACAGGCCGCCACCGGGCGCAGCGCTGTGCAACTGGGGCTGGTAGTGCAGCGCCAAGCCCCGCTGGTCGATGACCTGGCGCAGCGCGCGTTCCAGCGCGGCGCGTTCCTGGGTGCGGCGGTTCATCTCGGGGCTGAACAGGCGCAGCGCATGGCCGCTTTCGCTCTTGGCTTGCGTCATGGCCTGCCCGGCGTGGCGCAGCAGGGTGTCGACGTCGGCGCCGTCTTCCGGGAACAGGGCAACGCCAATGCTGGCGTGCGACACGGTGGCCTGGCCCTGGATCTCCACCGGCTGGGCAATGCTTTGCAGCATCCGCTGCGCTATAGACGCGGCCCGCGCGGGCGGGCAGTCCACCAGCAGCACGGCGAATTCATCGCTGGCCAAGCGCGCCACGAGGTCGCGTGCATGGATGCCGTGCCGCAGACGGGCGGCAATCTCGCACAGCAGCGCATCGCCCGCGCCGTGGCCCTGGCTATCGTTCACGAGCTTGAAGCGGTCCAGGTCGATGAAGAGCAGCGCGGCGGGCGTCTTGTCCTGGCCCAACTGGTCGAGCGTCCGCTTGGCGCCGTTGCGGAACAGGGCGCGGTTGGGCAGGCCGGTGAGGGCGTCGAAGTAGGCGAGCTGGTGGATGCGCGCATGGGCCGCATCGCGCTCGATCGCGACGGCGCACAGGTGCAGGCATACCTCCACCAGGCGGTGGTGTAGTGCGCTGGGGCCGCGGGGCTCGCGGAAGTAGAACGCGAAGGTGCCCACGACGCGGCCCTCGCGGTTCTTGATGGGGCTGGACCAGCAGGCACGCAGGCCGCAGGGGAGGAAGAGGGCGCGAAAGTCCTCCCACAGCGGATCGGTGGCAATGTCCGTCACCATCACGGGTTCTCCCCGGAACGCCGCCGTGCCGCAAGAGCCTGCCTTGGGCCCGACGGCCAGGCCGTCGATGGCCTCGTGAAGGAAACGTGGCAGGCCGGGGGCGGCCAGTGGATGGATGTGCCCGCCATCGTCCACCGCCAGGAGCGACGCGACCACGTCGGGTGCGATCCGCTCTACTTCGCGGCACACGAGGTTCATGAGCTCGGGCAGAGGCAGCTCGTTCACCATGCCCTCGAGCACCCGCGCCTGCAGCACTTCCTGCATCTTGGCGTGCGTGATGTCGGTCAACACCGACACCGTGGGGCCTGCCGCGTCCGGGGTGCTTTGGAACTTGCCCGCGTTGATGACCAGCGAAACCCAGCGCGGTTGCTGCAACCGGTCGTATACCAGCGCCTGGCCGCTGTAGCGGCCCTGCGTCTGCAGTCCTTCGTTGATAGCTTGCCG
This sequence comes from Acidovorax sp., assembly GCA_041913505.1. GTDB lineage: Bacteria > Pseudomonadota > Gammaproteobacteria > Burkholderiales > Burkholderiaceae_C > JAYSFC01. The sequence goes on from JAYSFC010000021.1 coordinate 32,972, forward strand.
CAACGCCTTGTCTGCTCGCGGCCCCATCAGCACGTCGCCGGGCTGCCGCCCCTCGACATCGGCGAGCCGATAGCCGAACATGCGCTCAAAGCCCCGGTTCACATAGGTGATGCAGCGGTGCGCGTCAGTGATCACGATGGCGCTGTCGCTCGCGTCGAGCACCTGCAGCAGTTCCGCCTGCGCGGTGGGCAGGGCGGAAACGGTGGTCGTTGGAGCGGCGGGTCGTGGTTCGGGTCCTGCCATGGGCTGGAAGGGTGCGGTGCCAGCGCGGCTGCCGTGAATGGGTCAGACCATCCTAGCAAGGCTTTCCGGGCATGCCAAGCTCCCGTGCCTGGCCTGGTGGCGGGGGCGGTTCAAGGATAATCGCTGACCATGAGCGGCAATACCATCGGAACCCTTTTTGCAGTCACCAACTTCGGTGAATCCCACGGCCCAGCCATCGGCTGCGTGATCGATGGGTGCCCGCCCGGCATGGCACTTTCTGAGGCCGATATCCAGGCCGACCTGGACCGCCGCCGTCCCGGCACGAGCCGCCACGTGACCCAGCGCAACGAGCCCGATGCCGTGGAGATTCTCTCGGGCGTCTACGAGGGCAAGACCACGGGCACGCCGATTGCGCTGCTGATCCGCAACACCGACCAGCGCAGCAAGGACTACTCCAACATCGCCCAGAGCTTCCGCCCGGGCCATGCCGACTACACCTACTGGCACAAGTACGGTATCCGCGACCCGCGCGGCGGTGGCCGCTCTTCGGCGCGGCTCACGGCCCCTACGGTGGCGGCGGGCGCTGTGGCCAAAAAGTGGCTGGCCGAGAAGTACGGCACCCGCTTTCGCGCCTGCATGACCCAGCTGGGCGAGTTGCCCATCCCGTTCGAGGGCTGGGAGCATGTGCCGAACAACCCCTTTTTCGCTCCCGTGGCCGACGTGCAAGCCTACGAGGACTACATGGATGCGCTGCGCAAGGCCGGCGACTCGTGTGGCGCGCGCATCCGCGTGCAGGCCGCGGGCGTGCCCGTGGGCCTGGGCGAGCCCTTGTTCGACAAGCTCGATGCGGACATCGCCCACGCGATGATGGGCCTGAACGCCGTGAAGGGTGTGGAGATCGGCGCCGGTTTCGCGAGCGTAGCGCAGCGCGGCACCACGCATGGCGACTCGCTCAACCCGCAGGGTTTTCGCAGCAACAACGCGGGCGGTGTGCTCGGCGGCATCAGCACGGGGCAGGACATCGAGGTGGCGCTCGCCATCAAGCCCACCAGCTCCATCATCAGCCCGCGCGAATCGATCGACATCCACGGGCAGAGCACCGAGGTCATCACCAAGGGCCGCCACGACCCCTGCGTGGGCATCCGTGCCGCGCCCATCGCTGAGGCGTTGCTCGCGCTCGTGCTGATGGACCATGCGCTGCGCCACCGCGCGCAGTGTGGCGACGTGTCGGTGGAAGTCGCGCCCATCAGCGCCTCGTTCCTGTGAACGCGCCCGGCCGTCTTCGCGCGGCGCTGGCCGCACTGGCCTTCGCATTGGCGGGCTGCGCTTCGGGGCCCGCGCAGCGGGCCGAGCCGCCGCTCATGGACATCACCGTGATCGGCTTCAACGACCTGCACGGCAACCTGGAGCCGCCGCGCCTGGCCGTGCCCGTGCCGGCCAGTACAGGTGCCACGGCGGTGCCTGCGGGCGGAGCGGCCTATTTCGCGAGTGCTATCGCGGCCATCAAGGCGCGCAGCCCGCACCACGCGGTCGTATCGGCGGGCGATATGGTGGGGGCCTCGCCGCTGGTGTCGGCGCTGTTCCTCGACGAGCCCACGATCGAGGCCGTCAACCGCATGGGCATCGACTTCCACGCGGCGGGCAACCACGAATTCGACAAGGGCTGGCACGAGCTGCTGCGCCTGCAGCGCGGCGGCTGCGAGAAGTACACGGTGCGCGAGCCCTGCCAGCTGAGCCAGCCCTTCGAGGGCGCGAAGTTCGGCTTTCTCGCTGCCAACACGCTGCAGGAGAGTGGCCGCACGTTGCTGCCGCCCACGGGCCTTAAGCGTTTCACGCAGGATGGCGTTACGGTCACCGTGGGATTTGTCGGCCTCACATTGCGCGCCACGCCCACCATGGTGGCACCCGCTGGGGTGGCGGGCCTGCGCTTCGCCGACGAGGCTGAGACGGCCAATGCCCTGGTGCCCGCACTGCGCGCACAGGGGGCCGATGTGATCGTGGTTGTGATCCATGAGGGGGGCAGCACGCATGCGCCCGTCACCGAGCCAGGCTGCGAAGGACTGAGCGGCGACATCGTGCCCATCCTGCAACGGCTCGATCCGTCGGTGGATCTGGTCATCTCGGGCCACACACACCAGTCCTACATCTGCGACTATGGCCGCGTGGATCCGGCACGGCCCTTTCTGCTCACGAGCGCGGGCCGCTATGGCACGCTGCTGACCGAAATCCACCTGGGCGTGGACCCACGCACGCGCCGCGTGGCGCGCAAGACGGCGCGCCAGGTCATCGTGCAGGGCGAGCCCTTCACGGGCGCAGAGGGCTTTGTGCCGCTGCATACAGGTTTTCCGGTGTTTGCCCCCGATGCTGGCGTGGCACGCATCGTCGAGCGCTACCGAGCTGCCGCAGTCCCGCTGGCCCAGCGGCCCGTGGGGCAAGCGAGCGGGCCGTTCACGCGCCGCCCCACGGCGTCGGGCGAAACGGTGCTGGGTAACCTCATCGCCGACGCGCAGCTCGCGGCCACGCGCGCGCCCGAGCGCGGCGGCGCACAGATTTCGTTCATGAACCCCGGCGGCGTGCGTGCCGAGCTGGTGCCCGACGGGCAGGGGCTGGTGCGCTATGGCCAGTTGTTCACCGTGCAGCCCTTCGGCAACAGCCTGGAGGTGCGCAGCTACACGGGGGAACAGTTGCATGCGGTGCTGGAGCAGCAGTTCGACAGCGGCACGAACACGGTGGAGCGCCCACGCATCCTCGCCGTGTCCGAGGGCTTTTCCTACCGCTACGACTTGGCGCAGCCACGCGGGCAACGCGTGAGCGACCTGCGCCTGCACGGCGCGCCCATTGCGCCGCACGACGTGGTGCGCGTGGCGCTCAGCAGCTTTCTGGCTTCGGGGGGCGACAACTTCACGGTGTTCACGCAGGGGCGCGACGCGGTGGGTGGAGGGCAGGATCTCGATGTGTTCGAGGCCTACTTCCGCGAGCACAGCCCCGTGGCACCGCCGCGTGCGGACCGCATCCGGCGCGTGGGGCCTTGAAGGCCGGTTTGTGGGTTCTTAAGAGATAAAACACCCAGAGTGCTTTTCAGCCCTGGGTTGTTTGCTATTCTTTTTGTAGAGGTATTACTTGCGTACCTCATCCACCAGGGTCTTGAATTCGTCGATGTCCTCAAAGCTGCGGTACACGCTCGCGAAGCGGATGTAGGCAACCTTGTCGAGCTTCTTGAGCTCGCGCATCACGAGTTCGCCGATGCGGCTCGAAAGCACTTCACGCTGGCCCAGGTTGAGCAGCTTTTCCTCGATGCGCTCGATGGCCGTGTCGATCTGCGTGGTGCTCACAGGGCGCTTGCGCAGCGCGAGGTTGAACGAGCCGAGCAGCTTGCTGCGGTCGTACTCGATGCGCCGGCCGTCCTTCTTGACGATGGCCGGGAAGTTCACTTCCGGCCGCTCGTAGGTGGTGAAGCGCTTGTCGCAGGCGCCGCACTGGCGGCGGCGCCGGATGAAGTCCCCGTCCTCGGACACGCGGGTTTCGACGACCGGCGTCTCCGGGTGACCGCAGAAGGGGCACTTCATGGGTGGCGCCGCGCGATCAGCGGTAGACCGGGAAGCGGGCCGTCAGTGCGTTGACCTTGGCACGCACGGCGGCGATGTTGGCCTCGTCGCGCGGGTTGTCCAGCACGTCGGCCAGCAGGTTCGCGGTGAGGCGGGCTTCCTCGTCCTTGAAGCCGCGCGTGGTCATTGCGGGCGTGCCCACGCGGATGCCGCTGGTCACCATCGGCTTCTCGGGGTCGTTCGGGATGG
>JAYSFC010000022.1:0-36759 GCA_041913505.1 Acidovorax sp.
TGCGCGCCTCGGTGTTGCCGCGCGCGCCCGCGATGGCGCGCCCGCGCAGCGGCGCGTAGACGTGGATGTTGCCGTCGGCGATGACCTCGGCGCCGAAGCTCACGACGGCCATGACCACGAGGTCGGCGCCGCGCGCATACACCTGCTGGCCCGAGCGCAGCGGCTTGTCGACCACCACGGTGCCGGGGCCCGGCACGGGCACCTCGACGGGCACCTGCACCGGCACTTCCACATGGACCTCGCGCACCACCTCCCGCACGACCTCGCGCGGTGCAGCTTCGGCAGCGGGCCCGCGTGCGGCCTCGGGGGCGGCGATCAGGCCCACGGCGTGGGCCGCCTCCATCTGCGCGGGGCTGCCGCCGCGCACGGCCACGGGCCGCGTGCGGTGGTCGCGCAGCAGGGCCACGAGGGCCGCGAAGTCGATAGGCGCCTCGGCATCGCGCACGGCGGCGAGGTCGATCAGCACCGGGTCGTTGTCGAAGAAGTCGGGATCGTCCCCCAGACGGGCCGCCAGCTCGGCGGCCAGCGCCTCGGCGTCGGTGGTCTTGAGCGCCACGGCCACCACGGGCAGCTGGGCGCTCTTGAGGTCAAAGCTGGTGCGGGCCTGGCCCGCCGTGTCAACGGCCATGGGGGGTGCGAAAAAGGCGCTGCTTCAGAAGCCGCGAAGTGTACCGTGCGGGCACGGCGGGCCTGTGAACACAGGTACGCCCGGGAGCGCGCCGCACGCCGGGGGCCATCACAGCTTGGGGATACGGATGCGGCTGATCATGAGCGAGCCCGACAGCGCGAACAGCAGCACCAGCGGGTGCAGCGTGAAGCCGCCGATGAGCACGTGGCCGAACCAGAGCTGGTCGCGCACCGCGCCCATGGCGGCGGCCACGGCGAGCAGCCCCACGAGCACGATGGAGGTGGGGATGGGCGTGCCCTCGAAGTACTTCACCTTGCCGCTGTCGTCGGCCAGCGTCTCGGCCGTGATGTTGAAGCGCGCCAGGCGCGAGACGCCGCAGGCCACGAAGTAGGCCAGCACCACGCGGTCGTACAGGCCCTGCATGCCGCAGCCGTAGGCGATGAGCGCGGGCGCCACGCCGAACGAGATCACGTCGGCCAGCGAGTCGAGCTCGCGCCCCATGGCCGAGCTTTTCTGGCGCCAGCGCGCGATGCGCCCGTCCAGCACGTCGAACACCAGCGCCGCGAGCACGAGCGTGCACGCGAAATAAACATGGCGCACGTCCGCGGTCTCGATGAAGGTGATGATCGAGAACAGCGACCCGACGCCGCAGAAGGCGTTGCCCAGCGTGAACCAGTCCGCGAGGTGGAACTCGCGGATCATCGAGAAGCGTTTGGGGGAAGAGGCCATGGGGCAGCATTATCGAATGCCCGCCCCCATGGCGGGTGACACGGCGCCTTTATTGAAAGCGCGGGGCCCGCTTCTCGATGAAGGCCGTGACGGCCTCGCGGTGGTCGGCCGTCTTGTGGGCAATGGCCTGGTAGCCCGCCGACAGCTCCAGCAGCGACGCCAGCGTGGCGCGCTCGCCCTCGCGCAGCAGGCGCTTGGTCATGCGCATCACGGCGCCGGGGTTGGCGGCGATCTTTTCGGCCAGCGCGCGGGCCGTGGGCAGCAGCTGGTCGGCGCTCACCACGCGGCTCACCAGGCCGCAGGCCAGGGCCTCCTGGGCGCCGATGGCCTCGCCGGTGAAGGCCATCTCGGACGCCTTGGCCATGCCCACGGCGCGCGGCAGCAGCCAGGCACCGCCGTCACCGGGCACGATGCCCACGCGCACGAAGCTCTCGGCGAAGGTGGCCGCCTCGGACGCGATGCGGATGTCGCACATGCAGGTCAGGTCCAGCCCCGCACCGATGGCCGGGCCGTTGACGGCGCAGATCACGGGCACGTCGAGCTGCTGCAGCGCCACGGGGATCTGCTGGATGCCCTGGCGGTATTCCTCGCGGATCAGGTCGGGCGTGAGCGCGTCATCGAAGAAGCGCTTCATGTCCTTGACGTTGCCGCCCGAGCTGAACACCGGGCCGGCGCCCGTGAGGATGACAACCTTCACGCTGGCGTCCTTGCGCACGTCATCGCAGAGTTGCACGAACTCCTGCACCGCCGTGTTGCCGGTGAGCGCGTTGCGCGTCTCGGGCTGGTTCATGGTGACGGTCAGGATGCCGCCGTCGCGTTCGATGGTCAGAAAGGCCATGGGTACTCCGTTACAAAAAGGGGCGCTGCCAGCGCGCGCGATGGGCACGGGCTCCGCTGGCAGCCAGGGGTTTCAAAGCGCCGTCAGTGCGCCGCCTCCACGTCGGTGATGCGGCGCACGAGGTCCAGCGTCAGCCCCGGGTGCGCCAGCAGTTCCTCGCCGGCCACGCCGTGCCAGTAGGACTCGCTGCCCGCGGCCTGGCGCCAGGCGTGCAGGCGGCGCGTGAACAGCTGCAGGTCGTACTCGGCGGTGAAGCCGATGGCACCGTGGATGGCGTGGGCCAGTTCGGCCACGGCCAGCGCCGCCTCGCTGCAGCGCGCCTTGGCCGTGGCCACGCGCAGCCGGTCCGGCAGCCCCCCCACGCCCTGGCAGCCCAGCTGCGCCGCCATGCGCGCGGCGAACACGTGCTCGCTCATCACGGCCAGCTGGTGCTGTATGGCCTGGAACTTGCCGATGGGGCGGCCGAACTGCTGGCGCTCGTTGGCGTACTGCAGCGTGCGCTGGAACACCTGGGCCAGCGCGCCCGCCATCTGCGGCGCGAGCACGGCGGCCTGCAGGCTGCGCGCGTCCGCCCCGGCGTCCACGGCCACGGGGGCGGGCGCCGCCCATTCCAGCGCGGCATCGAGCGCCAACGCCTGGGGCGCGACCCGCGCCTGCCCCACGTCCAGCAGATGCCAGCCGTCGGACGCCTGCGCCAGCACCCACGCGGCCACCGCACCGCCGCGCACCAGGGCGCAGCGCAGGCCGCCGCCGGGCAGCCGCTCGCCGCGCGCCAGCGCGATGCTGCCTGCGGGACGCGCAACGCCCGCGCGGGCCAGCAGCGCGCGCGCCGCCATGGTGTCGCCCAGGGGCAGCGGCAGCGCGTGCGCGCCGCACTGCTCCAGCACGCCGAACGCCTGGGCCAGGCCGAGGCCGGCGCCACCGTCGGACTCGCTCAGCAGCGCATCGGCCAGGCCCGTGGCCTCCAGCTGTTCCCACAGCGCGGCCGCTTCGGGCGCGGCACGGCCGCCGGCCTCGATGGCGCGCACCACGGCCGGCGTGCATTGGTCGGCCAGCAGCTGGCGTGCCGCGTCGGCAAAGAGATCGTCATTCATGCCCATTCCTTTCAGCGCAAGCCCAGGCCGCGCGCAATCATTCCGCGCAGGATGTCGCGCGTGCCGCCGCGCAGCGAGAACGAGGGCGAGGCCTCGGTGATGTACTTCAGCGTCATGAGCAGCTCCACGGGCACGTCTTGCGCATCGCGTGCGAACAGGTCGTCGGCAATGGCCGCGGGAATCATCTGCTCCAGCGTCGTGCCCAGCTCTTTGACCAGCGCGGCCTCGACGATGGGGCTTTGGCCGCGCACCAGTTTTTCCTGGATCGCCACCGACATGGCGCGCAGCGGCGCGAGCTGGGTGAGCACCTTGCCGGCCAGGCGCTGGGCCGATTCGCTGCGCCCCTGGGGCGTGCGCACGTAGTCGAGCCACTGGTCGAACAGCACGATGCTGGAGAACAGCCGCTCGGGCCCGCTGCGCTCGAAGGCGAGTTCGGCCGTCACCTGCTCCCAGCCCTGGCCTTCGGCGCCGATGAGCGCGTCGGGGGCAAGCTGCACGTTGTCGAAGAACACCTCGCAGAAATGGCGGTCGCCCGAGAGGTCCTCGATGGGGCGCACGGTGACGCCCGGCAGCTGCAGGTCCACGATCACCTGGGACAGGCCCTTGTGCCGGTCTTCGCTCGTGCCCGAGGTGCGCACCAGCGCGATCATGTACCGGCAGTGGTGGGCGTTGGTGGTCCAGATCTTCTGGCCATTGAGCACGAAGCCCTGGTCGTTGGGCGTGGCGCGCGTCTTCACGCTGGCCAGGTCCGAGCCGGAATTGGGCTCGCTCATGCCGATGCAGAAAAACGCCTCGCCGCGGCAGACCTGGGGGATGTAGAAGCGCTTTTGCGCCTCGGTGCCGTACTTGAGGATCAGCGGCGCGCTCTGGCGGTCCGCGATCCAGTGCGAGCCCACGGGTGCGCCGCAGGCCAGGTATTCCTCAACCAGCACGTAGCGCGTGAAGGCACTGCGCCCGCCGCCGCCGTACTCCTTGGGCAGGGTGACGCCGATCCAGCCCTTGGCGCCCAGCTGGCGGCTCAGCTCGGTGCTGTAGCCGCCCCACGAGCGGGCGCGCACATGGGCGGGCAGCCCGGCGATGGCCCCGGCCAGAAAGGCGCGCACCTCGGCGCGCAGGGCTTCGTCCTCGGGCGGAATGCGCGTGAGCACAAGCGAATCCAAAACCGACATGGGGTGCCTCGTTCCTCAATCCAGCGATACGCCGGTACTCTTGACCACCGACGCCCAGCGCGCCAGCTCCTTCTCGATGTAGGCGCCGTATTCGGCCGGGCTCGAGCCCAGCGGCTCGGTGCCCTGCACGCGCAGCTTCTCGAGCACCGAGGGGCTCTTGAGCGCCTGCAGGAAGGCCTGGTTCAGGCGCTCGACCACCGGCTGCGGCGTCTGCGCCGGCACCATCACGCCCTGCCAGGCACCGGCCTCGAAACCGGCCATGCCGCTTTCAGCCAGCGTGGGCGCCACGGGAAAGTTGGGCAGGCGCTTGGCCGTGGACACCGCCAGCAGCCGCAGCTTGCCGTCCTTGATGAAGGGCGCCACGGAGTTGATGGTGTCGGTCATGAAGTGGATCTGGCCTGCCACCAGGTCCACGTCGGCGGGTGCGCTGCCCTTGTAGGGCACATGGGCCGCCTCCATGCCGAAGCGCTGCACCACCTGGAAGGCCACCAGGTGCGTGACATTGCCGTTGCCCGCCGAGCCATAGGACAGTTGGCCGGGGTGCTTCTTGGCGTAGTCCACCAGGTCGGCCACGGTCTTGACCGGCAACTGGGGGTGCACCACCAGGCCCAGCGGCACCACGGCGGTGATCGCCACGGGCGCCAGGTCTTTGCGCACGTCGTAGCTCAGCTTCTTGTAGAGCGCGGGGCTCAGCGCGATGGACGAGGTGTTGTAGAGCACCGTGTAGCCGTCCGGCGCAGCCTTGGACACGAAGGCGTTGCCGATGTTGCCGTTGGCGCCGGGCTTGTTGTCCACCACCACCGGCTGGCCCAGCTGCTCGCCCACGCTTTGCGCCAGCACCCGGGCCACCATGTCGGTGGGCCCGCCGGGCGGGAAGGGCACCACCAGGGTGATGGGCTTGTCGGGCCAGCCGGCCGCATGGGCCACGCCGGCCAGCGGGCTGGCCCACAGCAGCCCCGCGGCGGCCAGAGCGGCCAGGCTTCTTGAGAGTTTTGTGGTCACGGTCTTGTCTCCTTGGTTTGAATGCAATTGCCTTCCAGCGCTTATGCGGTTTGCGCTGATCGCTATCTCTTATGTAGCTTCTCGCCCTGCGAGCAGGCGCACGGCGGTGTACTCCATCACCTGCTGGCCGCGCTGGTTGAATACCGTGATGCACGAGGTGACGACGGCCCGGTTGCCCTTGGAGGTGGGGCGTACGCCGGTCACCTCCACCACGGCCTCGATGCTGTCGCCCACGAGCACGGGAGCCAGGATCTTTTGGTGCAGCTCCAGCATGGCCAGGCCCGTGCCCTGGATCATGCTTTGCAGGATGAAACCCTCGATGAACGTGTAGGTCAGCGCGCCCGGCACCGGGCGGCCCTGGATCGCGCCGCCCGCGTAGCCTTCCTCGATGAAGATGGCCTCCAGCATGCCGGTGGCGTTGATGAAGTTGACCAGGTCGGCCTCGGTGATCGTGCGGCGGAAGGTGCGCCAGCGCTGGCCCGGCCGCAGGTCTTGCCAGTACGCGCCCTGGCCCATGCGGGGAATGTCGTCGGTAATGCTCATGGTTTTATCAGGCTTGGAGTTGGGAGATGTCCGCGTCGCTCAGGCCCGCCTCGCGCAGCAGCTCGGCCGTGTGCTGGCCCAGGCGCGGCGGCATGGCAACAGGCGGCTGCGCGCCGTCGAAGCGCACGGAGGAACGTGGAAACCGCACCTCGCCCATCGCGGGGTCCTGCACGCTGGCGAAGAAGCCGGTGGCCCGCAGGTGCGGGTCCTGCGGCAGGTCGTCCATGCGCGCCACCGGGGCGGCGGGGATCTCCAGGCGCTCGCAGGTCTGCAGCCAGTGCTGCGTGCCGTGCCGTGCCACGTGCTGGCTCAGGATCTCGAGCAGCTCGGCGATGTGCCGGGTGCGGCTGGCCTGGTCGGCAAAGCGCGCGTCCCGCGCCAGTTCGGGCTGGCCCACCGCCTCGAAGAAGCGGCGCCAGTGCGCATCGGTGTACGGCATCATGCAGACATGCCCGTCCAGCGTCTTGTAGGGCTTGCGCCAGGGCGCCATCACGCGCGGGTAGCCCGCGCCGCTCTTGGCGGGCGTGAAGTGCATGCCGTAGAAGTGCTCGACGAGGTTGAAGCCCACCATGGTCTCGAACATGGGGATCTCGACGAAGCCCCCCAGGCCCGTGCGCTCGCGCGCGAACAGCGCTGCCAGGATGGCGTGCGCTGCGACCAGGGCGCAGGTCTTGTCGGCCGCGATGGTGGGCAGGTAGCGGGCTTCGCCCGTCTGGCGCTGCATCAGGTCGGCCAGACCGCTCATGCCCTGGATCACGTCGTCGTACGCCGGCATGCCGGCGTAGGGGCCGTCCTCGCCGAAGCCGTGCAGCCCCGCATACACCAGGCGCGGATAGCGGCCGCGCAGGCTGGTCGGGTCCAGCCCCAGCTTGGCGAGCTTTTGCGGCCGCATGCTGTGCATGAACACGTCGGCCGTGGCCAGCAGCGCGTGCAGCGCGGCCTGCGCGGCGGGCTGCTTCAAGTCCAGCACCACGCTTTTCTTGTTGCGGTTGCAGCCCATGAACACGGCCGCCATGCCCGGCTCCACCGCCGGGCCGGTGTGGCGCGTGGAGTCGCCGCCCGGCGGCTCGATCTTGATGACCTCGGCACCGTAGTCCGCCAGCACCTGGCTGGCCAGCGGGCCGAACACCACGCTGGACAGGTCCAGCACCCGCACGCCTGCCAGGGGGCTCATGCCAGCACCCCTTCCTGGCGCAGCGCGGCAATGGCCTGCGCCGAGAGGCCGAGCCGCTCGCGCAGCACCGCGTCGGTGTGCTGGCCGAGCTGCGGCGGCGCGGCGCGGTATTGCACCGGCGTGTCGGACAGGCGGATGGGGCTGGCCACGAGCGGCACCGCGCCCGCCTGCGGGTGGTCCATGGCAATCTGCATGCCGCGCGCGCGCACCTGCGGGTCGCCGAACACGTCGGCCACGGTGTGGATCGGGCCGCAGGGCACGGCGTGCTGCTCCAGCAGCGCGATCCACTCGCGCGTGCCGCGCAGCACGGTGCATTCGCGCAGCAGCGGGATCAGCACGTCGCGGTGCGCCAGGCGCGCGGCGTTGGTGGCGAAGCGCGCGTCCTGCGCCCATTCGGGGCGGCCCGCCGCATGGCAAAAGCGCGCGAACTGGCCGTCGTTGCCGATGGCCAGGATCATGTGGCCGTCCGCGGTGGGAAAGTCCTGGTAGGGCACGGTGTTCGGGTGGGCGTTGCCCATGCGCTGCGGCACCTTGCCGCCATAGAGGTAATTCATGCCCTGGTTGGCCAGGCAGGCCACCTGCACGTCGAGCAGCGCCAGGTCGATGTGCTGGCCCCGGCCCGTGTGCTCGCGCGCCGCGAGCGCGGCCAGGATGGCCGTGCTGGCGTACAGGCCGGTGAGGATGTCGGTGAGCGCCACGCCCACCTTGGCGGGGCCGCCGCCGGGTTCGCCGTCGGGCTTGCCGGTGATGCTCATGAGCCCGCCCATGCCCTGGATCAGGAAGTCGTAGCCCGCGCGGTGGGCGTAGGGGCCGTCGTGCCCGAAGCCGGTGACGGAGCAGTAGATGAGGCGCGGATTCAGCGCGCTCAGGGCCGCATAGTCCAGCCCGTACTGCGCGAGCCCCCCGGTCTTGAAGTTCTCGACCAGCACGTCGCACTGCCGGGCCAGGCCGCGCACGATCTCCTGTCCCTCGGGCCGCGTGATGTCCACCGCCACGGACTGCTTGTTGCGGTTGGCGCACATGTAGTAGGCCGACTCTCCCGTGGGCTGGCCCGCGGGGTCGGTCACATAGGGTGGGCCCCAGGCGCGGGTATCGTCGCCGGTGCCGGGGCGCTCGATCTTGATGACCTCGGCGCCCAGGTCACCCAGCGTCTGGCTGGCCCAGGGCCCGGCCAGCACGCGCGAGAGGTCCAGCACCTTCACGTGCTGCAGGGCGCCAACGGGCATGGCAGCGCACGGGCTCATTGCTGCGGCACCTTGGCCTGGACCACGATGCGCTTCCACAGCGCGATCTCGTTCTTCTGGAACTCGTTCATCTGCGCAGGGCCTCCGGTCATGGGCGTGGCGCCCAGCCGCTCGTAGAAGGCGCGGGTTTCGTCCATCTTGGAGATGGCGGTAAACAGATCGGCCAGCCGGGCGGTCTCGGCCGCCGGCGTCTTGGCGCTCACCATGGCGCCCACCCAGGTATAGGCCTCGAAGCCCGGCAGGCCGGCCTCGTCGGCCGTGGGCACGTCGGGCGCGGTGGCCACGCGCTTGTCGGCCGCCACGGCCAGCACCTTCACGCGGCCGCCCTTGGCCAGCTCCTGCACGGCCGTGACCTCGGCAAAGGCGTAGTCCACCGTGCCGCCGGCCAGGGCCGTCATGGTCTCGCCCGCGCCCTTGAACGGCACATGCACGGTCTGCACCTTGGCGGTGTCGTTGAGCAACTCGCCCATGAGCTGGTAGCCGGCCGAGCCCGCACCGAAGTTCACCTGGCCGGGATGGGCCTTGGCGTAGCCAACCAGGCCCTTGAGGTCCTTATAGGGCGCCTGGGGGCTCACCGCCAGCATGGCGGGCGAGCGCATCATCATGGTCAGCGGGGCAAAGTCCTTGACCGGGTCGTACGGCAGCTCCTTGAACAGCGCCGCGTTCACGGCCAGCGTGGAGTTGCTGCCGATGAAGACCGTGTAGCCGTCGGCCGGCGCCGAGAGCACCTGCTTGACGGCCAGGAAGCCGTTGGCGCCGGGCTTGTTTTCCACCACCACGGCCTGGCCCGTGAGGTCCTGCAGCTTCTTGGCGAAGTAGCGCGCCGAGGTGTCGGTGCCGCTGCCGGGCCCGAAGGGCACGACGAACCGGATGGTCTTGGAGGGGAAGGCCTGGGCCTGCGCGGCGGGCGCCAGGGCGGCGGCGGCCAGGGCCAGCAGCGCGCCGGCCACGGTTCTTCTGCGGGAATGCATGGGCGTTGTCTCCTGTAGGTATGGAACGCACTCTATGCAGCCGGGGGCCAAGCTGTCTAATATTAAAAATTCACAAATCGATATTGATTGAGTATCGCAATGAACCTGCGCCAACTGCGCCAGTTCGTCACGCTGGCCGAGGCGGGCAACTTCCACCGTGCCGCCGAGCTGCTGTACATGGCCCAGCCGCCGCTGTCGGTCTCCATGCGCAAACTGGAGGACGAACTGGGCAGCCGCCTGTTCGAGCGCCACACCACCGGCGTGCGCCTCACGCCCGCAGGCGAGGCCATGCTGGCCGATGCGCGGCTCGCGCTCTTCCACGCGGAGCGCTGCCGCCAGGCCGTGGCCGACGCGCGCGAGGGCCAGGGCGGCGTGCTGCGCCTGGGCATCATCGGCTCGGCCACCTATGCGCTGCTGCCCGAGCTGATCCCGTCGCTGCGCCAGCGCTATCCCAAGATCGCGCTGGAGCTGACCGAGGCCACCTCGTCCGAGATCCTCGACGGGCTCGCGTCGCGCCGCTTCGATGTGGGCCTGGTGCGCTATCCCGTGCTCGACCCCAGCCCGTTCGAGCTGCTGCCGCTGGACCGCGACGACTTCGTGCTCGCGGTGTCCGTGCACAGCCCGCTCGCGGCGCGCGACGCGATCGCGCTGTCAGAGGCCGCGCACGAGCCTTTCGTGATGTACCCGCAGGACAAGGTGCCCAGCCTCTCGGCGCTGGCCATGATGCGCTGCCAGTTCTCGGGCTTCGCGCCGCGCGTGGCGCAGGAGGCCATGCAGGTGCAGACCATCATGAGCCTGGTCGCCTCGGGCCTGGGCGTAGGGCTGGTGGCGGGTGTGTCGCGCCTCGTGGTGCCGCCCGGCGTGAAGTGCCTGGCGCTCACCGACAACCCGCCGGGCTTTCACGTGGGCATCGCGCTCGCGCGGCTCGCGGGCAGCACGAGCCGGCTGGTGGAGCGCTTCACCGAACACGCGCTGCGCTTTGCGAGCGTGCCGCGCGTGGAGGGCGAAAATCTCGACAAACCCGTTTGAAGTGCTTGTCGGATATTCCCTTTTAGCTATTGATTAAGTAGCAAACGTCGCAGCACGGCGCGCCGCGAAGTCCACGTACCAGGCCAGGCAGCCGGGGTTGGCCATGGCGTCCTGGTTGACCACTTTCTCGATCGGCTGGCCCAGCAGCAGCTTCTTGATGGGCAGCTCCTGCTTCTTGCCGCTGAGCGTGCGCGGCACCTCGGCCACCTGCAGGATGTCGTCGGGCACGAAGCGCGGCGAGAGCGCCGTGCGGATCGCCGCGTTGATGCGCGCGCGCAGCGCGTCGTCGAGCACGGCGCCCTCGCGCAGCGCCACGAACAGCGGCATGTAGCTCTCGCGGCCCAGGTATTCGAGGTCGACCACCAGGCTGTCGAGCACCTCGGGCAGGCTTTCCACGGCGCTGTAGATCTCGCTCGTGCCCATGCGCAGGCCGTGACGGTTGATGGTGGCGTCGCTGCGGCCGTAGATGGTGCAGCCGCCCTGGGCGCCGATCTTGAGCCAGTCGCCGTGGCGCCACACGGCCCCCATGGCGGCCGGGCCGTCGCCGCCGCCGGGCCGGCGGCCGTGGCCGGGCGGGTACATGTCGAAGTAGCTCGACAGGTAGCGGCTGCCATCCGTGTCGCCCCACAGGTACAGCGGCATCGACGGGATGGGCTGCGTGCACACCAGCTCGCCCACGGCGTCCAACACGGGGCGGCCCTCGGCATCCCAGGCCTCCACGGCCGCGCCGAGCATGCGGCACTGCATCTCGCCGGGCACCATGGGCAGCTCGCGGTGGCCGCCGATGAAGGCGCCACAAAAATCAGTCCCTCCGGAAATGTTGTTCCACCAGATGCTCGGTGTGCCGATGCGCTCGAACTGCGCCGTGCCCCACTCCTGCACCTCGGGCGAGAGCGGCGAGCCCGTGGTGCCCAGCATGCGGATGCGCGAGAGGTCGCCGCAGTCGGCCAGCTGCAGCCCCGCCTTCATGCAGTTGGCGTAGAAAGCCGCGCCCGCGCCGAAGCTGGTCACGCCCGTCTCGGCCGCGAAGCGCCAGAGCACGCCCCAATCGGGCCGCTCCTTGCTGCCGCCGGGGTTGCCGTCGTAGATCACGCAGGTGGTGCCGCCCAGCAGGCCGCTGACCTGCGCGTTCCACATCACCCAGCCCGTGGAGCTGTACCAGTGGTAGCGCTCGCCGTAGCTGTTGGCTTCGTAGCTGCAGCCGATGTCGTTGTGCAGGCCCTTGAGCTGCAGCGCCACGAGGACCATGCCGCCGTGGCCGTGCACGATGGGCTTCGGTAACCCCGTGGTGCCGCTCGAATAGACGATCCACAGCGGGTGGTCGAACGCCAGCCACAGCGGCTCGAAGGCCGCCACTTCGGCATCATTTCGGGAGCAAGCGCTTTCGTAGCTTGCGGTATCAGCTATGGTTTTGGAAGCATCCAGATTGTTCACGAGCAGCACGTGCGCGAGCGTGGGCAGCTGTGCGCGCAGCTCGGCGATCACCCCGGTGCGGTCGATGTCGCGCCCGCCGTAGGTCACGCCGTCGGCGGCGATCAGCACCTTGGGCCCGATCTGGCGGAAGCGGTCCAGCACCGCATGCGTGCCCATGTCGGGCGCGCAGATGCTCCACACGCCGCCAATGCTCACCGTGGCGAGGAAGGCCACCATGGCCTCGGGAATGTTGGGCAGGTAGGCCGCCACGCGGTCGCCGGGCTGCACGCCCTGGGCCTTCAGGTGCAGCGCCAGCGCCGCCACCTGGCGCCGCAGCTCGGGCCACGAAAGCTCGCGGTGCCGGCCCTTTTCATTGCGGCTGATGACGGCGGGCTGACCGGCCGCGTGCGCGGCCTCCACATGGCGCAGCACCTGGCGCGCGTAGTTCACCTGGGCGCCCGGGAACCAGCGCGCACCGGGCATGCGGTTGTCGGCCAGCACGGCGCTGTGCGGCGTGGGCGAGCGCAGGTCGAAGAAGTCCCACACGCTCTGCCAGAACGCGTCGAGGTCGGTGACCGACCAGCGCCACAGCGCGTCATAGTCGGCAAACGCAAGGCCGCGCTCGGCGCGCAGCCAGTCCTGGTACAGGCGCAGGCGGGGAACGAAAGGGGGGTTGTGGTGTGTGCTTGTCTCCATGGAGACGCAGCGTAGCAGCGGCCCCGCCACGCCGCCACCCCAGGGGCGTCGCCAAATAGACAGCGCTTCTTGACGCAGTGCAAGGCACGCCGCGCGCGCGCCGCCCACAATGGCCCTTCCGCCCGCCGGGCGCCACCCCGTTCCCACCATGCACAGCGACGTCCTCATCGTCGGCGCAGGCCCCGCCGGCCTGTCGCTGTCCATCGCCCTGGCCCAGGCTGGCCTCACGTCCACCGTGCTCGACCAGCAAAGCGAAGCCGCGCTGGCCGCGCCCGCGCCCGACGGCCGCGAAATCGCCCTCACCCACCCCAGCGCCGCGCTGCTGCAGCGCCTGGGCAGCTGGCAGGCGCTGGCCCCGCACGAGATCGGCAAGCTCCACGACGCGCAGGTGCACGACGGCCCCGTGGGCCCGCAGGCGGGCATGGCGCTGCATGCCGGCGGCAGCGGCGTGGACCACCTGGGCTGGATCGTGCCCAACCACGCGCTGCGCCGCAGCGCCTACGCCGTGGCGGCGCGCACGCCGGGCGTGCGCATCCTCACCGGGGCCCAGGTCACGCGCGTGGCAGTGCAACCCGGCCAGGCCGAGGTGGACTACACCCAAGACGGCGCAGCCCAGGAGCGGCTCACAGCGCCGCTCGTGGTGGCGGCCGACAGCCGCTTCTCGGCCACGCGGCGCCAGCTCGGCATCGGGGCCGCCATGACCGACTTCGGCCGCACCGTGATCGTCTGCCGCATGCGGCACGAGACGCCCCACGGCGGCACGGCGCACGAATGCTTCGGCTACGAGCGCACGCTGGCCGTACTGCCCCTGCCCGATGATTCCGAAACCGGCGCCCACCTGTGCTCGGTGGTGGTGACGGCCGGCAGCGCCGACGCGGCCGCGTTGCTCGCCCTCCCCCCCGAGGACTTCGCGGCGCGCGTGGCCGAGCAGTTCCAGCACCGCCTGGGCGCCATGCAGCTCGTCGGCGAGCGCCACGCCTACCCGCTCGTGGCCGCGTACGCGCAGCGCTTCACAGGGCCGCGCTGCGCACTCATCGGCGACGCAGCCGTGGGCATGCATCCCGTCACGGCCCATGGCTACAACCTGGGCCTGGCGGGCGTGGAGCGCCTCGCGCACGCCCTGGCCACGGCGCGCGGCCAGGGCCGTGACATCGGCGACGCCGCCGCGCTCGCGCCCTATGCGCGCGCGCACCACCTGCACGCCTGGCCCATCTACCAGGGCACCAACGCCATCGTGCGCCTGTACACCGACGCGCGGCCGCTGCCCCGCCTGGTGCGCCAGCTGGTGCTGGCGAGCGCCAACCGGCTGCCACCGCTCAAGGCGGCGATCGTGGGCCAGCTCACGGGGCGGCCCGGCGCCTGGCTGCGGGCCGCGCTGCCCGCGCCCTGGCACTGAATGGCATAGACAGGCCAGCCGCAGGGTCGTCATAATTTCCGCATGGATACCTTGATCGACCAGCTCTCGCAGTCCGTCAACGCCGCCCGCAGCGTGGAGGAGTTGACGCGCCCCATGCTGGAGATGCTCGAGGCCGTCACGGGGCTCGAATCCACCTACCTCACCACCATCGACCTCGACGCGGGCGTGCAGCGCATCCTCTATGCGCGCAACACGCGCCAGTTGCAGATCCCCGAAGGCCTGTCGGTGCCCTGGCAGGACACGCTGTGCAAACGCGCGCTCGACGAGGGCCGCATGTTCACGGACGACGTGGGCGGCTGCTGGGGCGACTCCGAGGCCGCCACCGCACTGGGCATCCAGACCTACGTGAGCGCGCCCGTGCACGCCGAGGGCGACGGGCTCTACGGCACCCTGTGCGCCGCCAGCGCCACCCGGCACACACTGCCCCCCCATGCCCACCAGGTCTTCCGGCTGTTCGCGCGGCTCATCGGCCAGCAGGTGGAGCGCGAGCAGCTCGTGCGGCAGCTGCTGTCGGCCAATGCGCGGCTCGCGGCCTACGCGGCCACCGACCCGCTGACCAACCTGCCCAACCGCCGCGCGCTCATGGAAACGCTGCAGCGCCAGATCGCGCAGGGCGCGCGCCAGCACACCACCGTGCTCGTGGCCTTTCTGGACCTCGACGGCTTCAAGGCCATCAACGACACCCACGGCCACGAGGTCGGCGACCAGTTTCTCGCCTGCATGGCCGTGCGCCTCAAGCAGATGCTGCGCGCCCAGGACTTCGCGGCGCGCCACGGCGGCGACGAATTCGTGGTGATCGGCCCCGGCCCCGCGCCCGGCGATGGGGTGGAAGCCGCCCGGCGCGCATTCGGCAGCCGCATCGCCGAGGCCACGGTGGGCCGCGTGCACTGCGGGGATATCGCGATCGACTACCCCGGCGCCAGCGTCGGCGTGATCGCGGTCGAGCCCCACAGCCTGGGTGCGCAGGAGGCGCTGCGCGAGGCCGACCGCGCCATGTACCTGGCCAAGCAGGCACGGCGCGCCCAGCCCGCCTGAAGCGGCGCCCGGCCCCGCCATACCCCCGCGGCAGCGCGCCCCAGGGCAGGCGGGGGATAATTCCGCACCGCTCCCCGCAAGGGCGGCCCCACCCGCGCCCCGCCCATGTCCGCTGCCACGCCCCGTGTGCTGTCCGTCATCCCGCCGATGACGCAGCTCAACACGCCTTACCCCTCCACCGCCTACCTCACGGGCTTTCTGCGCTCGCGCGGCGTGGCCGCCTTCCAGGAGGACCTGGCGATCGCGCTCGTGCTGCGGCTGCTCTCGCGCGAGGGACTGGCCCAGGTCGCTGGCCATGCACAGGCGCTGCCGGAGGCGGCGCGCAGCCCGGCCGTGCAGTCGTTCCTCGCGCAGCGCGAGCGCTACCTCGCCACCATCGGCCCCACCATCGCCTACCTGCAGGGGCGCGACAGCACGCTGGCCCACCGCATCGCGGGCCGCGCCTGGCTGCCCGAGGGGCCGCGCTTCGCCGCGCTCGACGTGTTCGAGGACGACGGCAGCGGCGACCCGCTGGGCTGGGCCTTCGGCGCCCTGGGCCTGGCCGACAAGGCCAAGCACCTGGCCACGCTCTACCTCAACGACCTGGCCGACGTGCTGCGCGACGCGGTGGACGAACGCTTCGAGTTCGTGCGCTACGCCGAATCGCTCGCGGGCAGCCAGCCCACGTTCGACCCGCTGGCCGAAGCGCTGGCCCAGGCCCCAACCCCGGTGGATGAGGCCTTGCAGACGCTGACGCACGAGGCCATCGAGCGCCACCGGCCCGACGTGGTGCTGCTCTCGGTGCCGTTCCCCGGCTCGGTCTATGGGGCCTTCCGCATCGCGCAGGCCATCAAGGCGCGGCACCCACGCACCGTCACCGTGCTGGGCGGCGGCTTCGTGAACACCGAGCTGCGCGAGCTGGCCGATGCGCGCGTGTTCGACTTCTTCGACTACGTGACGCTGGACGCGGGCGAGCGCCCGCTGCTCGCACTGCTGGAGCATGTGGCGGGCCAGCGCGGCCGCCAGCGCCTGGTGCGCACCTTCGTGCGCGGGGACGACGGCAACGTGCAGTACATCAACCTGGTGGAGCCCGACGTGGCCTTCGCCGAGGTAGGCACACCGACCTGGGACGGGCTGCCCCTGAACAGCTACCTGTCGCTGCTCGACATGCTCAACCCCATGCACCGGCTGTGGAGCGATGGGCGCTGGAACAAGCTCACCGTGGCGCACGGCTGCTACTGGAAGAAGTGCAGCTTCTGCGACGTGAACCTGGACTACATCGGCCGCTACGAGGGCGCGAGCGCCCAGGTGCTGGCCGACCGCATCGCGTCAATCGTGGCCGAGACGGGGCAGACCGGCTTTCACTTCGTGGACGAAGCCGCGCCGCCGAAGGCGCTCAAGGCCCTGGCCACCGAGCTCATCGCGCGCGGCACGGGCATCTCGTGGTGGGGCAACGTGCGCTTCGAGAAAACCTTCACGCCCGAACTCGCCGAGCTGCTGGCCGACAGCGGGTGCATCGCCATCTCGGGCGGGCTCGAGGTCGCCTCCGACCGGCTGCTCGCGCTCATGAAGAAGGGCGTCAGCGTGGACCAGGTGGCGCGCGTGACCAAATCGTTTGCCGACGCGGGCATCCTCGTGCACGCCTACCTGATGTACGGATTCCCGACCCAAACCGTGCAGGACACGGTGGACGCGCTCGAGTACGTGCGCCAGCTCTTCGCCAACGGCTGCATCCAGAGCGGGTTCTTTCACCGCTTTGCCTGCACCGTGCACTCGCCCGTGGGCCAGAACCCCGCCGAGTACGGCATCACGCTCGCGCCGCTGCCGCCGGGGGGCTTTGCAAAGAACGACGTGGCCTTCACCGACCCCACGGGCGTGGACCACGACGCGCTGGGCGCGGGCCTCAAGAAGGCCATCTACAACTACATGCACGGCATCGGCCTGGAGGAAGACGTGCGCATGTGGTTCCCGTTCAAGGTGCCCAAGACCACGGTGCAGCGCCAGCGCATCGAGCGGGCGCTGCGCGCGCGGGGCTGATCCTGCCCTGATTTGGGAGCATCTGGTTTTTTTCGCACATACGTGCTAAATTTGCATCCACCATGGATGCCAAAACCCAGAAAGCGGAACTCACGCGCGCGGCCATCGTAGGAGCGGCGCTGGACCTCGCCGCGGCCGAAGGGTTGGAGTCCATCACGCTGCAGGCCGTGGCCGACCGCGTGCAGCTTTCCAAGAGCGGCGTGTTCTCGCGCGTGGGATCGCGCGAGGCGCTGCAGAAGGCCGTGATCGAGGAGTACGGCCGCGAGTTCCTGGCCGACGTGTTCGTGCCCTCCATGCAGCAGCCCAAAGGCCTGCCGAGGCTGCAGAGCATCGTGCGGCGCTGGATCGCGCGCATCCGCGACGTGGAGGCCACGCGCGGCTGCATCTTCACTGCAGGCGCGTTCGAACTCGACGACCGCGAGGGCGAACTGCGCGACCTCCTGCACGGCGAGATCACGCGCTGGCGCGCCGCGCTGCGGCGCACGGTGGTGCAGGCCGTGGAAGCCGGCCACCTGCGCGCCGACACGCCCGCCGAACAGCTCGTGGGCGAGATCTACGCACTGGCCATCGGCCTGATGCACGACGTGCGCTTCCTGCGCGATGCACAGGCCCCATCCCGCACCGAGGCGTCCTGGGAACGCCTGGTCAAGAGCTACCAAGCCTGAATCCACGAGATTCCGGCCATGGAGCCCTTGTTTTTCTTTTCCCAAATTTCGCACAATCGTGCGAAGAAAGGAACCGCCATGCTGATCCTTCTCGCCCTCGCCGCCTCCGGGGCCGCCCTGCGCCTGGCCTGGAGCGCCCTGCAGACGCTGCGCGCGCTGCCGCGCAGCAATGCCGACTGGATTTTCTACTGAGCCCGCACCATGACGACCTCTACCGCTTTGCAGGCCGGCTCGGCCTACTACCAGAACGCCCCGGCCCTCGGCGCCCTGCGCTGGATGATGGGCACCACCGAGCGGTTGGCGCCCGCGCTGGCCGTGCGCGCGGCCTACCGGCTGTTTGGCACGCCGCTGCCGCTGCGCCGGCCCGGCCGGCCGGAGGACTGGAGCGCGCACTGGCAAGTGGAGCGCTGGCCCTTCGAGAACGCGGAAATCACGCTCTACCACCTCGACACGCCCACACCGGGCCCAACGGCCCTGCTGCTGCACGGCTGGGGCGGCCATGCGCGCCAGATGCGGGCCCTGGCCGAAACGCTGGCTGGCCAGGGCTTGGCCCCCGTGCTCGTGGAGATGCCCGCGCACGGGCGCAGCCGGGGCCGCATGAGCAACCTGCCCCAGTTTTCGCGCGCGCTCGAGTATGTGGCCGAGCGGCTGCGCGCCGAGGGTGCGTCGCTCGGTGCGGTGGTCGCGCACTCGCTCGCGGCCAACGCGGCGGCCCACGCCGTGGGCCGCGGCCTGCCCACCCAACGGCTCGTGCTGCTGGCGCCGCCCGCCTCACCGCACGAGTTCACGCGGCTGTTCGCGCAGGTGTTCGGCCTGTCGGAGCGCACCCGCGCGGCCCTGCAGCAGCGCATCGAGGCGCGGGAGGGCATTCTCATGCGCCAGTTCGAGCCCGCCGCCGTGGGGCCGCGCGTGCGCGTGCCCACGCTCGTGGTGCACGACCGCGGCGACAGCGTCAACCGATTTGCCGATGGCGAGGCCTACCGCGACGCGATCGCGGGCGCGCGCCTCGTGGCCACCGAGGGCCTGGGCCACCGCAAGATGCTGCAGGCGCCCGAGGTGCTGCAGGCAGTGGCGGCCTTCGCACGGCCTGGCGCGCTGTAACGGCACGGCCCGTTCGGGCCAGCACGGGGGAAAATTCGGCCCAAAGCCTCTAACATCGCTCCACTTTTCATAACAAGGAGTGATCGATGGGACTTTTCCAATGGACCGAGCGGCCCGCGCAGGCGCTGCAGTCGGGCGGCGTCATCGGGCCCGATGAGCGCCTGCCCTGGCCGCAGACGGCGCTCATGGGCGTGCAGCACGTGATCGCCATGTTCGGCGCCACGGTGCTCGCGCCCATCCTCATGGGGTTCGACCCGAACCTGGCCATCCTCATGAGCGGCATCGGCACGCTGATCTTCTTCCTGATCACCGGCGGCAAGGTGCCGAGCTACCTGGGCTCGAGCTTCGCCTTCATCGGCGTGGTGATCGCAGCCACGGCCTACGCGGGCAAGGGCCCGAACGCGGCCATCGGCGTGGCGCTGGGCGGCATCATCGCCTGCGGCTTCATTTACACGCTGATCGGCCTGGTCGTGCAGGCCGTGGGCACGGGCTGGATCGAGCGCTTCATGCCGCCCGTGGTGACGGGCGCCGTGGTGGCCGTGATCGGGCTGAACCTCGCGTCCGTGCCGGTCAAGAACATGGCGGCCAACAACTTCGAGAGCTGGATGCAGGCCGTCACCTTCCTGTGCGTGGGCCTAGTGGCCGTGTTCGCGCGCGGCATGGTGCAGCGCCTGCTGATCCTCGTGGGCCTGATCGTGGCGAGCGTCGTCTATGCGGCACTGACCAATGGGCTGGGCCTGGGCAAGCCGCTTGACCTGTCGGGCGTGGCGAACGCCGCCTGGTTCGGCATGCCGCAATTCCATGCGCCCGAGTTCAGCGCGCCCGCCATGCTGCTGATCGCGCCCGTGGCCATCATCCTCGTGGCCGAGAACCTGGGCCACATCAAGGCCGTGACGGCCATGACCGGCAAGAACCTCGACCAGTACATGGGCCGGGCCTTCATCGGCGACGGCGTGGCCACCATGGTGAGCGGCACCGCGGGCGGCACGGGCGTGACCACCTATGCCGAGAACATCGGCGTGATGGCCGCCACGCGCATTTACTCCACGGCCGTGTTCTTCGTGGCCGCGCTGATCGCGCTGCTGCTGGGCTTCTCGCCCAAGTTCGGCGCGCTGATCCAGGCGATTCCGCTGCCCGTGATGGGCGGCGTGTCCATCGTGGTCTTCGGCCTCATCGCGATCGCGGGCGCCAAGATCTGGGTGGACAACAAGGTGGACTTCTCGCAGAACAAGAACCTCATCGTGGCCGCCATCACGCTGATCCTGGGCACGGGCGATTTCACGCTCAAGTTCGGCGACTTCGCGCTCGGCGGCATCGGCACCGCCACGTTCGGCGCCATCCTCCTCCACGCGCTGCTGGGCCGCAGCCGCAACGCCTGAGCCTTCGCCGCCCCCGGCTGCCGGGGGCGGCTTCAGCGCCGCAGGAACGCCCAGATCAGCTCGGCGCCGGCCCAGAGCAGGTCCAGCCCGTCGGGCGAGCTGCTACCAGACAGGCGCTCCTTCTGCTCCTCGCGCTGCGCCCGGGCGCGACTTCGCTCCACGGCCACCAGCGCGTCGGCCAACTCGTGAGGATCCGGGGGTGCGGCCTCCCGGCGCGCCGCGCCGGCGTGGCGCTCCAGGGCTTCGTCCACCGCCTTGGGGTCCAGCAGCGACAGGGCTGACCGGCAGTACGGGCAGGCGTGGTCGCGGCGGATGTCCACCGCCCCGCCGCAGCCCGTGCACTGGATGGTGCCCACGCGCTGCGCCAGCGCCTCGATCTCGAGCGACGAGAGGTGGCGCACAAAGCCCTTTTCCACCATGAAGGCACCGAAGGTGCTGAAGCGCCCATGGCCTGCGGCGCAGCGGTAGGTGCGGTAGCGGCCACCCCGGGCCAGGTCGTAGCCCGCGTCCAGCGCGCGGTCGCAGCGCGGGCATTGCAGCCGCGTGGCCAGCGGTCGGTGGGCTTCGCCCCGGCGGCGGTGCAGCAGGTCGAACAGATCCAGCACCGCGGCGGCCGCCAGGCGCGTGTTCTCCTGCGGGTCGAACCACAGGCCCTGGCACGCAAAGCACAGGTCCAGCTCCAGCACGCCGCCGCCATGGGCGGCGAAGCGCTGGACTTCGGCGGGCTGGTGGCAGGAAGGGCAGCGGGACGCGGGCATCATGGCCCGCATGGTAGCCGCACCGCCGGTGTGCCCAGCGCCCGCCCGTTTACACGGGGCTGACACCGTGACTGCACACTGGGTCATTCAGGTTAACCCCAAGAGGGAAAACACCAATGTCTTACCATTACTGTGCACGCATTGCACCTGCATGCCGCCCCCGCCTGGGCGGCTTTTTTACAACCGGAGATAACCCCCCATGACCTTGGCCGACCGCGTTCGCTACGCCGACTTCCATCCACGCATCATGTCGGCCGAGGACGCCGCGGCCCTGATCCCCGCAGGCGCCAATGTCGGCATGAGCGGCTTCACGGGCGCCGGCTACCCCAAGGTGATTCCCCAGGCGCTGGCGCGGCGCATCGAGGCCGAGCACGCGGCGGGCCGGCCGTTCCGCATCAGCGTATGGACCGGTGCCTCCACCGCGCCCGAGCTCGACGGCGCGCTCGCGCAGGTGGATGGGATCGAGATGCGCCTGCCCTTCCAGTCCGACCCGGT
This sequence comes from Acidovorax sp., assembly GCA_041913505.1. GTDB lineage: Bacteria > Pseudomonadota > Gammaproteobacteria > Burkholderiales > Burkholderiaceae_C > JAYSFC01. The sequence goes on from JAYSFC010000022.1 coordinate 21,397, forward strand.
TTGCCGCGACAAGATCAACTCGGGCCAGATGCACTTCAGCGACATGCACCTGTCGCACGTGGCGCAGCACGCCTGGTTTGGCTTCCTGGGCCACCTCGACGTGGCCGTGGTCGAGGTGCTGGGCATCCTGCCCGACGGCCGGCTCATCCCCTCCACGGCCGTGGGCAACAACAAGACCTGGCTGGACCTGGCCGACAAGGTGATCCTCGAGGTCAACACCCTCGTGCCCGAGCAGATGGACGGCATGCACGACATCTACTACGGCACGGCCCTGCCGCCCCACCGCAAGCCCATCCCGATGACGCACCCGCACGAGCGCATCGGCGAGCCGTACCTGCGCGTGGACCCGGCCAAGGTGGTGGCCGTGGTGGAGACGCGCCAAAGCGACCGCAACACCAAGTTCGCGGCGCCCGACGCGGTATCGAACCAGATCGCCGGCTACATCATCGACTTCCTGCAGCACGAGGTGCGCCAAGGCCGCGTGCCGCCAAACCTGCTGCCGCTGCAGTCGGGCGTGGGCAACGTGGCCAACGCGGTGCTGGCCGGGCTGCTGACCGGGCCGTTCGAGAACCTCACAGGCTTCACCGAGGTGCTGCAGGACGGCATGCTGGAGCTGCTCAAGTCGGGCAAGATGGTTTCGGCCTCGGCCACGGCGATTTCGCTGAGCAGCGCCGCGCTGGCCGAATTCAACGCCAACATCGACTTCTACCGCGAGCGCATCCTGCTGCGCCCGCAGGAGATCAGCAACCACCCCGAGCTCGTGCGGCGCCTGGGCATCATCGCCATGAACGCGATGATCGAGGCCGACATCTACGGCAACGTCAATTCGACCCACCTCATGGGCTCGAGCATGATGAACGGCATCGGCGGCTCGGGCGACTTCGCGCGCAACGGCTACCTCTCGTTCTTCGTGACGCCCTCGGTGGCCAAGGGCGGCGCCATCTCGTGCATCGTGCCCATGTGCTCGCACGTGGACCACACCGAGCATGACGTGCAGATCCTCGTGACCGAGCAGGGCCTGGCCGATCTGCGCGGCCTCTCGCCGCGCCAGCGCGCGCAGGTCATCATCGACCGCTGCGCGCACCCCGACTTCCGGCCGATGCTGCAGGACTATTTCGACCGCGCGCAAAAGGCCGGCGGCCAGCACACGCCGCACATCCTGGGCGAGGCGCTGTCCTGGCACCAGCGCTGCCTGGCGACGGGCAGCATGCGACCCTGAGGCCAGGGCCCGCGCGTCAGGACAGGAAGCGGCCCGTGCCGCCCAGCACGCCGAGGTCGATGAAGCGCGAACCGACGTAGGGCGACTGGCCGCTGTAGTCCACGGTGAAGCCGCCCAGATCCAGATTGCGGATGCCCGCGAGCGCGGTGCGCAGCTTGGCCTGGCTCGGGTCGCGCCCCGCGCGCTCCAGGCCCTCGGCCAGCACGCGCGTGTTCACGTAGGCCTCCAGGCTGCCGAGCGAGAACTCCTGCTGCCCGCGCGCGCGCATGGCCGCCTGGTAGTCGCGCACCACCTGCAGCTTGGCGCGGTTGGGGTCGGGCATGACCATGGTGAGCGCGATGCCGCTGCCGTCCTCGCCGAGTTGCTTGAGGCTGTCGCTGGGCAGCGTCACGCTCAGGCCCGTGAGCAGCACGCCGGGCACGTTCTTCTTGAGGCCGCGCACCAGGTCCACCGACACCGTGCCCGCCGTGGCCAGCAGCACGGCCGAGGGCCGCGCGGCCGCGACCTTGGCCACCACGTCGGCCACGTTCTTGCCGTCGGTGGCCACGGCCACCTGCAGCGCGGGCTTCATGCCCTGGTCGGCCAGGGCGCGCGTGGCGTCCTCCAGCATCTCGCGGCCGTAGCCGTTGTCCAGGTGCACGACGCCGATGCCCTTGAGGCCCATGCCCGCGAGGCGCTGGATCAGGCGGTGCACCTCGTCGGTGTAGCTCGCGCGCACGTGGAACACGTTGCGCGCGCTCTTGCGCAGCGACGAAGCGCCCGTGAGCGGCGCCACATAGGGCACGCCGGCCTCCTCGACCAGCGGCAGGATGGCCGTGTTGTTGGGCGTGCCCACGCACGACAGCAGCGCGAAGGCCGTGCCCTGCGACAGCATCTGCTTGACGTTCTCGGTGGTGCGCTGGGGCACATAGCCGTCATCCACCATGTGCAGCTGCAGCGTGCGGCCCTGGATGCCGCCGTGCGCATTGATGTGGGCCATGGCGGCCTCGGCGCCTTGCTTGATGTCGGTGCCGAAGCCTGCGAGCGGGCCCGTCATCGCGGCCGAGCAGCCGATGGTGATGGCCTTGGCGGACAGGCCGGCGTCCTGTGCCAGGGCGCTTCGCACGAAGGCGGGGGCCGCCGCGAGGGCCGCGGCGCTGGAGGCGAGAGAGACGAACTGACGGCGTTGCATGGAGTTCCGGCTGAAACGGGTGGACAGGCAGGCATTGTGCGCCGCAGGGGCTGCAGCGCCGGAGACAGCGCGCCACGCGCCTGCGCCCCATAATGCCCGGCGAATGCCGGCGATTGTAGGAGCCCGGCTCCGAACCCGCCGTCGCCTGCGGCACAGCCGCAGTACGCCCCCGGCCCCCGCTTCACCCCACCCGATACGCCACCGCTACCTATGTCCATCTGGAAAAAACCCATCAGCGTCGAGCAGATCAACCAGCGCAATGCCAACTGCGCCGTCAGCCACCTCGGCATCGAGATCCTGGCCGTGGGCGACGACCACCTGGTGGGCCGCGTGCCCGTGGACGAGCGCACCAAGCAGCCTTTCGGCCTGCTGCATGGCGGCGTGAGCGTGGTGCTGGCCGAGTCGCTGGGCTCCATGGGTGCCTACCACGCCTGCCCTGAAGGCTACATGGCCGTGGGCCTGGACATCAACGCCAACCACCTGCGCGCCGCGAAGAGCGGCTGGGTCACGGGCACGGCGCGCGCCGTGCATGTCGGGCGCACCACCCAGGTCTGGCAGATCGACATGGTGAACGACGAGGGCGAGCTGACCTGCGTGTCGCGCATCACCATGGCGATTCTGGCGCCGAAATAAGGGGCATCCACCTGAGCGGCTGCGCCGGTTTCAAGCCCAACGGGCTCTTGTGCTTGTCAATAAAGCACCGAATGCTATTTATTCAGTAGCATCACCTGCCTGCCGCGCCAAGCGCTCGCTCTTCCAGTACACGTCATCGCCGCCATCCACGCGGTTGAGCACGCGCGCGAGCACGAAGAGCAGGTCCGAGAGGCGGTTGAGGTACTGGCGCGGCGCGGGCCGCATGGTCTCGGCTTGCTGCAGCGCCACCACGGCGCGCTCGGCGCGGCGCGCCACCGTGCGGCACACATGGGCCTGGGCGGCTGCGCGCGTGCCCGCGGGCAGGATGAACTCCTGCAGCCGCGGCAGCTGCGCGTTGTAGTGCGCAAGCGCGTTGTCGAGCTGCAGCAGGCCGTCGTCCTTGAGCAGCTCGAAGCCCGGGATCGACAGCTCGCCGCCCAGGTTGAAGAGCTGGTGCTGCACGTCCACCAGCAGCTCGCGCATGTCCTGCGGCAGCGGCTCGCACAGCAGCAGGCCGATGTGCGAGTTGAGCTCGTCCACGTCGCCCATGGCATGCGGGCGGCCGCTCGCCTTGGACACGCGGGTGTTGTCGCCCAGACCCGTGGTCCCGTCGTCTCCGGTGCGGGTGGCGATTTGTGTCAAACGGTTGCCCATGGGGGGTCTCCTTGGCGATGGCGGGGTCGAAGGCGCGATTGTGCTTTACACGGCGCTCACAAATGTTGGCTCAGGCAACAGGCGGCAAAAATGCTGGCCCCACCCGCCATGCTGCGGTGCAATAGCCCCGTGTTCCACTTTCACGGAGTCCTGTATCCATGACGGCCAAGCAACGCACCTCCTTCTCGTTCGACACTGCCAGCTTGCTGCTGTTCACCGCCCTGTCCATGGGCGGCACTGTAACGGCCTTCGCGCAAACCGGAGGGCCTGCGTTCGGTCCCGGCCCCAGTGCCAGCGGTACGCACAAGGCCACCAGCACCTCGCCGGCCGGCCAGGCGTTCGACCGTGCCGATGCCAACAAGGACGGCAAGCTGAGCCCCCAGGAGGCGGCCACGCTGCCCGCGGTGGGCGGCCGGTTCGAGCAGCTCGACACCGACAAGGACGGCACGCTTTCGCGTGAAGAATTCGAGAAAGGAGTGAAACAACATCCATGACGTAACCCCCTCCCGCAAGTGCGGCGCGCAACGCCGCTCCCCTGCAATCCGTTGGTAAGCGCAGCGCCGTGGTGTGGCATCCCGCCCACCACGGCGCTTTTGCCACCAGGGGCCGCATGCGCTGGGAGCGCGGGGGCATTGCCTTGCGTGCCCGGTGGTATTCTTTTCGGCCCACCCGGAGACCACCCCATGAACGCACCCGCCGCAGCCCACCACCTGCTCCCCGAATTCCATCCCCGGCCCGTGCCGCAGGCCCTGCTCGATGCGCTCGCGGCGCGCTTCGGCGCGCAGTGCTCCACGGCGCTGGCCGTGCGCGAGCAGCACGGGCGCGATGAAGGCTCGATCCAGGCGCCGCCGCCCGCGGCCGTGGTGTTCGCCGAAAGCACGCGCGACGTGCAGGACGCCGTGCGCCTCGCCAGCGCGCACCACACCCCCGTGATCCCCTATGGCGCGGGCTCGTCGCTCGAAGGCCACCTGTTGGCCGTGCAGGGCGGTATCAGCATCGACGTGGGCCGCATGAACCGTGTGCTCAGCGTGGATGCGGACGACCTCACGGTGACCGTGCAGCCCGGCATCACGCGCAAACAGCTCAACGAGGCGATCAAGGCCACGGGCCTGTTCTTCCCCATCGACCCCGGCGCCGACGCCAGCATCGGCGGCATGGCCGCCACGCGCGCCAGCGGCACCAACGCCGTGCGCTACGGCACCATGCGCGAGAACGTGCTCGCGCTCGAGGTGGTGACGGCCAGCGGCGAGGTGGTCCACACCGGCACGCGCGCCAAGAAAAGCGCGGCGGGCTACGACCTCACGCGCCTCATGGTGGGCAGCGAGGGCACGCTGGGCATCATGACCGAGATCACCGTGCGCCTGTACCCGCTGCCCGAGGCCGTGAGCGCCGCGGTCTGCTCGTTCCCGAGCATCGAGGCCGCCGTGCGCACCGTGATCCAGACCATCCAGCTCGGCGTGCCGATCGCGCGCGTGGAGCTCATCGACGCCAACACCGTGCGCATGGTCAACGCGCACAGCAAGCTCGCGCTGCGCGAGGAGCCCATGCTGCTCATGGAGTTCCACGGCTCGCCCGCGGGCGTGCAGGAGCAGGCCGAGACCGTGCAGGAAATCGCCGGCGAGCACGGCGGCAACGCCTTCGAGTGGGCCACCACGCCCGAAGAGCGCACGCGCCTGTGGACCGCGCGGCACAACGCCTACTTTGCCGCCGTGCAGTCGCGCCCGGGCTGCCGCGCGATCAGCACCGACACCTGCGTGCCCATCAGCCGCCTGGCCGACTGCCTGCTCGACTCCGTGGCCGAGGCCGATGCGAGCGGCATCCCCTACTTCCTCGTGGGCCACGTGGGCGACGGCAACTTCCACTTCGGTTACCTGCTCGACCCCAACATCCCCGAGGAGCGCGAGAAGGCCGAGGCGCTCAACCACCAGCTCGTGGCGCGCGCGCTGCGCCTGGGCGGCACCTGCACGGGCGAGCACGGCGTGGGCATCCACAAGATGGGCTTCCTGCTCGACGAAACGGGCGCGGGCGCCGTGGATCTGATGCGCGCCATCAAGCGCGCGCTGGACCCGCAGAACATCCTGAACCCGGGGAAGATCTTCGCGCTCTAAGCCAGCGCCACTCGCCTGCTACATTTTTAATAGCATTCAATAACCACCCATAGCGCACTTGAGGCCGGTTTTTGTAGATTCCTGGTGGAATATCCGGCCCGCGCGGCGGCATTGTTCTCGCGCGTCCCCGGCAGTACCATGGCCGGCGACGCGAGCCTGGGCTTCCGGGCCCGAAGGAGAGCACCATGGACAACGAACATGCGGCCCCCGAGACACAGGGCGTGACGGTGCAGCCACTCGCCACGCTGGACCTGGGCCCCGAGATCGAGGGCATGGCGGGGCGGGAATTGCGCATGCGCCTGGTCACCATCGCACCCGGAGGCGTCTTTGGCCCGCTGCACAGCCATGCCGACCGGCCGGGCCTGGTCTACATACTGCAGGGCACGATCACCGACCACAGAAACGGCGTGGCGATGGACTACGGGCCGGGCGTGGGCTGGCCCGAGGACAGGAACACCACGCACTGGCTGGAGAACCGCGCCGCAGTCCCGGCGGTCGAGATCTCCGTCGATATCGTCAGGCGGCAGTGAGCACGGGCCCGAGCGCCCAGGCGCCGCAAGACTGGCGCCCGGACCGGTGCGGCCTCACGCCGCCGAGCGCGCGGTCTGCAAGCGCCGCGACGCCACGCCCGCGCCCACGAAGCCGGCCGAGACCACGCTGAGCGTCAGCGCCAGCGCCGAGCCATAGAAGATGCTGGCATTCATCTGCGCGTCCAGCATGGCGCCGAACACCGGCGCCGCCAGGCTGAAGCCCAGGTCCAGCCCCGAATACACCGTGCCATATACGCGCCCCGTGGCGCCAGGCGGGGCGGCGCGCTTGATGAGCATGTCGCGCGAGGGGCCGGCGATGCCGATGCCCATGCCCGCCAGCGAGGCCACGCCCAGCGCCACCATGCCGGGCAGCACGCCCAGCCCCACCAGCACGAGCAGCATGGCCGAGGCCAGCAGGCACACGCTGATGGTCTTTTCCAGCCGCTCCACGCGGCCCACGAGGAAGCCGCCAATCACCATGCCCATGGCGCCGCACAGCATGTAGCCGGTGACCACCATGGCCGTGAGCGAGAGCGGCATGTCGTACATGCGCTGCAGCGACGGGCCGGCGAAGCTCTGGATGGCGCTGAGCGAACAGGTGCTCCAGAAGAAGAACGAGAAGCACAGCCACACGGCCGGCAGCCGGAGGAAGGCCATGGGGTGCTCCGGCACGGCCGCGCCGCCCGCAGCACCCCTGGGCGCCTGGTTCGCCCAGGAACCCTGGCGGTCATCGAGCGCATCGCGGTTCCACACCATGATGGCCAGCACCAGCAGCGCCAGCGCCGCGCCCCCCAGGCAGGCCATGCGCCAGGAGCCCGTGGCCGTGGCGAGGCCGGCCATGAACACGGGTGCCGTGGCCCACCCCAGATTGCCCGAAATGCCGTGCACCGAAAAGCCGTGGCCCAGGCGCGCGGGCGACACACGCTTGTTGAGGATGGTGAAATCCACCGGGTGGAACGGCGCATTGCCCAACCCCGCCAGCACGGCCGCCGCCACCAGCCCCGCATACCCGCCGGCCGTGCCCGCTACCAGGCCCGCCGCGGCGAAGCTCGACAGGGCGGCAAACAGCACTGGGCGCGCACCCACCTTGTCCACCAGGAAGCCCGCCATGGCCTGCCCCGTGCCCGAGACGACGAAGAACACCGACAGCAGCAGCCCGAGCTCGGAATAGCTGTAGCCGAAATCCTTGATCAGGAACGGGAACAGCGGCGGCAGCAGCATGTGGAAGAAATGCGAGGAACCATGCGCAAGGCCGATGAGGCCGATGGTGCGCGCGTCCTGGCGCAGGGAGGGGTTAGCAGTCGTCATGGGCCTGATATTAGGCAAGGCAGATGAGTCCGATATACGATAGACGGACAATTGCTGTCGCAATCATGCCAAGTCACCCACCACCGCCCCATCAGGACGATGCGCCTGCCGCACCCGGCCCTGCGCCGCGGGCGGCGCGCGTGCTGTCGTACGTGGAATCGCTCACGCCGCACCTGTTCGTGCCGAGCCGCGAACGCCCCGTGCGTGCCAAGCACCGCGAGCTGCGCGCCGACACGCAGGTGCGCCCGCACAGCCACCCCTGGGCGCAGGTGGCCATCTCCACCACAGGCGTGCTGCGCCTGACGGTGCCGCATGGGGCCTACATCGTGCCGCCCTCGCGCGCGCTGTGGATTCCGCCCGGCGTGGAACACGCCGTGACCATGGTGGAGGACGCCGACCTGCGCACCCTCTACTTCCACCAGCCGCCCGGGCGCTGCGGCCCCGGCGTAGCCCGCACGCAGGAGGAACCCTGGCGCCAGTGCCGCGTGCTGGAGGTGTCCGAGCTGCTGCGCGCCGTGGTGCGCGAGATGCCCACCGAGCCCGACGATGGCCCGCCGCTCGCGCCCGAACTGCTGCGCCGCGAGCGCCACCTGAGCGCCCTGATCCTCGACGAACTGCGCCGCGCCAGCAGCGTGCGCCTGGGTGTGGACCTGCCGCGCGACAAGCGCCTGCGCCACCTGTGCGAGGCTGTGATCGCCGACCCCACGCGCCATGAAACGCTGGCCGACTGGGCGCGCGACACCGGTGCCAGCCCGCGCACGGTGGCGCGGCTCTTTCGCCAGGAACTGGGCAGCACCTTCACGCAGTGGCGCCAGCAGGTGATCCTGGCGCGCGCCGTGGCGCTGGCCGCGGGCCGCAGGCCCATCAACCAGATTGCGGCGGAACTGGGCTACAACAGCCCCAGCGCCTTCAGCGCCATGGTGCGCCGCGCCGTGGGGCTGGCGCCGGGGCGCTTTCTGGGTTCGTCATAGCCGGCCGCTGGGCATGCGGTAGACCCAGACGCTGTGGCGCGCGTCCAGGCGCCAATGGTGGTCGGGCGGCACGCCGGGCAGGGCGAAGTCCAGGCTCACCAGCCAGCTGCCCTCGGCCAGCTCGGCTGCGGCTTTGGCAGCGGCGCGGCCCATGCTCTCGGGCCGCTGGAACAGGTAGACCATCTGGTAGCCGCTCCAGTCGGCCCGCCAGATGTCGCCGTGGCGCACGCGCGCCCAGGGGCAACGCAGCGCGCACGCCCAGCGCAGGGGCCAGCTCCATTCCAGCCCCTCGATGCGCGCCGCCGGGTAGGCCGCGCGCAGCGCCCGCAAGCCGTCGCCCAGGCCGCAGCCGGCATCGAGCACGCGCGCCCCGGGCGGCAGGGCCGCAACCTCGGGCAGGCGCAGCAGCGCGGAGCGGGGCGTGGGAAACAGCGGCGCATCGCGCCAGGCATTGAGCGGATACACCAGCAGCAGCAGGAAAAGCGCACCCAGCCACAGCCAGGGGCTGATCGCTGCCAGGCCGCTCGGGCCCCACAGCAGCAGGCAGGACAGCGGAAAGCCCCCCGCCACGGCCAGGCGGCGCCACCACGGCCGTGCCGCGAGGCTGGCCAGCACGCCCAGCAGGCCGGCCAGCAGCCAGGCTCGCAGCGGCCCCAGGACCGGCGTCAGCCCCGCATAGGCCAGCCAGGCCGCAGCCCACGCCAGCAGCGCGGGCAACGGCCAGGGCAGGCGCAGGCGCGGGGGCATGGACCTGGCCTTGCGCCTGCGGCGTTGCGCCAACGGCGGGCGCTTACTGCGCCGACAGCGCCTGCGAGGTCGCGCGGTCCAGGCGGCCGGACTGCGGCAGGCCCTGGTCCTTCTGGAAGGCGCGCAGCGCGTTCTGCGTGGCGCGGCCCATGGCGCCGTCGGGCGCCCCGGCGTTGTAACCCAGGTCGTTGAGCTTTTGCTGGGCCGCCTTGAGCGACAGCATGGCGCCACCCGCTGCGCCCGCGCTGGCGGCGCCGGGGGCGGAGGTCTGCGACGGTGCGGCACCGCCGTCCACACCCAGGCGGCCGCCGCCGCCCAGGCCCTGGCCCTTGACGGTCTGCGCCTTGTAGTTGCGCAGCGCCTTGACCATCTGGTTGTAGGCATCCATGAAGGCCGCCGAGATCACCTTGCCTTCGGCCGTCTTGGTGTAGCCGCCCAGCGCGCCGCCCCCGGCGCCGCCGAACAGCGCGCCCATGCCGCCCCAGTCGGTCTTGGAGGAGCTGCCTTCCGAGGCCGAGACCTGCACGCCCGAGCGGTTGTCCACCAAGGTCAGCATGACCGAGGCTTCACGCGTCTTGGTGCCGGCGGCCAGTGCGCCGAAGACGCCGCCCACGCGCCCGCCAAGGGCGCCGCCCATGCCGCCGGCATCGTTCTGGTTGAAGATCACCTCGGGCGACAGGCCATAGTCGGACGCCACCATCTGGCCGCCGCCCATGTTGCTGCCGCCGCGCATTTCGCCCGACTGCATCAGGGCGCGCTCACGCGCCATGGCGTTCATGCCGGCCGCGCCGCGCTCGACCACGACGAAGCAGTTGGACTGCTGGATCATCAGGCGCAGCAACTGCGAGGTGGGCGGGAGGCGGTACTGCTGGGTCAGGATGGTGTACCAGCCGGCCGTCTGGTTCTCGACCAGCGAGACCGTGCCCAGCGGCGACGCGCAGCGCTCGAGCTCGGAGTTGGCGTTCTCGGCATTGGCGCCACCGGCCGCGCCGGTGGCCACGGTCTTGGCCTCGGGTGCGCCCATGCGCATGTCGGTGGTCACGCAACCGCTCAGGGCCAGAACTGCCAGCGCGGTCAATGCAAATTGCTTCTTCACGGATTGTCCTCTCTCTTGGGTGTGCGGAATGGGGGTTCTTATTGCGGTCGCCTGCCGCAGCGGCGCTGCCGCCTGAAATATAGCGCCCCGGCGCGGCGCCGGGACCTCAGCCTTCGCCGCGCAGGCGCTCAATGAGCCCGTTAAGCGCCTCGAGCGAGCCGAACTGGATCGCCAGCTCGCCCATCTCCTCGGTGCGGCTGCCGCGCTTGACGCGCTTTTTCACGCGCACCTCGACCTCGGCCATGAGCAGGTCGGAGAGCTCTTCCTCCACGCGGCGCAGGTCGCGCGACTTTTCCTTCTTGGGTTTTTGCGGCACCAGGCTGAACTCGGCGCCGAGCTTCTTCACAAGCGCCTCGGCCTCGCGCACCGAGAGCTTCTTGGCCGCGATCTGGTTGCCCGCCGTGATCTGCGCCGCACGGTCGAGCGCGAGCAGCGCACGCGCATGGCCCATGTCGATGTCGCCCGCCATGAGCATGGTCTGCACGGGCTCGGCCAGGTTCAAAAGGCGCAGCAGGTTGCTCGCGGCGCTGCGCGAACGGCCCACGGCCTGCGCCGCCTGCTCGTGCGTGAGGCCGAACTCCTTGACGAGCCGCTGCAGGCCCTGCGCCTCCTCGAGCGGGTTCAGGTCCTCGCGCTGGATGTTCTCGATGAGCGCCATCGCGGCGGCGGCCTCGTTAGGCACGTCGCGCACGAGCACGGGCACCTGGTCCAGCCCCGCCAGGCGCGAGGCGCGAAAGCGCCGCTCGCCCGCGATGATCTCGTACTTGCCCGCGTTCTCGCCTTCGGTCAGGCGGCGCACCAGGATCGGCTGCATGATGCCCTGGGCCTTGATGCTCTCGGCCAGCTCGTAGAGCGCCCCCTCGTCCATGCGCGTGCGCGGCTGGTACACGCCGGGCACGAGCTCGGTCAGCGGCAGCGCGCTGGGCAGACCGGCCTGCACGGCCTGGGCCTGCTCCACTTTCTCTTCGACCTTGGGGCCCAGCAGCGCTTCGAGGCCGCGGCCCAGGCCCTTGGGTTTCTTGGTGACCATGGTGGGGACTTTCTCTCGTATCAGGTGGCGGCCTGCGCGTAGCGCGCCAGCCGCTGGTCGAGCGTGCCGGTGTGCAGCTCGAACAGGTGGTTGTCAAAATCGTAGAAATACAGCGACTCGCCCTCGCCCGGCACGCGGGCGCGCGGCGGCCGCAACTCCACGCCGATGCGCGCCAGGCGCTCAGCATGGTGGGGCAAGTCCGCGGCATCGACGGCGAAAGCCGTATGGCGGTAGCTGCGCTCCGAGGGCGGATCGCCTTGCATCGCGGCAATCCACAGCCCGCCGAGCACGAAGAATTTCTCGGGAGACAGCGAGAAGCTGCGCGCGGCGCTGTCGTACACCTCTTCGGCCCCCAGCCCGTCGCAGAAGAACCGCGCCGCGCGATCGAGGTCGCGCACGACGAAGGTGAGATGGCTCAAGCCGCGCACGGTCATGGCACGCCTCAGCCGGCACCGCCATCGGCCAGCGCCTGCAGCCAGCCATGGCCCTCGGCCCAGTCGCCCAGGCCCGATGCGGCGTTGATGTGGCCGCGCGCGCCGTAGTCGATGAAGCGCGCCCCCCAGTCGGCCGCCAGCCCCTGGGCGCGCTCGAAGCTGCAGTAGGGGTCGTCGTGGCTGCCCACGAGCGTGGCCGCAAAGGGCAGGCGCTGGCGCGCAATGGGCGCCCAGCCCCTGATCTGCGCCGCCAGGTCCGGGCGCTCGACGTCGCCAGGCGCCACTAGGAGCGCGCCCTTCACGCGGTGGGCATGGGGCGAATGCGCCGCCCACCAGGCCGTGAGGATGCAGCCCAGGCTGTGCGCCACGAGCACCACGGGCGCACTCGCGTCACGCACGACCTCTTCAAGCCGCGCCGACCAATCGCCGCGCAACGGGTGCATCCAGTCGTGCTGCTCCACGCGCTGGTAGCCGTACAGGCGCTCCCAGCGGCTTTGCCAATGGTCGGCGCCGGAGTTCTGCCAGCCCGGCAGGATCAGCACGTCGAAAGATTTCACGCTATTTATTTAGGAGCTAAAAACCCAATGCATATGAGCACATGGGCCGTTACATGCTCTGAATCCGCTGCACCATCTCGCGCGCGAAGTCCACGAAGGCCTGGCTGCCTTTGGCGGCGGGGTCGAACACCACGCCAGGCAGGCCGTAGCTGGGCGCCTCGGCCAGGCGCACGTTGCGCGGGATCACGGTGTCGAACACCTTGTCGCCGAAGTGGTCCTTGAGCTGCTCGCTCACCTGCTGCTGCAGCGTGATGCGCGGGTCGAACATCACGCGCAGCAGGCCGATGATCTGCAGGTCGCGGTTGAGGTTGGCATGCACCTGCTTGATGGTGTTGACGAGGTCGGTGAGCCCTTCGAGCGCGAAATACTCGCACTGCATGGGCACGATCACACCGTGCGCGCTGCACAGGCCGTTGAGCGTGAGCATCGACAGGCTCGGCGGGCAGTCGATGAGCACAAAGTCGTAGTCCAGGTCCACCTCGGCCAGCGCGGCCTTGAGGCGGCGCTCGCGCTGCTCCAGGGGCACCAGCTCCACCTCGGCCCCGGCAAGCTCGCGGTTGGCGCCCAGCACGTGGTAGCCGCAGGACTCGGACAGCACGGCCGCTTCCTTGACCGAGGCCGACTCGAGCAGCACGTCGTACACGCTGAGCTCGAGCGCGCGCTTGTCCACGCCCGATCCCATGGTGGCGTTGCCCTGCGGATCGAGGTCGACCATGAGCACGCGCTGGCCGATCTTGGCCAGGCCCGCCGCCAGGTTCACGCAGGTGGTGGTCTTGCCCACGCCGCCCTTCTGGTTGGCGATACAGAAAATCTTGGCCATGCTGCTGGAGGGAAGGATTACTTGGAGACCGCGAGCTTGATGCCGAAGCCGATGAGGAACACGCCCGCGGTCTTCTCGAGCACGCGCGCAATGGACGGATTGGCGCGCATGCGCGCAGCCAGGTGGTGCGTGAGCAGCACCACGACCAGGCTGTAGAGGAAGGTGAGCGTCGCGATGGTCGCGGCCATCACGCCGAAGGTGAACAACCCCTGGTGCCGGGCCGGGTCCACGAACAGCGGGAAGAAGGCCATGTAGAACACGATGGCCTTGGGGTTGAGCAGCGTGATGATGGCGCCTTGCTTGAAGTAGTGGCGCGGCTCGATGTGCAGCACGGGGGCGCTGCCCGGCTTGGCCGTGAGCATCTTGAAGCCCAGCCAGGCCAGGTAGGCGGCACCCAGCCACTGCACGGCGTGGAAGGCCGCCGGGTAGGCCGCCAGCAGCGCGGCCACGCCGGCCACAGCCGCCCACATGAGCACCTGGTCGGCCGCGATCACCCCACCCGCCGCCGCAAGGCCCGCGCGCACGCCGCCCTTGCCCGTGGACGTGATGAGCGCGAGGTTGCCCGGCCCTGGAATGGCCAGGAACAGCACGATGGCGGCAACGAATGCGCCGTAGTCAGCTACGCCGAACATGGAGTTCCCCCGAAGAATGGAGAGTCGAGTGTACGCGAGCCGCCCTGCCCGCTCCGCGCGCCGCAGGCCAGACGCAGATGCTCAGGTTGGCCGCATCCACACGATGCAGCGCTCGGCAGCCAGGCCCGGCACCGTGAGTGGTTCCACGTGAAACACCTGCACGCCGGCCGGCAGCGCCGCAATCTCGTCGGCGGGGTGCTTGCCCTTCATGGCCAGCCACACGGACTGCGGCCCGAGCACCTGCCGCGACCAGGCCGTGAAATCCGGCAACGAGGCAAAGGCCCGGCAGCTCACTACATCGAACGGACCGGCCAGCGTCTCGACACGCGCATGGATGCCATGCAGGTTCGGCAGGCGCAGCGTGGCCGCCGCCTGCTGGATGAAGGCCGCCTTCTTCGCCACGGTGTCCACGCAGCTCACATCCACGCCTGGGCAGCAGATCGCAAACACCACGCCCGGTAGCCCGCCACCCGAACCCACGTCGAGCAGGCGCACGGGATGGGGCAACGCCCCGCCCTGCTCCGCGACATGGCGCCGCAGGGGCACCACGGCCGCCAGGCTATCGAGCAGGTGGTGCGTGAGCATTTCCTGCGGATCGCGTACGGCCGTGAGGTTGTAGACCTTGTTCCACTTCTGTAGCAAGTCCAGAAAATCAAGCAGCTGGGTGATCTGGGCTTCCTCCAGATCCAGCCCCAGGGCCTGCACGCCCGCACCCAGCGCCTCCCGCATCGCCGCGCTCATGCGGCCGCCTCGGTGCCCGCTGCCGCTTCCTGGCCAAAGCCCTTGAAGCCGCCCTTCTTCAGGTGCACGAGCAGCAGCGAAACGGCCGCGGGCGTTACTCCTGAAATGCGCGAGGCCTGGCCCAGCGTCTCGGGGCGGTGCTTTTGCAGCTTCTGGCGCACCTCGATCGACAACGCCGCCACCTGCATATAGTCGAGCTCGGCGGGCAGGCGCAGATTTTCATAGTACGCGGCGCGCTGCACTTCGTCCTTCTGGCGGTCGATGTAGCCCGCGTACTTGGCGGCGATTTCCACCTGCTCGATCACAGGGGCGCTGAGCTCGCCCAGTGTTTCACGTGAAACCTCGGGTGAGGCGTATTTGCCGCCATCCATGCCCATGAGCCCGGCATACGACACGTCGGGCCGGCGCAGCAGGTCGAACAGGTTGTACTCATGCTCGATGGCCTTGCCGAGCACGCGCTCGGACTCGGCGGCCGCCAGGATGCGAGGGTTCACCCAGGTGGCCTTGAGGCGCTCGGTCTCGCGCGCCACAGCGTCGCGTTTGCGGCTGAAGGCATCCCAGCGGGCGTCGTCCACCAGGCCCATGCGGCGGCCTGCCTCGGTCAGACGCATGTCGGCGTTGTCTTCGCGCAGCTGCAGGCGGAACTCGGCCCGGCTCGTGAACATGCGGTAGGGCTCGGTCACGCCCTTGGTGATGAGGTCGTCCACCAGCA
>JAYSFC010000023.1:0-36324 GCA_041913505.1 Acidovorax sp.
CGCCGCGCTGCGCTACGCTGGCCTCAAGCACGAGGACATCGGCTGGTTCGAGCTCAACGAAGCCTTCGCGGCCCAGTCGCTCGCGGTGATCAATACCCTGGGCCTGGACCCCGCCAAGGTCAATCCCATGGGCGGCGCCATCGCCCTGGGCCACCCGCTGGGCGCCACGGGCGCGATCCGCGCCGCCACGGTGGTGCACGCGCTGCGCCGCCACAACCTGAAGTACGGCATGGTCACGATGTGCGTGGGCACGGGCCAGGGCGCAGCCGGCATCTTCGAGCGCGTCTGACGCCCACTGCCTGCGCCCTGCGGGGCGCGGGCCGTCTTCGTGCATCCATGCGAGCCGACGCAGAGCGGCGCCGAAACAGGAGACCGACATGGAAAAGCTCAGCCTGCAAGTGGATGGCGCGGCGCCGCTGGCGCTGCGCGTGTACGCGCCCGAAGGCGCGCCGCGCGCGAGCGTGGTGATCGGCGGCGCCATGGGCGTGCGCCAGGCCTTCTACGAGGGCTTTGCCGCGTGGCTCGCGGGCCAGGGCTACCGTGTGACGACCTTCGACTACCGGGGCCACGGCGATTCGCTGCAGGGCCCCCTGCGCGCGGTGCAGGCCGACCTGTTGGACTGGGCGCGCGATTATGAGGCCGTGATTGCGCACGCCAAGGCCGCGTTGCCCGCCCAGCCCCTGTACCTGCTGGGCCACAGCCTGGGTGCGCAGCTGCCGGGCCTGCTGCGCGAGCCGGGGCAGGTGGACGGTCTGCTCTCCATCGCGGCCGGCAGCGGCTACTGGCGCGACAACGCACCGCGCCTCCAGCGCACGGTGCTGTACTTCTGGCATGTGCTCGTGCCGCTGGCCACGCGGGTGTGCGGCTACTTCCCGGGCCGGCGCCTGCGCAAGGTGGGCGACCTGCCGGCTGGCGTGATCCTGCAGTGGCGCCGCTGGTGCCTGAACCCGCGCTACAGCGTGGGCGCCGAGGGCGAGGCCGCCGCGCGCAGCTACGCGGCCGTGCGCTTCCCCGTGCTGGCGCTGTCGATGAGCGACGACGAACTCATGACCTGGCGCGGCACCCACCATCTCATGGACCTGTATGCGAATGCGCCGCGCCGCGTGGAGCGCGTGGCGCCCGCCGACGTGCAGGCGCGGCGCATCGGGCACTTCGGCTTCTTCCGCGCGCAGTTCGAGCACAGCCTGTGGCAGCGCGCCAGCGCCGTGTTGGCCGGCTGGTCTGGCGCCGCAGAGCGCGCAGTCTCGGGTACGACGGCATAGCCGGCCGTTTCGCGGCACACTTGGGCGCCATGACCACCTCCCATCACCACCCCTTCGACGCGGCGCTGGCGCTCACCTCCACCGGCGCCGGGCAATACACCGGCCACACGAGCCCGGCCTACTGGAACATGGTGGGCCCCTTTGGCGGCATCACGGCAGCCACGCTGCTGCAGGCTGTCCTGCAGCACCCCGACCGGCTCGGCGAGCCGCTCTCGCTCACCGTGAACTACGCCGGCGCACTGGCCGAGGGACCGTTCACGCTGCAGGCCACGCCCGTGCGCACCAACCGCTCCACGCAGCACTGGACGCTGTCCATCCTGCAGGCCGATGCCGAGGGCGCACCCGTGGTCACCACCACCGCTACGGCCGTGACGGCCGCGCGCCGTGAGACCTGGAGCCTGGGCGATGCGCCCATGCCCGCCGTGCCCGCGCCCGCGCAGTGCAAGCGCATCGCGCCCGGTTTCCGCTCCGAGTGGCTGCAGCGCTACGAGATGCGGCCCGTGTCGGGCGCCTTGCCCGAGCAGTGGGACGGCAGCGGCGACACCAGCCTGTCGCAGCTCTGGATGCGCGATGCGCCCGAGCGGCCGCTCGATTTCTGCGCGCTGGCGGCCATGGCCGACATCTTCTTTCCGCGCGTGTGGCTGCGCCGCGCGCGCCAGGTGCCGGCGGGCACCGTATCGATCACCGTGTACTTCCACGCGGGCAGCGACCTGCTGGCCGCAACGGGCACGGGCTACCTGCTGGGCCAGGCCCGCGCGCAGGAGTTCCGCAACGGCTTTTTCGACCAGACCGCGCAGCTGTGGAACGAGGCCGGCACCATGCTGGCCACGAGCCATCAGATCGTTTACTTCAAGGAATGAACCGCACCATGAATGCATCCCAGGACATCCTGGTCCACACCGAGGCCGGTGTGACCACCATCACCTTCAACCGCGCCGACAAGAAGAACTCCATCACCGAGGCCATGTATGCCGCCATGGCCGACGCGCTGGCCCAGGCACAGAGCGATGCCGCGGTGCGCTGCGTGGTGTTCCAGGGCGACATGGCCATCTTCAGCGCGGGCAACGACATCGGCGATTTCTTGCAGCAATCGGCCGGCGGCGCGGCGCCCCAGAAGGATGCCGGCCAGCGCCCCGTGTGGCGCTTCCTGCACGGCCTGGCGGCCTTTCCCAAGCCCGTGATCGCTGCCGTCTGCGGCCCGGCCGTGGGCATCGGCACCACGCTGCTGCTGCACTGTGACCTGGTGTACGCGGGCGACAACGCGGCCTTCTCGCTGCCCTTCGTGAACCTGGGGCTGTGCCCCGAGGCGGCATCGAGCCTGCTGCTGCCGCAGATGCTGGGCTACCACCGTGCGGCCGAGGCACTGCTGCTGGGTGAGCCGTTCATGGCCGAGGCCGCGCTCGAAGTGGGCCTGGTCAACCGCGTGGTGCCACCCGCCGAATGCAACGCGCTGGCGCAGGCCCAGGCCCGCAAGCTCGCGGCCAAGCCGCTGTCGGCGCTCATCGAGACCAAGCGCCTCATGAAGGCCGGCCAAGCCGCGCAGGTGGCCGCGCGCATGGACGAGGAGGGCACCAGCTTCGGCCGCCTGATGGGCGGGCCCGCGGCCAAGGAGGCCTTCACGGCCTTCATGGAGAAGCGCCGCCCGGACTTCAGCCAGTGCTGACATGACCAGGACCACGACAGCGCCCGCCGAGTTCGAGCCCGAATTCATCGCCGGCATCAAGACCGTCTTCGAGGAAAAAATCGTGTTCAACCAGGTGCTGGGCCTGCAGGTGGTGAGCCTGCTGCCCGAGCGCGTGGTGGCCCGCATCGACATGCGGCCCGAACTCGTGGGCCACTATGCGTACAACCGCCTGCACGGCGGCGTGATCAGCGCGGGGCTCGATGCCATGGGCGGCCTGGCCGTGATGGCGGCCATTGGTGCCAAGCACATGGACGAGACACCGCAGCAGCGCCTGGCGCGCTTCGCCAAGCTGGGCACCATCGACCTGCGTATCGACTACCTGCGCCCCGGCATCGGCAGCCACTTCGAGTTGCGTGCCGAGGTGTTGCGCCTGGGCTCGCGCGTGGCCACGACGCGCATGGAATTTTTCGGGCCCGACGGCCAGCTCATGTCGGCGGGCGCGGCGGCATACATCGTCTCCTGAGCACCCTGGGGGCCTTGCGGTGCCTGTGTGCCGCTGCAAAGCCTGCAAGCGCATGCAACGGGAGAAGGGTTTGGTTACCGATCTTGCGTGATGCGGGGAATTGTCACGCGCATGGCCTTCTAGGATGCCCCTTTCTCAAGGAGATCCGATGGCCGTGCAAAACCCCTTCTTTGGCAAACGCGAACCCGAGTCGTTCCAACCTCGCCAGCCCCCTTCTACCCTCCAGGGCTCCACGAGCGCCCTGGGCGGCAGCGCCGCATCCACGCCTGCGCAGGCTGCCAGCACGGCCGCAGCCAACAAGGCGGATAACGGCGGCAGCAAGCTCACCGTGGGCCCCAACATCAAGCTCAAGGGTGTCGAAATCACCGATTGCGACACGCTCGTGGTCGAAGGCACCGTCGAGGCCACCATGGACTCGCGCGTGATCCAGATCACCAAGGAAGGCGCTTTCCACGGTACGGCCGAGATCGATGTGGCCGAGATCCACGGCCTGTTCGACGGCACGCTCACCGTGCGCGAGAAGCTCATGATCTACAGCACGGGCAAGGTGAGCGGCAAGATCCGTTACGGCAAGGTAGTGATTGAAGAGGGCGGCCAGCTCACCGGTGAAATCTCCGCAGGCAGCGCCAGCGGCGCGGCCCGCACGCCCGCACGTGGCGAGTCTGCACTGGCCGTTTGAGGGGGGCCTTACGCGGCCCCGGTTTCCGGCGTCTGCTGCGGTATGGGGCGCGGCTGGCCGTTGCCGTCGATGGCCACGTAGGTCAGCAGCGCCTCGGTGACCTTCACATAGCGGCCCTGGGTGGCGATGCGTTCGGCATAGACCTCGACATCCACCGTGACGGAGGTGCGGCCCACGCGCACCACGCTTGAATAGAACGAGAGGATGTCGCCCACCCGCACGGGCTGCTTGAACACGAACTCCTTCACGGCCACCGTCGCCATGCGGCCCTGCACGATCCGCGCGGGCAGCACGGCGCCCGCCAAGTCCACCTGGGCCATGACCCAGCCGCCGAAGATGTCGCCATTGCCGTTGGTGTCCGCGGGCATGGGAATCACCTTGAGCACCAGTTCCTTGTCGGTGGGCAATGCCGCGGTGGGGCGGCTCGAAATATCGGACATGGGCACAATCTCGGTCAAAACAACAACCGGAATTGTCTCCCATGCGCCGCAGCGGCGAATCCATCTCACTTCCCCCAGGCACTTCCGTGCGTGCCGGCTCCGACTGGACGGCCCTGCGCCGCCTGCTGCCCTACCTCTGGGCGTACAAGTGGCGCGTGCTTGCCGCGCTGGCCTTCATGGTGGGCGCCAAGGTGGCCAACGTGGGTGTGCCGGTGCTGCTCAAGAACCTGGTCGATGCCCTTTCGCTGAAGCCCGGCGACCCCGCTGCCATCCTCGTGGTGCCCGTGGGGCTGCTGCTGGCCTATGGTGGCCTGCGGCTGTCCACCTCGCTCTTCACCGAGTTGCGTGAGCTGGTTTTCGCCAAGGCCACGCAGGGGGCGGCGCGCAGTATTGCGCTCACCACCTTCGAGCATTTGCACGCGCTCTCGCTGCGCTTTCACCTGGAGCGCCAGACGGGCGGCATGACGCGCGACATCGAGCGCGGCGTGCGAGGCATCGAGTCGCTCATCTCGTACTCGCTCTACAGCATCCTGCCCACGCTGATCGAGGTGGCGCTGGTGCTCAGCATCCTGGCCGTGAAGTTCGACGTATGGTTCGCGGGCATCACCATCGCCGCGCTCACGGTGTACATCGTCTTCACCGTTTCGGTGACCGAGTGGCGCACCCAGTTCCGCCGCCAGGCCAACGAGTTCGATTCGGCCGCGCACACCAAGGCCGTGGATTCGCTGCTCAACTACGAAACCGTCAAGTACTTCAACAACGAAGCCTTCGAGGCGCGCCGCTACGACGAGAGCCTGGAGCGCCTGCGCCGTGCGCGCCTCAAGAGCCAGACCACGCTGAGCCTGCTCAACACGGGGCAGCAGCTCATCATCGCCCTGGCCCTGGTGGTCATGCTGTGGCGCGCCACGCAGGGGGTGGTGGACGGGCGCCTGACGCTGGGCGACCTCGTGATGGTCAACGCTTTCATGATCCAGCTCTACATACCGCTCAACTTCCTGGGCGTTATCTACCGCGAGATCAAGCAAAGCCTCACCGACCTGGACCGCATGTTCACCCTCATGGACCGCGAGCGTGAGGTGGCCGACACCCCCGGAGCACCCGCGCTGCGCCTGCAAGGCGAGCCGGCGGTGCGCTTCGAGGGAGTGCACTTTTCCTACGAGCCGGGGCGGGCCATCCTGCACGGCGTGGATTTCGAGATCCCCGCGGGCAAGACCGTGGCGGTGGTGGGGCCCTCGGGCTCGGGCAAATCCACGCTCGCGCGGCTGCTGTTCCGCTTCTATGACGTGCAGGAGGGGCGCATCACCATCGCGGGGCAGGACATCCGTGCCGTCACGCAGGCCAGCGTGCGCCGCGCCATCGGCATCGTGCCGCAGGATACGGTGCTCTTCAACGACACGGTGGAGTACAACATCGCCTACGGCCGCCCCGGTGCATCGCACGGCGAGGTGGAGGCAGCGGCACGCGCCGCGCGTATCCACGACTTCATTGCCGCCACGCCCAAGGGCTATGCCACGCAGGTGGGCGAGCGCGGCCTCAAGCTCTCGGGCGGCGAAAAGCAGCGGGTAGCCATCGCGCGCACGCTGCTCAAGAACCCGCCCATCCTCATCTTCGACGAGGCCACCAGCGCCCTCGATTCGGCCAACGAGCGCGCCATCCAGGCCGAGCTGCAAAGTGCCGCGCAGAACAAGACGGCCCTGGTGATCGCGCACCGCCTCTCCACCGTGGTGGACGCGCACGAGATCCTCGTGATGGACGCGGGAAGCATCGTGGAGCGCGGCACGCATGCGCAGCTGCTCGCCCAGGGCGGGCGCTATGCGCGCATGTGGGCGTTGCAGCAGTCGGACAATTTCTGAGATAAAAATAGCTGCCAGTGCTTAAATCACAAGCACTGGCAGCTATTGATTTAAGAGCGGCTAACAAAACGGTGCGAGATGGCGAACGCAGATGACGCAGCAAGCCAAAGAAAGCAGCGCGACATGAATGTCGATGCGGCGCTCAAAGCGAGTACGCAGCTTGCCGAAAGCAGCCAACCAGGCGTGCGTGCGCTCGACCACCCAGCGATGACGCCCGAGCCGATCATTGCGCTCGATGCCGCGCCGGGCAATACGCGCCGTGATGCCCAGCTTGCGCAGGTGGGCGCGGCAACGCGCAAAGTCATAGCCCTTGTCGGCATGCAGCTTGTGCGGCCAGCGTCTGGGCCGACCAGGACAGCCTCGCACCGTCGGCAAGGCATCGACCAGTTGCTCGAACACCACCGAGTCGTGCCGGTTGGCGCCCGTGACGCAGAAGATCAGCGGGATGCCCTGGCGGTCCGTGATGATGTGGCGCTTGCTGCCGAGCTTGCCCCTGTCCGTCGGGTTGGGTCCGGTGTATTGGCCCCCCGGGGGCTGGCCACGCTGGCCGCATCCAGGCTGGCTCGGCTGAAGTCCAGCTTGCCGGCGCCGCGCAACTCATCGAGCAACAGCAGATGCAGGCGATGCCACACGCCTGCGGCTTGCCAGTCACGCAGACGCCGCCAGCAGGTCATACCGCTGCCGAAGCCCAATTCCTGGGGCAGTTCTTCCCAAGGGATGCCGGTGCGCAGCACGAACAGGATGCCGTTCAAGGCCATCTCGTCGCTCACCCGCGGGCGGCCGCCCTTGGCCGAGGCTGCGACTACCGGCAACAGCGGTGCAATCTTCTTGAACAGCGCGGCGCCGATCTCTTTGTTCTTGTTTCGACCCATGCAGCGTCAAACGCCGATTAGGTGTTTGACGATGACATGGTTTTGTTAGCCGCTCTAAGAGCTATTGCTGGCGCTTATTTCTTGCGCGCGGCGATGGCCTTCTCCGCCTGGCCCACGAGGTCAGCGCCGATCTGGCCCTTCCACTTTTCGTACACCGGGCGCGTGGCCTTCACGAAGGCTTCGCGTTCGGTGGGGGTGAGCTGGGTCACCGTCACGCCGTTGGCGGCGATGTCCTTGAGCAGGGGTTTGTCGGCTTCGACCATGCCCTTGCGTGCGATGGCGATCTCTTCCTTGCCAGCCTCGATGGCGGCCTGCTTCACGGCTTCGCGGTCGGCGGGCGTCCAGCTGTTCCAGATGTCCTTGTTCACCACGAAGATCAGCGGGTCGTTGATGTAGCCCCACATGGTCATGTGCTTCTGCGCCACGGTGTGCAGCTTGGCGGCCATGTAGACCGAGACGGGGTTTTCCTGGCCGTCCACGGCGCCGCTGGCCATGGCGGGTTGCGCGTCGGCCCAGCTCATCTGCGTGGGGTTGGCGCCCAGGGCGGTGAAGGTGTCGAGGAACAGCGGCGAGCCCACCACGCGGATCTTCAGGCCCTTGAGGTCGGCGGGGCTCTTGATGGCGTGCTTGGAGTTGCTGATCTCGCGGTAGCCGTTTTCGCCCCAGGCCAGGGGCACCACGCCTGCCTTCTCCAGCGTGGCGAAGAGGCTTTTGCCCACTTCGCCCTGCGTCACGGCGTCCACGGCGGCGTAATCGGGGAACAGGAAGGGCAGCGAGAACAGGTTGAGCTGCTTGACCTGGGGCGACCAGTTGATCGTGGAGCCCACGGCCATGTCGATCACGCCCTGGCGCAGCGCGCTGAATTCGCGCGTCTGGTCGCCCTGGATCAGCGACACGCCGGGATAGAGCTTGATGTTGATGCGGCCGTTGGTCTTCTCGCGGACCTTGTTGGCCCAGATCTCGCCGCCCTTGCCCCAGGGGAAGGCCGTGCCGAGCACGAGCGACATGCGGTACTCGCTCTTGTAGTTCTGCGCCAGCGCGGGCGTGGCGAAAGCCAGGGCGGCCGCAGCGGCCACGGTGGATGCGAGGAAGGTGCGCAGTTTCATGGGGGTAGTCTCCTTGGAAAAATCAGTAACCCAGCTTGGCAGGCAGCCACAGCGCCAGCTGCGGGAAGGCGATCACGGCCACCATCACGAGGAACATGGCGAACAGCATCCAGCCAACCCAGCGCACGGTGGATTCCATGCGCACGCCGGCGATGCGGCACGACACCATGAGGTTCACGGCCAGCGGTGGCGTGAACTGGCCCAGGGCCACCTTGAGCGTGAGGATCACGCCGAACCAGACCGGGTCCCAGTGGTAGTGCTGCATGATGGGTAGCAGCAGCGGCACGAAGATCAGGAAGATCGAGATGCCGTCCAGGAACATGCCCACGGTGATGAGCAGCAGGATCAGGAGCGCCAGCACGCCGTATTCGCCCAGGCCCGAGTTCACGATGGCCGTGGCCACTGGGTCGATCACGCCCAGCGTGGACAGCGAGAACGCAAAGATGCCCGCGAGCGAGACGACGATGAGGATCACGGCCGACAGTTCGCCCGCCTCGCGCAGGATGGGATACAGGTCGCGCACCTTGATGGTGCGGTGGATGCACATGCCCACGAACAGGCCGTAGAACACGGCCACCACGGCGGCCTCGGTGGGCGTGAACCAGCCTGCGCGCATGCCGCCCAGGATCAGCACCGGCGCGGCCAGGCCCCAGGAGGCTTCCTTGAGGCTGCGCCAGAATGGCGGGCGCGGCATGCTGGCTTCAAGCGCGCCCATCTTGTGCTTGCGCGCCATCCACACGGCGGGGACGATCAGCGCCACGCCGGCCAGCACGCCCGGCACCATGCCGGCCGCGAAGAGGGCGGGCACCGAGGCACCGGGCACCAGCACCGAGTAGATGATGAACGCCACCGAGGGCGGTATCAGGATGTCGGTGGCTGCGGCTGCACCCACCACGCTGGCCGAGAAGCTGCCGGGGTAGCCCGCGCGGCTCATGGCCGCGATCATCACGCCGCCCACGGCGGCCGCGTTGGCCGGGCCCGAGCCCGAGATGCCGCCCAGGAACATGGCCACTGTGATGGCCACGAGCGGCAGCATGCCGGGACCGCGCCCGACGATGGCGACGGCGAAGTTCACCAGCCGCAGCGCCACGCCCGAGCGGTCGAAGATCGAGCCCACAAGCACGAACATGGGGATGGCCAGCAGCGGGTACTTGCCCAGGCCCGCGTAGAAGTTCTGCGGTACGGCGAGCAAGCCGAACCATTGCGCATCGGCGTTGGCCAGCGCGATGCAGGCGGCGCCGGCCAGGCCCAGGGCCGCGCCGATGGGCACGCCCACGAACATCATGGCGAGGAACGCCACGAACAGCAGGGTGGCGATCATGCTTGGAAGTCCCCGTGGTGGTCGGCCGGCGGCGCCTGGCGGCCGCGGCGGATGAACAGGCCCAGGGCGCGCCAGGTGATGAGCGCCGAGAACACGGGCAGCCACACCGAATACCACCATTGCGGCACGCCGATGCCGGGCGAGGTTTCCTCGAAGCGGAAGTCGTCCCACACCACGCGCACGCTGAGCACCGCGATGGCGCCGAACAGCAGCGCCACCATGAGCGCGCCGAAGCGCGCGAGTACCCTGCGGCGCGCCATGGAGCCGCCCTCGGCGAAGTATTCGATGCGGATGTGCACATCGCGCGCCACGGCGGCCGAGCCTGCCACGAGCGCGAGCACGATCATCAGGAAGACGGAGATTTCCTCGGTCCAGGCGAACGAGGAGTTGGTGAAGTAGCGCACCAGCACGTTGGCGAACGTGATGAGCGCAAGGGCCGCCATCACGATGACGGTGAGCCAGTCTTCCAGGCGCAGCGAGCGGGGCTCGTCAGCGTCGGGCGCGCCGGTGGAGGGCGCAGTGTCGTGCGGCCCGGGAGGGGTGGAGGGTGACATGAACGCAGGGAGTCAGAAGAACAAACATGGCAATGCAGGTCTCTCTGCCCGGCGGTGTTGTGCACCAGGGGCTGGGACGGGCGCGCCCGGTAAGGGCGGGGCCCATTATTATGCGACGCGTTACTAAGTGTTCACATGGTATGTCCGGGGGGGCGCCCGGCGCCGCGGGGCACGTGCGCGCGGATAATGCGCTCCATGGAAACCAAGTGGCTAGAGGACTTCGTCAGCCTCGCCGAAACGCGCAGCTTCAGCCGGTCGGCGCAGCTGCGCCACGTCACGCAGCCGGCGTTCTCGCGGCGCATCCAGGCCTTGGAGGCCTGGGCTGGCACCGACCTCGTGGACCGCAGCTCCTACCCCACACGGCTCACGCCGGCGGGAAAGACGCTGTACGACCAGGCGCTGGAGATGCTGCAGGCGCTACAGAGCACGCGCGCCATGCTGCGCGCCCACACGAGCACGGGCAAGGACGTGATCGCCTTTGCCGTGCCGCACACGCTCGCGTTCACGTTCTTCCCGGCCTGGGTGTCGAACCTGCACGAGCAGTTCGGTCCGTTCAAGAGCCGGCTCATCGCGCTCAATGTGCACGACGCGGTGATGCGCCTCGTTGAGGGCGGCTGCGACCTCCTGATCGCCTACCACCATCCCTCGCAGCCGTTCCAGCTTGATGCCGCCCGCTACGAGATGGTGAGCCTGGGGCAGGAGGCGCTGGCGCCCTACGCCAAGCCCGATGCCGATGGCCAGCCGTTGTTTCGCCTGCCGGGGCGTGCCAGCGATCCGTTGCCGTACCTGGGTTATGCGCCGGGTGCGTACCTGGGGCGCCTCACGGACCTGATCCTGAAGGAGTCGGGCACGCCCATCCACCTGGACCGGGTCTATGAAACCGACATGGCCGAGGGCCTCAAGGCCATGGCGCTCGAGGGGCATGGCCTGGCCTTTTTGCCGTACAGCGCCGTGCGCGACGATCTGCGTGCGCACAAGCTCGTGAGTGCGGCTCCGCCCGAGCTCCAGGGGCTGCAGATGGTCATGGATGTGCGGGCCTATCGCGAGAAACCCGTGGGTAAGGAGTCGCCCAAAGGCACAGCCCAGGCGCTCTGGACCTTCCTGCAGGAGCAGGGTGGTTCATGCCTAGGGTAAATACGGATATAAAGATTCTGCATAATTGCGCCCGCAATTGGCATTGGAGTTTCGTCAGGCGCACACGTACAGTCTGCGCCGTGCCACGCGATGGGAACCCTTGATGGGGCCTGCGGCGGCGCGGCCCCTCCCCGCAAGCCCAATGGGCGCAGAATTTGCTTGGATGTGGGCATCTCTTCACGGAACCAACGTATGAAACATCACCACCGGAACTTGGCATGGGGGCTTGTGCTTCTGTGCTTCGCTGCGGTTGCTGGCGCGCAAGGGGTACTGGAGCGCGTGGCGGGCGGTGGCAAGCTGGTGATCGCGCACCGCGAATCGTCGGTGCCGTTCTCGTACGTGGAGGGCGGCAAGCCGATGGGCTATGCCGTGGACCTGTGCCTGCGCCTGGCCGAGGTGGTGCGCAAGAAAACGGGCATGAAGGATATGGCCGTCGAATTCCTGCAGGTTACGCCGGCCAACCGCATCGCGATGGTGGAGGAGGGCAAGGCCGACCTGGAGTGCGGCTCCACCACCAACAACGCTGAGCGTCGCGAGAAGGTGGCGTTCACGGTGCCGCACTTCATCACGGGTGCGCGCCTGCTGGTCCGCGCGTCGAGCACCATCGATCGGATGGAAGACCTCGCTGGCAAGAAGCTCGTGTCCACCAAGGGCACGACGCCGCTCAAGGCCGCTGAACGGGCTAACCGCGAGCGCCTCATGGGCATTACCCTGCTGGAAGCCCCTGACCATGCCCGCGCCGTGGAGATGGTAGAAAAGGGCGAGGCCGATGCCTTCGTGATGGACGACGTGCTGCTCTACGGCCTGGCCGCCAACCGCCCCGACCCCAAGGCGCTCAAGGTAGTGGGCCGCTTCGTGACGACGGAGCCGCTGGCCATCATGCTGCCCAAGAATGACCCGGCGTTCAAGAAACTCGTGGACGAGGAAATGCGCCGCCTGATTCTCAGCCGCGAGATCTATGCCATCTATGACAAATGGTTCGCCCAGCCCATTCCGCCCCATGGCAAGGCGCTGAATCTGCCGGTGAGTTATTTGCTGCGGGACTTCTGGAAATACCCTACGGATCAAGTCCCCTATTGAGGCGAGAGCCCTGCACAATGACGTTTTCCCGGGAATGCGCACCGCTGGCATGAGTGGCGAGCGGATTTCCGGATCCTTCCATCCGATTCACCCATAAGGAGTTTGTATGAAGAAGCAATTGCTGGCGGTTGCCGTGACCGCGCTGGCCGCGACGGGCGCATTCGCGCAGGCGGGCGATACCCTGGCGAAGATCAAGTCGTCGGGTGCCGTGACCCTGGGGGTGCGTGAGTCGTCGGGCCTGGGCTACACCCTGGGCAATGGCAAGTACGTGGGCTTCCACACCGAGATGGGCGAACGTATCCTGGCCGACATCCAGAAGCAGCTCGGCCTGGCGAAGATGGAAATCAAGTACCAGCCTGTCACTTCGCAGAACCGCATTCCCCTGGTGACCAACGGCACGGTGGACATCGAGTGCGGCTCCACCACCAACAACACTGCGCGCCAGAAGGAAGTGGCCTTCGCCTACACCACCTATGTGGAAGAAGTGCGCATCGCCGTGAATGCCAAGTCGGGCATCACCGGCATCAAGGACCTGAACGGCAAGACCATCGTCACCACCACCGGTACCACGTCGGTGCAGACGCTGCGCAAGAACAAGCGTGCCGACGGCCTGTCCTTCAAGGAAGTCATGGGCAAGGACCACGCCGACAGCTTCCTGATGTTGGAGACGGGTCGTGCCGACGCCTTCATCATGGACGGCTCCATCCTGGCGGCCAACATCTCCAAGTCCAAGACCCCGTCCGACTACAAGATCGTGGGCGAAGTGTTGTCGGTGGAGCCTATCGCCTGCATGCTGCGCAAGGACGACCCCGCCTTCAAGAAGGCCGTGGACGACTCTATCGTTCGTCAGATCAAGGACGGCTCGCTGGCCAAGCTCTATGACAAGTGGTTCATGCAGCCCATCCCGCCGGCCAACGTGAAGATCGGCCTGCCGCTGTCGGAGGCGACGAAGGAAGCCTGGGCGCATCCGAACGACAAGCCTATGGAGTCTTACGAAAACAAGTAAGCATCTCGCCTGTGCCGCCCCTTCTGCCCAGCGGTCGGAAGGGGCGTTTTTTGTTGCGCGGCGGGCGGGACCGGCTGTGTGACGCGGACTTTGAATAAAGGGGTACTCGTATGAGTTGGGAATGGCAGGTGTTCTGCCAGGACACCATTACCCAAGAGGTGGGCCAGAGTTGCTTCGGCAAGAACGGCGACATCACCTACCTTGACTGGATGCTGTCGGCCTGGGGCTGGACGGTGTCCGTTTCCTTGCTGTCGCTGGCCATCGCCCTGGTGGTCGGCGCCTTGATCGGCACCTTGCGCACGCTCGAGGGCCGGCCCTGGACCGTGCGCCTGGGTAACGCCTGGGTGGAGCTGTTTCGCAACATTCCGCTGCTGGTGCATATCTTCGTCTGGTACCACGTGGTGCCGGCCATCTTTCCGGCGATGAAGTCGCTGCCGGGCTTCGTGCTGGTGGTCTTCGCGCTGGGCTTCTTCACGTCGGCGCGTATCGCCGAGCAAGTACGCTCGGGCATCCAGGCCTTGCCGCGCGGCCAGCGTTACGCCGGCATGGCGCTGGGCTTCACCACATTCCAGTATTACCGCTACGTGCTGCTGCCCATGGCATTCCGCATCATCATCCCGCCGCTCACGAGCGAGACGATGAACGTGTTCAAGAACTCGTCGGTGGCGTTCGCCGTGTCGGTGGCAGAACTCACCATGTTCGCCATGCAGGCGCAGGAGGAAACGGCGCGCGGTGTCGAGGTCTACCTGGCCGTCACCGCGCTCTACGTGATCTCGGCCTTCGCCATCAACCGGATCATGGCCTTCATCGAGAAGCGCATGCGTGTTCCGGGCCTGATCGCCGCCGGCGGGGGAGGACACTGACATGAACCTACAAATCGACTGGTCCTTCTTCACCTGGGATCTGTTCAGCAACTTCGTGGTGAAGGGGCTGTACTTCAGCCTGATCCTCACGGTCATCTCCACGCTGGGTGGCATCGTGCTGGGCACGCTGCTCGCGCTCATGCGCCTGTCGGGCAAGAAGTGGCTGGACATGCCCGCCACCATCTACGTCAACGGCATGCGCTCCATCCCGCTGGTGATGGTGATCCTGTGGTTCTTCCTGCTCGTGCCCATGATCATCGGCCGCCCCATTGGCGCAGAGGTCTCGGCCATCGTGACCTTTGTCGCGTTCGAGGCAGCGTACTTCAGCGAGATCATGCGCGCGGGCATCCAGTCCATCCCGCGCGGCCAGGTTTTCGCGGGCCAGGCGCTGGGCATGACCTACGGCCAGAACATGAAGCTCGTGGTGCTGCCGCAGGCGTTCCGCAATATGTTGCCCGTGCTGCTCACGCAGACCATCATCCTGTTCCAGGACACCTCGCTGGTCTACGCCATCGGCGCCTACGACATGCTCAAGGGCTTCGAGATCGCGGGCAAGAACTTCGGCCGCCCGATCGAGGCCTACTTGGCTGCCGCCGTCGTCTATTTCATCATCTGCTACGCGCTGTCCTGGCTGGTCAAGCGCCTGCACAAGAAGATCGCCATCATCCGCTGAATGGGCTGGAGTGATAAATGAGCCAAATGATCGAACTGAAAAAC
The DNA here is from genome assembly GCA_041913505.1 of Acidovorax sp. Lineage (GTDB taxonomy): Bacteria > Pseudomonadota > Gammaproteobacteria > Burkholderiales > Burkholderiaceae_C > JAYSFC01. Next base: position 15,035 of record JAYSFC010000023.1, read on the forward strand.
GTCTCCAAGTGGTACGGCAGCTTCCAGGTGCTGAACGACTGCTCCACCAGCATCAGCAAAGGCGAGGTGGTGGTGGTCTGCGGGCCCTCGGGCTCGGGCAAGTCCACGCTCATCAAAACCATCAACGCGCTGGAGCCGATCCAGAAGGGTGAGATCTGGGTGGATGGCACGCCTATCCATGATCCCAAGACCAATCTGCCCAAGCTGCGCAGCCGCGTGGGCATGGTGTTCCAGCACTTCGAGCTGTTTCCGCACTTGTCGGTGACGGACAACCTCACGATCGCACAGATCAAGGTGCTGGGCCGCAGCGCCGACGATGCCAAGAAGCGTGGCCTGAAAATGCTCGACCGCGTGGGCCTGTCGGCGCACAAGGACAAGTTCCCAGGCCAGCTCTCGGGCGGCCAGCAGCAACGCGTCGCCATCGCGCGCGCACTGTCGATGGATCCCATCGTGATGCTGTTCGACGAGCCCACCTCGGCGCTCGACCCCGAGATGGTGGGCGAGGTGCTGGACGTGATGGTGGGCCTGGCCAACGAAGGCATGACCATGATGTGCGTGACGCACGAAATGGGCTTCGCCAAGAAGGTCAGCAACCGCGTGATCTTCATGGACGTGGGCGGCAAGATCCTCGAGGACTGCTCGAAGGACGAGTTCTTCGGCAACCCCGACGCGCGCCAGCCGCGCACCAAGGACTTCCTCAACAAGATCCTGCAGCACTGATGATGGGGCCTGTGCACCCACCGAAGAAGAAAGGGCGCCTAGCGCCCTTTTTTTTGGGCGAGGCCCGCAGCGCTTTTGGCCGTGCGCCCACGGGTGGCGGCCGTGCGCCTTAGCGCAGGGGCGGCGATCTGGTGCTCGAAATCCTCCCACAGCGCGTCGCGCCGTGCGAGCGCCTCCGACACGCTTTCGTGCCGCAACTGGGCCACGGCCGAGACCAGCGCGTTGCACAGGAAGAACGCCGCTGTGTAGGAGTGGAATGGAGAGGCGTTCGAGGTGCGCACCTGCAGCCAGTGGTGGGCTAGCGGCACGAGCGGCGAGGCCGGGCCGTCGGTGATCGCCAGCACCTGGCCGCCCGCCTCGCGAAAGCGCCGCGCCACCTGCACGGTGCCGCGCGCGTAGCGGCTCACGCTGAAGGTGACGAGCACGTCCTCGGGCCGCACCCACAGCAACTGGTCCGCGGGTGAGACCGCGCCCGCGTCGAGCTCCTGCACACCGGGGCGGCACATGTTGAGGTGCAGCGCGAGCCAGGCTGCCACGGGGGCGCTGTTGATCTGTGCAAGCACGTAGATGCGCTCGCCCGTGTCCTGCGCCAGCCGCCGTGCCATGGCCTCGAAGGCCGCCATGTCCAGCCCTTCGCGCGTGGCCTGGATGTTGTGCTGGTCGTGCAGCAGGGTGTCGTCCACGCACTCGCGCGGGCTGCGCTGTGTGCCGATGGTCACGGGCGCGCGCTGCGCTGCGGTCTGCAGCAGCGCGGTGACCTCGCCGCGTGCCTCGCGCTGGACCTCGGCATAGCTCGCATAGCCGAGCTTGGCGAACAGGCGCACCACGGTGGAGGCGCTCGTGCCCGTGCGCGCCGCCAGCGCCGTGGCGGATTCGAGCAGCACATGCGGGTAGTCGTGCCCCAGCGCGTGGGCGAGGGCCTGCTCGCTGGCCGTGAGGTCCGCGCTTTGGCGCGCAAGCCGTTCAGGCAGCAGGCCCGATGGGTTTTGCAATGATGATTTCATTGATGTATGTTTTATGAAAAACGTATTGCAAACACGAAATGCACGTGCAACACTGCCGCCATCCACTTCGCCCAGAGTCTTTCACAACCATGCAGGATACCCTTGAAGAAAGTCGTGCGCAGCAGCGCGCACGCCTCCTCGACTGGCTGGCTGGCCAGCAGCAGGCCATGCAAGATCTATTGCAGAAAGTGGTCAACATTGACAGCGGCAGCCGCGACGAGGCTGGCGTGACGGCCGTGGCCCAGGCGCTGGGCGAGCGGCTCGAGGCTGCGGGCGTGCTCGTGCGCTTTGAGCGTGTGCCGGGCTACGGAGTACTGCTGCACGCCGATGTTCCGGGACCGAGCGAGGGCGCGCCCATCCTGCTCATGGGCCACATGGACACGGTCTATCCCGCAGGCACCGTGGCACGTCGTCCCTTCCGCATGGAGGACGGTCGTGCCTATGGCCCTGGTGTGGCCGACATGAAATCGGGCCTGGTGCTCAACGTGTTCGTGGCCGAGGCCTTCGCGCGCTGCGGTGGCCTGCGCGCGCCGCTCAGGCTCTTCTTCTCGTGCGACGAGGAGATCGGCTCGCCTGCCACGCGCGAGCGCATCATGGAGGTGGCGCGCGGCGCGCGCGCCGTGTTCAATGCCGAGCCGGGTCGCGTGAGCGGCAACCTCGTCACGAGCCGCAAGGGCTCGATGGCGATCGAGTTCGAGGTCGAGGGTGTGGCCGCGCACGCGGGCATCAACCACGCGGCTGGCGCGAGCGCGCTGGAGGCCCTGGCGCGCAAGATCCTCGCGCTGCACGCGCTCACCGACCCCGCCACGGGCGTGACCACCAACGTGGGCGTGGTCCACGGCGGCATCGTTCCCAACATGGTGGCGCCGCACGCCAAGGCCGAGCTGGACGTGCGCTATACGGCCGATACCGACCCCGATGCGTTGCTCGAGCGCATCCGCGCCATCGTCGAGGAAGAGTCCCTGCCGCGCACGTGCGGGCGCATCACCGGCGCGCGCCGCACCCTGCCCATGGCGCCCACGCCGGACGCACTGCTCGCGCTGTACCAGCGCGGCGCGCAGTCGCTGGGCTTCGACGTGCAGGGCGAGTTCACGGGTGGCGCGGCCGACAGCGGCCTCACGGCTTCGGTGGGCGTGCCCACGCTGTGCGGAACGGGGCCTGTGGGCGGGCACGCCCACACCGAACGCGAGTACTGCGAGCTGGCTACCTTCGTGCCGCGCGCGCAGGCCGTGGCCCTGGCCGTGTTCGACCATCCTTGATTCCTGTATCCATGAAAGACGTGACCATGCAGCATCTGCAATCCACCCGCCGCCAACTCCTGGGTGCCGGCCTGGGGCTGGGCCTCGCCGGCCTGGCGCCACTGGCCGCGCAGGCCGATGAGAAATACCCCTCGCGCCCGATCACGCTCGTCGTGCCGTTCCCGCCGGGCGGCTCGGTGGACATCATGGCGCGCCAGTACTCGGAGCCGCTGTCGCGGGTTCTGGGCGTGCCCATCGTGGTCGAGAACCGCCCCGGCGCGGGCGGCTCGGTCGCCTCGCTGGGTGTGGCGCGCGCCAAGCCCGATGGCTATACGCTGGTCGTGTCGTCGCAGAGCAGCCACCTGGCCAATCCGCTCACGCAGCCCAAGGTGGGCTACGACCCGATCAAGGACTTCGAGAACATCGCCATCCTGGGCCGCCAGCCCAACGCGCTGGTGGTGCACTCCAGCCTGCCGATCAAGAGCTTCAAGGAGTTCCTCGACTACGCCAGAAAGAACCCAGGCAAGCTCAACTACGGCAGCGGCGGCGTCGGCAGCATGGGCCAGCTCAACGTGGAGATGCTCAAGGCCGCCACGGGCATCTACACCACGCACATCCCTTACCGCGGCGGTACGCCGCTGATCACGGCCGTGCTGGGCAACGAGGTGCAGTTCATCCTCGACAACCTGGTCATCATGCTGCCGCACATCCAGGCGGGCAAGGTGCGCGCACTGGCCGTGGCTTCGGAGCAGCGCCTGCCGCAGCTGCCCGACGTGCCCACCATGGCCGAGGTGGGCTATCCCCAGCTCAACCTGAGTTCATGGACCGGCCTGGCCGCGCCCGGCGGCACGCCAGAACCCATCGTGCAGACGCTGTACAAGGCGGTGCGGCAGGTTGCCACTTCGCCGGCCATGCTGGCCAACCTCAAGGACCGGGGTGTCATCGCCCCCGAGGAAATGCCCCCGGCCGCGTTCGAGAAGATGATGGCCGAACGCCTCGCCAAGTTCGGCGACGTGGTGCGCAAGGCGGGCATCACCGCCGAGTGATCAGGTCGTCACTCGCGGGACGCTCCGGCGCACGGCTTCCGCGACGATCGGTGGGCAACCCGGTACGAGATCCAGGCGCGGCCAGGCCTGGGGCAGCATGTCCGCGAAGCGGGCCCCCAGCCGGAGGATGAAGAACGCCATTTCGCCGACCCTGCCGTCGCCGGTGGCGACGTTGATCCGGCCATCGATGAAGGGATGCGACAGGGCGCGCTGCTGCATCAAGATGGCCTGGACCAGCGGGTCATCTTCCGTGCCGCGGCACATGCCGGTCACCGCCACGCGGGAGTACACGGCCTTGCGGTCGGCCGGCGTGCGCGGATTGCTGGCCGCCACCGTGTAGTACCACTGGATGTAGCTGACGTCGACGGGCAGGTTGTTCTGGCCGCCCTTGCCGACGGAGCAGTCGAGGTTCCACTGGAAATGGGCGCCGGCGCCGAAATGGTGGATGAACGGCTTCATGGGGAGGTCCCTTTCGCATCAGGTCTGGTGGGTGGCACGGTCGGGCGATGCGTGCGGGACAGCGTCCCATGCCTGGGCGCGGTGCCGCTGTGCGTGAAGGCCCGTCCCGGCGGGCCCGGTACGCAACGGACGAAAGGCATCCTACCGGCAACGGTCTGGCAAGACAACATGGCGGGTGGGACAATGCGGCCCCATGACCGAGCCCTTTCAGACTCTCACCCTCACCCGCCCGGACGACTGGCACCTGCATGTGCGCGACGGCGACCCGCTGCACACCGTCGTGCCGCACACGGCCGCGCAGTTCGGCCGCGCCATCATCATGCCCAACCTGCGCCCGCCCGTGACCACGGCTGCGCAGGCCCTGGCGTACAAACAGCGCATCCTGGCGGCCGTGCCCGCCGGCGTGCAGTTCGAGCCGCTGATGACGCTGTACCTCACCGACAACCTGCCGCCCGAGGAAATCGCGCGGGCCAAGGATGCTGGCGTGGTCGCGTGCAAGCTCTACCCCGCGGGCGCCACGACGAACAGCGATGCGGGCGTGACCGACCTGCGCAAAACCTACAAGACGCTGGAGGCCATGCAGAAGGCGGGCTTGCTGCTGCTGGTGCACGGCGAGGTCACGAGCAGCGATATCGACCTGTTCGACCGCGAGGCCGTGTTCATCGACCGGCAGCTCATCCCGCTGCGCCGCGACTTTCCTGAGCTCAAGATCGTCTTCGAGCACATCACCACGAAGGAAGCCGCCGACTACGTGGCCGGTAGCAGCGCGCACACTGCCGCCACCATCACGGCCCACCACCTGCTCTACAACCGCAACGCCATTTTCACGGGCGGCATCCGCCCGCACTACTACTGCCTGCCCGTGCTCAAGCGCGAAACGCACCGCCAGGCGCTCGTGGCCGCGGCCACCAGCGGCTCGCCCAAGTTCTTCCTGGGCACCGACAGCGCACCGCACCCGGCGCACCTCAAGGAGCACGCCACTGGCTGCGCGGGCTGCTACACGGCGCATGCGGCCATCGAGATGTATGCCGAGGCCTTCGACAACGCCGGTGCGCTCGACAAGCTCGAAGGCTTTGCGAGCTTCCATGGCCCCGCGTTCTACGGCCTGCCGCGCAACGCCGGCACCATCACGTTGCGCCGCGAGTCCTGGACGCCACCCGACAGCTTCGCGTTCGGCGAAGCCGAGCTCAAGCCTCTGCGCGCGGGCGAAGCGCTGCCGTGGCGGCTGGTCTAGGCGCCATTGACTGGGGCGCCCCCTGGCTGGCGGGCCTGCCGCGCGTGCCGGCACATGCTGGGGCGGTTCATGAAGCGCTCAACGGCGCCTGCAGGCCGGACAGCCCCGTGCGCTTCGTGCCGCAGTCGGACCTGCCCGAGGGCCGGGCCTATGAGTCCTTCATTAACCGCACGGGCCGCGTGCCTACGCGCGACAACCTGCACGACTTTTTCAACGGCCTCGTCTGGCTGCGCTTTCCGCAGGCCAAGCGGCGGTTGAACCAGTTGCAGGCGCAGGCCATCGCTGCGCAGGGCATTGGCGGCACGCGCGGACCGGTGCGCGACGCCGTGACGGTGTTCGATGAGAACGGCGCCGTGCTCATCGCGCCCGATGCGCTGTGGGATGCGTTGGCCGCGCGCCAGTGGCGGCGGCTGTTCGTCGAGCTGCGGCCGCTCTGGGGCCAGGCGCGGCTCATGGTGTTCGGCCACGCGCTGCTGGAGCAGCTGGTTTTTCCGCGTAAACCGCTCACAGCGCATGTGTATCGGGCGCAATATGCTATCAAATCAGGAGTTGATGTGGATGCCTGGCTTGCAGCCGATCTCGATGCGCAGCACCTGGCGTGCAAGCCGTTCTCGCCGCTGCCCGTGCTTGGCGTGCCGGGCTGGTGGCCCGAAAACGAGAACTTTTCCTTCTATGATGACTCCTTCGTGTTCCGCAGCGCGCGCCCCGCACAACCACCACAACAGGGCCGCCGCGACATGACGCACGCCGCTTGAAGCGGCCGGCGCAACCCCCATCTGCCCATCTGCATCTCGCAGCGCATGCCGCTGCCATCTTTGCATCTCCGTGGAGAACCCTCGATGAAACGCATTGTTCTGTTCCTGTTGACCAACATCGCCGTGGTGGCGGTGCTGGGCATCGTCGCCAGCCTGCTGGGCGTCAACCGCTTTCTTACCGCCAACGGCCTCAACCTGGGGGCGCTGCTGGGCTTCGCCTTCGTGATGGGTTTCGGCGGCGCCATCATCTCGCTGCTCATCAGCAAGCCCATGGCCAAATGGAGCTCGGGCGTGCAGGTGATCGACGGCTCGGGCTCGCCCGACGAGCGCTGGATCGTCGACACCGTACGCGGCTTTGCCGACAAGGCTGGCATCGGCATGCCCGAGGTGGGCATCTTCGAGGGTGATCCCAATGCCTTCGCCACGGGCGCGTTCAAGAACTCGGCCCTGGTGGCTGTGTCCACGGGCCTGCTGCAGAACATGACGCGCGAGGAGGTCGAGGCCGTGATCGGCCACGAGGTGGCGCATATCGCCAACGGCGACATGGTCACCATGACGCTGATCCAGGGCGTGATGAACACCTTTGTCGTGTTCCTGTCGCGCGTGATCGGCTACGCTGTGGACAGCTTCCTGCGCCGCGGCGACGACCGTGAGTCCTCGGGCCCCGGCATCGGCTACATGGTCACCACCATCGTGCTCGACATCGTGCTGGGCTTCGTGGCCGCGATCATCGTGGCCTGGTTCTCGCGTCAGCGGGAGTTCCGCGCCGACGCGGGCGCCGCGCAGCTCATGGGCCGTCGTCAGCCCATGATCAATGCCCTGTCGCGCCTGGGTGGCCTGCATCCGGCTGAGCTGCCCAAGAGCATGGCGGCTTTGGGCATTGCGGGTGGCATCGGCCAACTGTTCTCCACCCACCCGCCCATCGAAGAGCGCATCGCCGCGCTGCAGTCGCTCTCCTGACCGCCGCGCACGCCCTCTAAAAACGCCGCAGAATCCTGCGGCGTTTTTTTGTTCAAGGCACTGTTTGTTACATCAGGGCCATGGCCCATAAAGTGGTGCTTCAATGCCCATCCAAGGCGTGTGCGTTGCCGCGCGTGGGAGGAGCACGGGCCCTGTGCCCAACTGCTTCAGGCGGTTGCCGGACTTTACGGACGCTTTACGCCCCGGGGGTCAACAGCGCCCTGCAGAAGGCGTTGAATGGAGGGACGTATTCGAACAGGAGCCCAACATGTCTGTCTCCCTCCGCCCCGCCCGCCGTTCTTGGCGCGGTGCCCTGGCTGCTGCCGCACTGGGCGGCGGCCTGCTGCTCACCGGCTGCGTTGTCGCGCCGGTGGGCCCTGCCTATCCGGTGGCCGAGGCGACCGTGGTCGCCCCTTACGCGCCACCGCCGCCGCAGTACGAAGTGATTGGCGTGGCGCCGTCGCCGGTGTCAGTGTGGATCGGCGGCTACTGGGGCTGGGGCGGCGGCGGCTACCGTTGGAACCCGGGGCACTGGAGTGCGCCGCCGCGCCCGGGCTACGTGTGGCACCCGCACACCTGGTCGCAAGGGCGGGGCGGCTGGGTTTATGGCGGCGGCCGCTGGGGCCCGCGCTGACCGGGGCGGCCGGGGCCTTCAGGCCTTGGCCTTGAACGCGGGCAGTTGATCGCCCAGGCGCCTGCCCATCTCGGCGCCCAGCGCCTGCAGGCCGCTCATCGGGCGGACCATGACCTCGAATTCCACGATCTGGCCCTGTTCGTTGAAGCGGATGAGGTCGATGCCCTTGAGCTGCTTGTCCTCAACTTCGGCGCTGAACTCCAGCACCACGCTCAGGCCGTCGTCGGTGGCGAGCTGCCGGTGGTAGGTGAAGTTCTTGAACACTTGGATGACGGTGGACAACGCCAGGATCAGCGCGGGCGCCGGGGTATAGGCCGTGTGTGCCATGGGGGAGCGGAACACGGCATCGGGGTGGACGATGGCGTGAAGTCCGCCCAGGTCGTTACTGGCGATCATCTGGTGCCATCGGTCGAGCGACTCGGCGACGGCGGGGTGGACGTTCTGCGGGAATTGCGACATGGGCCGTTTCCTGGTGTGTGATGGGAAGAGTCAAATGCGGGCCGCCAGGCTCGTGCCCTGGTGGATGGCACGCTTGGCGTCGAGCTCCGCCGCCACGTCGGCGCCGCCGATCAGGTGCACGGAGCAACCCGCGGCGCGCAGCGCGTCGTACAGTTCGCGCAGCGGCTCCTGCCCAGCACAGACCACGACGTTGTCCACGTCGAGCACCTGGGGCTGTCCGTCCACGGTGACGTGCAGGCCCGCATCGTCGATGCGCTCGTAAGTCACGCTCGCGCTCATGGCGACGCGGCGCGCCTTCAGCGAGGTGCGGTGGATCCAGCCCGTGGTCTTGCCGAGCTGGTCGCCCACCTTGGTGGACTTGCGTTGCAGCAGGTGGACGCGGCGCGCGGGCGCCTCGGCCTGTGGGCGGCGCAGGCCGCCGGGTTGGGCGTAGGCGGTGTCGATGCCCCACTCCGCGTAGAACTTCTCGGGCGCCAGCGCACCGCTCTCGCCCGCATGGGTGAGGTACTCGGCCACGTCGAAGCCGATGCCGCCCGCGCCGATCACCGCCACGCGCGGCCCCACGGGTTTTTCGTCGCGCAGCACGTCCAGGTAATTCAGCACCTTGGGATGGCCGATGCCCTCGATCGCGGGCGTGCGCGGCTGGATGCCCGTGGCGAGCACCACTTCGTCGAAGCCGCCCGCAGCCAGTGCGTCGGCACCCACGCGCTCGCCCAGCTTCACCGCCACGTTATGGAGTTCGAGCTGGCGCCGGAAGTAGCGCAGCATTTCATGGAACTCCTCCTTGCCTGGCACCTTCTTGGCGATGTTGAGCTGGCCGCCGATTTCGCGGCCCGCGTCGAACAGCGTGACCGCGTGGCCGCGCTGCGCCGCGGTGACCGCGAAGCTCAGGCCCGCCGGGCCCGCGCCCACTACCGCGATGCGCTTGGGTGCCTGCGTGGGCTCGATGATCAGCTTGGTCTCGTGGCAGGCGCGCGGGTTCACCAGGCAGGACGTGATCTTGCCCGCGAAGGTGTGGTCCAGGCAGGCCTGGTTGCAGGCGATGCAGGTGTTGATCTCGTCGGCCCGTCCCTGCCGCGCCTTGCGCACGAAATCGGCGTCGGCCAGCAGCGGGCGTGCCATGGACACCATGTCGGCACAACCCTCGGCCAGCAATTGCTCGGCCACCTCGGGCGTGTTGATGCGGTTGGACGTGATCAGCGGAATGCCGACTTGCCCCATGAGCCGCTTCGTCACCCAGGCGAAGGCCGCGCGTGGCACCTTGGTGGCGATAGTGGGGATGCGCGCCTCGTGCCAGCCGATGCCGGTATTGAGGATGGTGGCGCCAGCCGCCTCGATGGCCTGGGCGAGCCGGATCACCTCCTCCAGCGTGGAGCCGCCCTCGACCAGGTCGAGCATGGACAGGCGGTAGATGATGATGAAGTCGCGCCCCACCCGCTCGCGCGTGCGGCGCACGATTTCGACCGGAAAGCGCATGCGGTGGGCGTAGCTGCCGCCCCAGGCGTCGTCGCGCTGGTTGGTGCGCGCCGCGATGAACTCGTTGATGAGGTAGCCCTCCGAGCCCATGATCTCCACGCCGTCGTAGCCCGCGTGCTGGGCCAGCGCGGCGCAGCGCACGAAGTCGGCGATGGTCTGCTCCACCTCTTCCTCGGCCAGCGCATGGGGTACGAAGGGGTTGATGGGGGCCTGCAGCGCACTGGGCGCCACCAGCGCGGGGTGGTAGGCGTAGCGCCCGAAGTGCAGGATCTGCATGGCGATCTTGCCGCCCTCGGCATGCACCGCGCGCGTGACGATGCGGTGGTGCTCGGCCTCGTCTTCCGTTACCAGCATGGCGCCGCCTTTCATCGGCCGCGCGCGCTCGTTGGGGGCGATGCCGCCCGTCACGATCAGGCCGACTTCGCCGCGTGCGCGCTCGGCGTAGAAGGCGGCCATGCGCTCGAAGCCATGGGGCACTTCCTCCAGCCCGACGTGCATCGAGCCCATGAGCACGCGGTTGCGCAGCGTGGCGAAGCCGAGGTCAAGCGGGGCGTTCAGGTGGGGGTAGTGGGGCATGGTGTCTCGCTTTTATGCAACTGGTTGCATGAATGTAGCTGTCCCATCCATGTAATGCAACTGGTTGCACAACGGATTGCATAAAATCGCCAGGCATGTCCCTGCCGCACGCCCTCCTCACTGCGTTGATCGAGCACCCCTGTTCCGGCTCCGAACTGGCCGAGCGTTTCGACCGCTCCATCGGCTACTTCTGGCACGCCACGCACCAGCAGATCTACCGCGAACTGGCGCGGCTGGAAGCGGCGGGCTGGATCGAGGCGCTGCCCGCGGAGTCCGGCCGGGGCCGCAAGCGCCAGTACCGCATCCTGCCCGCCGGGCGCGAGGAGCTGCGGCGCTGGGTGGCTCTGCCGGAAGACCCCAAGCCGCTGCGCGACGAACTGATGGTGCGGTTGCGCGCCGAGGCGGCCCTCGGTTCGCACGGGTTGTGCCAGGAGATCGTGCGGCGCCAGGCGCTGCACCGCGACAAGCTCGCGCTCTACCAGCGCCTGGAGCAGCGTGATTTCATCGGCAAGCCGCCCACGCGCGAGCGGCGCCTGCAGCACCTGGTGCTGAAAGCGGGCATCCAGGGGGAAACGCTGTGGCTGGACCTCCTGCAGGAGGCGCTGGAGATCCTGGATGTTCCCGCCGCTGGCGGCGAATAGCGGCTACGCCGGCGCGTTCAGCAGGGCGCGCGCCACGGCCTCGCCCACCTTGATGCCGTCCACGCCCGCCGACAGGATGCCGCCCGCGTAGCCTGCGCCCTCGCCAGCCGGGTACAGGCCCGCGGTGTTGAGGCTTTGCAGGTTTTCTCCCCGCCCGATGCGCAGCGGCGACGAGGTGCGGGTTTCCACGCCAGTGAGCACGGCGTCTGGCATGTCGTAGCCGCGGATCTTGCGGCCGAACACGGGCAGGGCCTCGCGCATGGCTTCGATGGCGTAGGCGGGCAGGGCTGGGGCCAGGTCGTCCAGTGCCACGCCGGGCTTGTACGAGGGCAGCACGGCACCGAGTTCGCGCGAGGCGCGGCCCACGAGGAAGTCGCCCACGAGCTGGCCCGGCGCGCTGTAGTCGCTGCCGCCCAGCACGTAGGCGTTCGATTCGAGCTGGCGCTGCAGCACCACGCCCGCGAGCGGGTGGTGCTCGCCGGTGCGCAGGTGCTCCGCGCCGTAGGTGCCGCCCAGCGTGGACTCGAAGGCGGCCGGGTCGCGCGGATAGTCTGTGGGGTCGATGCCTACCACCATGCCCGCGTTGGCGTTGCGCTCGGCGCGCGAATACTGGCTCATGCCGTTGGTCACCACGCGCCCGGGCTCGCTCGTGGCGGCCACCACCGTGCCGCCGGGGCACATGCAAAAGCTGTAGACGGCGCGGCCATTCTTTGCGTGGTGCACGAGCTTGTAGTCCGCCGCGCCCAGCAGGGGGTGGCCCGCGTGCCGGCCCCAGCGTGCGCGGTCGATGACGCTTTGCGGGTGCTCGATGCGAAAGCCCACCGAGAACGGCTTGGCCTCCATCTGCACGCCCCGCGCGTGCAGCATGGCGAAGGTGTCGCGCGAGCTGTGGCCCAGGGCCATGACCACGTGCGAGGCGGCCAGCTCGTGCTCCTGGCCCGTGGCCTGGTCGAGCACGCGCAGGCCGCGCAGGCGGCGCTGAGGGCCGTCGTCGATCAGCACGTCCGTCACGCGCTGCGAAAAGCGCACCTCGCCGCCCAGCGCGATGATCTGCGCGCGCAGCGTTTCCACCACCTTCACGAGCTTGAAGGTGCCGATGTGCGGGTGGGCCACGTAGAGGATCTCGGGCGGCGCGCCGGCCTGCACGAACTCCTCCATGACCTTGCGGCCGAGGTGGCGCGGGTCCTTGATCTGGCTGTAGAGCTTGCCGTCCGAGAAGGTGCCCGCACCGCCTTCGCCGAACTGCACGTTCGACTCGGGGTCGAGCACGCGCTTGCGCCACAGGCCCCAGGTGTCCTTGGTGCGCTCGCGCACAGGCTTGCCGCGTTCGAGCACGATGGGCTTGAAACCCATTTGCGCGAGCACCAGCGCCGCAAAGATGCCGCAGGGCCCGAAGCCCACGACCACGGGGCGCTCTGCCAGGTTCGCGGGGGCGTGGCCTGCGGGACGCCAGGCCATGTCGGGCGTGGGCTGGATGTGCGGGTGGTCCGCGTGCCGTTGCAGCAGCGCGCCTTCCTGGGCGGGATCGGCCAGCGCCACATCGACGATGTATACGGCCAGCAGGTCGGCCTTGCGCGCGTCAAAGCTGCGCTTGTGCACCTGCAGCTGGGCGATGCCCGTGGCGTCGGCCAGCCCGAGCGCTTGCGCGGCCAGCTGGCGCAGCCCAGCCTCGGGATGGTGTTCAGGATCGGCGGGCAGCGCCGACAGCGGCAGCCGGAGTTCGGACAGGCGGATCATGGTCTGGCAGGCCCGTGGTGATCGGGCAGGTGGCAGTGGGAGAGGGCGGCATTTTACTGGGGTGGGCCTGGGCTGCTACCATCCGGACCCTCGTACGCCGTGATCGACCGCACAACATGCTGCACACCGCTAAAACCCGCGCAGGCTCCCTGAGCCGCTGGCCCCTGGGCCGGTGCGCGGTGGTGCGCGCGGCGCGCCTCCACAAGCCGGTCGCACATTCCTCGGCCCGGCGATAACTCCTCCTTTCACGCGCAACTTTTCCATCGCCGGGCCTTCACCCGGCGCGGTGGCGGCCGTCTGCGGCAACGCGGCGGCCATGGAATCCATGGAATCCATGGAGCGCTGTGCCCCGCACGGCGGCCGCGCTTCACGCAGCTTGGCCCCGGGCCGCATGGGGCCTGCGAAAGGAATTGCGATGATGGAATTCACCAAGAGTTTTCTGCGGGCCAAGAGCCCGTGCGCCGACGGCTTCCGCTGGTTCGTGCGCAACGTACCGGATGGTGGCGGCTACCAGAAGGCGCTCGACACCCTGGTGGCAGCGGGCCGCGTCGATGACGCGTGCTGGCTGCTGGGCCAGTTCGGTCCCACGAACGAGGTGCTGGTGCTCGACGCACTGGAGGCCGAGGCCCTGGTATTCGCAGGCACGCTCGAGGTGCGCGGCCCTGTCGAGGTCGATGGCCGGCTGCAGGTGGGCCGCTCGATGCGCGTGGGCGGCGGCCTGCGCGCGGGCACCGTGGCCGCGGGCGAGGACATCCGTGTGGACGGCGCGCTCACGAGCCTGGGGGCGCTGCAGGCCGGCGGCGACGTGCGCTGCGCCTGGGGCATCGAGGTGCACGGCGGCTTCACGGGCGGCGGAGACGCGCGCGCCGCCTGGGACCTGCTGTGCCATGGGCCGCTGGCGCTGGGGGGCGGCGCTTTCGTGGGGCAGGACCTGATCGTGAACGGCACGGTCGATTGCGCGAAGGGCTTGCGCGTGGGGGGCAGCATCGACTGCACCGAGAGTCTGCGCGCGGGCCAGGGCATCGTGGCCGGACGTGCCATCGTGGGTGGCATGCACGTGGAGGCGGGCTGGGGCATCCGCGCGCAGGAGGATCTCGTCGCTCGGGGTGCGATCAAGGCCGGCGAGAGCCTCGTGGCGGGCGGCGACATCCGCGCGGGCACGGGCTACGGCATCTACGCGGGCCTGAATGTGCAGGTCGAGGCCTGGGAGGCCAGCGCCCAGGTGCGCGCGCGCCAGCGGCCCGCCGCCCTCATGAGCGGCTGCTGGCTGGAGCCGGCGCCGCATTGATGCGGTTGCTCCTCTAAAAAGAGCAAAAGGTCCTTGCAGGGCAAGGACCTTGGGCAATTTTCGGCTTCAACCGGGTGGAGCCTCAGGCGGGCAGGAAGCCCTCGACCGAGAGGTAGCGCTCCCCCGTGTCGTAGTTGAAGCCCAGAATGCGCGCGCCCGCGGGCAGCTCGGGCAGCTTCTGCGCGATCGCGGCCAGCGTGGCGCCCGAGGAGATGCCCACGAGCAGGCCTTCCTCGCGCGCGGCGCGGCGGGCGTATTCGCGCGCGGGCTCGGCATCGACCTGGATCACGCCATCGAGCAGGCTGGTGTCCATGATCTTCGGGATAAAGCCCGCGCCCAGGCCCTGGATGGGGTGGGGCCCGGGCTGCCCGCCCGACAGCACGGCCGATTGCGAGGGCTCCACGGCAAACACCTTCAGTCCCGGGAACTGCTTTTTCAGCACGCGCGCCACGCCGGTGATGTGCCCACCCGTGCCCACGCCGGTGATGATGGCGTCCAGGCCCTCGGGGAAGTCGGCCAGGATCTCCTGCGCCGTGGTGCGTTCGTGCACCTGCACGTTGGCGGCGTTCTCGAACTGCTGCGGAATCCAGGCGCCGGGCGTCTGCGCGGCCAGTTCCTCGGCGCGGGCGATAGCGCCCTTCATGCCTTTTTCCTTGGGCGTGAGGTCGAACTGCGCGCCGTAGGCCAGCATCAGGCGGCGGCGCTCGATGCTCATGCTGTCGGGCATCACCAGGATGAGCTTGTAGCCCTTGACGGCTGCCACCAGCGCGAGGCCGATGCCGGTGTTGCCCGAGGTGGGCTCGATGATGGTGCCGCCGGGCTTGAGCCGGCCGGACTGTTCGGCCGCCTCCACCATGGCCAGCGCGATGCGATCCTTGATCGAGCCGCCGGGGTTGCTGCGCTCGGACTTGACCCACACGTTGGCGCCCGCGCCGAACAGGCGGTTGATGCGGACGTGGGGGGTGTTGCCGATGGTTTGCAGGATGTTGTCGACCTTCATGCTGGCTCCATTCAGGGATGAGGGGAAAAAGCCATTGTGGCGCAGTCGTTCCCTCTTGGCGCCATATCGATATGCCTGCAGGGGATGAATGCGCCGCCGGAGGGGTGGCTTGGTGCGCTTGATGCAAATCAAGCGCCCTTCGCAAAGCCGTGGGCGAAGGTGCCCGCGCGCCGGACAATGGACCATCGCCCTTGGCACCGCAGGCCCCCGGCAGGGGCGGAGAGAGGATTTCCCATGCCCTTGCTCTACTGGAACATGCTCACCGTCACCATCAGCTGCGTGCTGTTGGTGGGGGGCTTTGCCGCCCGCCGCAAGCGCGGGGTGCCAGTGGCGATGATGTTGCTGGGCATCGCGGGCCTGCTGGCCGTGATGGTCTACAACATCCACAGCCTGTCGAATTGAAGCCCCGGCGCGTGCGCGCCGTGCATCTCGCGGGATAATGGCGCCCGTGAAGCACGCCAGACCGCCGCTGGTGCAATCTGGGAAACCAGGCACTGGAGGAACGTCCGGACTGCACAGGACAGCGTAGCAGCTAACGGCTGCCCACCGTGAGGTGAGGATCAGAGCAACAGAGACGAGTCCCGGGGGAGTGCCGCAAGGTAGACCACTGGGGGTGAAACGGGCAATCTCTACGCGCAGCAACACCAAGTAGGCCAGCGTCGATGTGGTTCCGCAGAGCTGGCGGGTAGGTGGCATCGAGCCGTGGTGGCGACACCCGGCCCAGAGTAATGGCGGTCACATGCGGGCAACCGCATGCACAGAATCCGGCTTATCGGCGTGCTTCACACTTTTCATGCCGAATCGACAGCTAGCCCACGCTTGGTGGTTGTTGTGTGCTATAAAATTAGTAGCTTTCGACTAGGGCGTGCAATGCGGCGCGTGGCCTGCTCGCAGCTCTCGGGCGCGGGCCTCGGTGTCCGGGTGGCTGCTCAGCAGCGACCACAGCGGGCCCAGGGCCTTGTCTTCCTCCCCGGCCTTCGCGTCCTTGCGGCTGTCGCGTGCAATCGCCAGCAGCAGGTCCGCCATGGGCTGTGTGGGCAATTGGCCGTCGGCCATGAGCGCGATGGCGAAGCAGTCGGCCTCGCGCTCGTGGCTGCGCTGGTAGGCCAGGCCCGTGAGCAGCGTGCTGCCGGCCGAGACCACGCCCGACACATCCCCCAGCGCCAATCCCAGGCCCACGTTGAGCACGCCCTGCTCGACCACTAGGCGCGTGGTGTGGCGATGCACCACGTGGCCGATCTCGTGCGCGAGCACGCCCACGAGCGCGTCGTCGCTGAGTTGCTGCCTGGCCGCTTCTTGCACCAGCGCATCCGTCACCACGATGGCGCCGCCAGGCAGCGCGAAGGCGTTGGCGCCCATGCCGGAGCGGAATGCGAGCGTGAGCCGCGGCGCATAGCCAGGGTAGCGCTGCAGCGAGGGTGGCACCTGCCGTGCCAGCGCGGCGAAGCGCTCGCGTAGCGCGGCCTGGCGCTCGCGCGGGAGTTGGCTGGGCTTGAGCACGCGGTCGTCCATCTGCCGCAGCGCGTTGTCGGCAAGGGCCACCTCCCACCCCACGGGTATATGGCGTGTGAACTGCGCAGCCATCCAGGGAGTGCCATAGCGGTAGAAGAGCACCAGCCCCACGATGGAGACGGCCAGCACGCCGAGCAGCACGCTCCAGCGGGTCTGCATGCGCTCGGCCAGGCGCAGCCGCCCGCCTGCGGCGGCCAGGGCGGCCTGCCAGTCGGCCACGGCGTCGATCTCCAGGCTGCCGTGGCCTCGCAGGTCCACCACCACCTGCTGTGGCAGGCGGCGGGCACTCCAGGTCTCGGGCCAGCCGACCTGCGCGTGGCCGAGTTCCAGCGGGGGCAATGCGGGCTGCGAAAGCGGGTGTACTGCGAGCGACGGTCCGCCAGGGCCGGGCCGCAGTCCCACGAGCACGGGCCGGGGCTTGCTGCTCAGGCCGTCGAACCAGCGTGCGGGAATGAGGGGGGCGTTCACGCTATCCGATCAGGTCAAGCCCGGCGGCATCGGCCAGTGCGTCGCCCAGGCCGCTCTGCTGTTGGCGGGCCAATTGGCCTGCCAACTGGTCCACGCTGCCCTTGATGTGCAGTGTGACCGAGTCGACCTTCATGCGGTACTCGCTCACCCGCGCGAAGGGGCGGTAAAAGCCCAGCGTGAGCACGGTGAGTAGCAGGTTCTTCATTCGCAGCAGCACATAGCTGCGCGTAGGCAGCGTGCACTTGAAGCGCGCGACCTGGCTTACGCCGATATTGCTCCACATCAGGTGGAACATGCGTGCTTGGCGAAAGGCCCGGGTAGGCGATGCAATGAGAAACGGCAGCATGATGCCCAGGAGAATGCCCGCGAGGAGGAGCATCTGCGGCCACGGAAGGGCTTTGTGCAGACTGCCATAACGCGCGAGAGAGATGCCGTACACCAGGGCCACGACCAGGGTGATTGCGGCAGCCGCACACACGAAAACGCAGGCGATGAAGAACACCGCCGTGGTGAGCCATATCTTGGCGAAATCCGCGTACAGGGGTTTCCATCGCCCTGATTCGACGCCTACCTGGCTGCGTCGTACGACCAAGCTCTGGCAGTTATATTCAAGGCGGCTGTAGCACGCCACGATCAGCGCTACTGACAGCGCCGCAAGCCCTGCCACGGGGGGCGTGATAAGCAATGGTGGCTCGCTGGGTAATGCTTCAACGAAAAGGGTCAGGCAACCCCACACCCCCAAAAAACTGATGAGTCCGATGAAGAACACGGGCCAGTTCGCTTTGTAGATATCGCCCCAGCCTGCTGCAAACTGCAGCCGCAGGCCGCGCCAGCGCGTGGCGCCCAGGCGAAAGCGCATGGCGCTGCCCCAGATCAGTGGAGAGAGCAATGTGCCGCCCAGCATAAAGAGGGACAGTGCCGTGCGCTGCTCCGAGTACACGGCGATCTGGTAAGCCAAGGTCAGCAGTGCCATGAGCACGAAGCCCTTGACCATCTTGCTCTGGGTCGCGGTGAATTCAAGTGGGCTGCCCGCCACCAGCGTGTGCCCATAGAAGTACTGCGCCGTGCGCCGGCGTGCCCAGGGCGTGTACAGGCCGAGCGTGACGATAGAGAGCAGCACGTTGATGATCCATACGCGGAAATACTCGCCGCCGCTGCCGGTGAAGCGCAGTGGGTGTGCGGTGATCTGGGGCGCAGACTGGACGAACGCGGGCGCTGAGCGCCCGTCCGGATCGGGCTGATACATGCGGCTCTCCCTCCTGGTGCGGCGCAGTGTAGCAGCGCGTTTTCTGGCGCAGGCGCGCTGGCTTAGGGCATCATTTCGGCGATGAAAACGTGCCTCCGTTTCCTCGCTGTCCGGCTCGCCTTGCTGGCACCACTGTGCTTCCTGGGAGGTGGTGCGCTGGGCGCTGCCCCGTCTCCGGATGCGGCTGCCTTCCTCGGTGCGGTGCGCGCCACGGCCTTGGGGGACGATGCAAGCAAGGCCTATTTTCTCGTCCATCTGCTGAACCGTGCCGAGGCGCCCAAGGACGAGGTGGAGGCGCTGCGCCGGGAGCTGCTGCACGCCTATCTGTCCCAGTTGACGGCCCCTTCGCACCCACCGGCGCCGCCGCCCAGCCGCTGGGAGCGCTTGCTGCGCGCCCTGCCGGGCCGGGCATCGGCGGTGCCAGATTCCGTGGCCGCGGCGGTGGCGCGCGGCCGCAACCGCCCCAGCGTGCTCGACGCGCCCTTTCGCGATGCCTGGCAAACGGCTTTCAACCAGGGGCTGTCCGTGCGCTGGGGCGTGGGGCAGGGGCGGTCGCCCAACTTTCTCATGGCATTGCGCGACCTGGAGCCGATCGCGCCCGGCGTGTGGGTGGCACCGTCCGCCAGCGGGCAGATCTGGCTGAAGCTGGCGGTGCGTTTGGTCAACACCTCATCGCGCCCTTTGCCGCTGCACCGGCCCGGGCTGCTGTTCGGGGACGCATCCGAGGGTGGGCAGCCGGGCCTATCGTTTACCTGCCAATGGGACCGCCCTTCGACCAACCGGCCGCAAAGCGAGATGCAGGCCAACGCCGTCACGCTGTTGCCGCCCGGTGCCGAGTCAGAGCCCCTGGTGTGCGATGCGCCGCCTGCGGCCGCGTTCTGGCGGGCGCAAATACCGGCCTTGCTCAACGCCTCGGTCAAGCCGCGGCTCGTGTCGCATGACCTGGACAGCCCCCAGCGCCTGTACCACATGGAGCTGGCCCTGGCGGAAAGCGCTCCCCAGGCGAGTGCATGGAGCGAGCGCCTGCTGGTTGCCCGTCAGCAAGTGGGCAGTCAGTGGGGGGCGGGAGCGGACCCGCTCGAGCCGCCCGAGCGCCGCCGCTGGGCCTCGGCGCCCCACGAGGGGTGGCGCAGTGCCGCGGCGAGCCTCAAGGTCTTCATGGCCGCTACCGTTTTGGCTCTGGGGCTGTTTGCCGCCGGGCGCGGCCTGCTGCGCCTGGGCGTGCCGCCGGGGGGCGTGATCGTGGGCACCGTGGCGGCAGGTGCGGGCCTGTTCGCGGTGATGCTGGCGCAGATGGGCGGCGGAACGGGCTACAACCACCCGCTGTACCTGGGGATCGGGCTATGGAGCAGCTTCATCGGCCCCGTGCTGCTGGCGGTGCTGGCCCTGCACGGCCTGCACAAGCTGCTGGATGACGAAGGCCGCGACTGGTGGGGTGTCGTGGCTTCAGGCTGGCGCCGCGCCTTCGACCTGACCCAGAGCACCAGCCGGGGTGAGTTCTGGGGGTTTTTTGCGCATTGTGCTTGGCTGTGGGCGCTGGTGCGCATCTGCATGGCGCCGCTGGACCGGTGGATCGGCCCAGTACTGCTGTTGCCCTTGCTGGCGGCGGCCATCCGCCGCCTGCGCAGCATGACGCTCGGGGAGCTCGCGGGAGCGGGGCTCGCGCTGGCAGCGCTGGTGTTGCAGGCGCTGGCCTGACGCTGGAGCCCGCTAGAACCGCTCCCACGGCTGCAGAATGCGCCACTGCCCCTCGGGCAGCCTGGCCAGCGGCAGGCGGCCGATGCGGATGCGCCTGAGCCCCGTCACCGTGAGCCCCACGGCCTCGCACATCGCGCTCACCTGGCCCGGGCGGATGCCCTTGAGCGCGAAGCGCAGGCGCCGCTCGCTTTGCCAGCTCACCTTGATGGGGGGCAGGGGGCGGCCGTTGAAAGAAAGGCCGTGGCAGAGCCGTTGCAGGCCGCCCGGGGCGATGGTGCCCGCCACTTCCACGATGCACTCCTGCTCCAGCGTCTCGATATCTTCGGCAAGCTTGCGCGCCACGCGCCGGTCCTGCGTGTAGACCACCAGGCCGCTGGCCTCGGTGGGCAGCGGCGTGAAGCATTCGAGCTGGCGAAAATGCCGCTGCAGCAGGCGCAGCGGCGGGCCGCCTTCGGTGTACAGGGTGTCGGGGCGCACGAGCGCGAGCGCATCGGGCGCGCCCTGGCTGCGGCTGCCACGGGGGCCGTCCGCGCCGTCGCCCAGGCCTGCCTCGTAGCCCACGGGTTTGTGCAGGATCAGCGTGATGGGTGGAATCTCCTCGGCGCGCGCGCCGGGCGCCAGCACCACCTGCTGGGGCGGTGCCACGCGCACGCCGGGCGCCTCGGTGACCACGCCATCCACGCTGACCCAGCCGCCCTCGATGTAGAGCTCGGCCTCGCGCCGCGAGCAGTGCAACTGCTCCGCCAGGCGCTTGGACAGGCGGACCGCGCCGGCATCCGCAGGCAGGGACGGGCTAGTCATTGCCGGGCTCCATGGCGCGGATGCGTTCCACATGCGCGAGCAGCGAGCGCTGGGCCACGGGCCACAGGCGCGGCGGCACGTCGTCGTAGGCGTGGCGCACCCAGTCCTCCACGCTGCCATCGGGCAGGGCCTGCAGGGCTGCGATCACTTTGGCCTCGCGCGCGAGGCGGTGGGCCTTCAGGCGCGCGATGGTGCCGCGTGCCTCGCCCAGCACATAGCCGTGCGCGGGCAGGATGAACTCCACGCCATGCGCTTCGCACAGGGCGTCGAGGCGGTCGAGCGCGTCGAGGTAGTCGGCCATGTTGCCGTCGGGCGGGTCGATCACGGTGGTGCTGCCG
>JAYSFC010000024.1:0-36019 GCA_041913505.1 Acidovorax sp.
ACAGCTTCTTGGGCAGCTGCATGCTGCGCACGCGCTTGTAGTGGCGCTTGACGGCCGCGGCCTTCTTGCGCTTGCGCTCGGCGGTGGGCTTCTCGTAGAACTCGCGGGCGCGCAGGTCGGTCAGCAGGCCCAGCTTCTCGATGGTGCGCTTGAAGCGGCGCAGGGCCACGTCAAAGGGTTCGTTTTCTTTTACACGGATGGTGGTCATTAGCTAATGTTTTCCAAATGTGCCTGCAGAGGGTTTTCGGGAAGATCGGGCCCGAAAGCCATGCACGGCGGTTTTCCCCGTCTGTAACTAGTATCCGGCCGACGGGGCATTGCCAGCAGAGCCCGACATTATAGCGGGTTGGCGTTTCCGGGCAAGATGGGCGCCGCATGGCAGGCGCGCGAATCGGCCGGGGCCTCGGCGCGCTCGTGCAGGCCGTAGTCGCGCAGCACGGCAGCCACGCGCAGGCGGTAGTGGGCGAACACGCCCGCGCGGCCCGCCGCCTGGGCGTGGCGGTGCTCGGGGAGGGTGCGCCAGCGGGCCACGGCCGCTTCGTCGCGCCAGAAGCTCAGCGACAGCAGCTTGCCGGGCGTGGAGAGGCTCTCGAAGCGCTCCACGGAAAGGAAGCCGTCCATGGCCTCCAGCCGCTCGCGCAGGTGGGCGGCGGTCTGCAGGTAGGCGGCGCGGCCTTCGGTGCTGGGCTCCACCTCGAAGATCACGGCGATCATGGCTGTGCCTCGCGCTGGAAGGTGCCGTCCACCACTTCGGTGAATGTGCGCTCCTCGCGCAGGATGAAGCGCTCGCGCTGCGCCCGCTCGAAGTTGGCGCGGCCCTCGGGGTCGGTGCGCAGGCGGGCGCGGTAGGCCTCGTAGGCGGCCAGGCTGTCGAAGGCGATCAGGCCCCACGCCTCGTAGTTGGTGCCCTCGCTGGGCAGGAAGTAGCCGACCAGATGGCCGCCGCAGCGTGGAATGATGCGGCCCCAGGCCTGGGCGTAGGCGCGGAAGGCATCGCGCTGGAACGGGTCGATCTCGTAGCGGATGAAGCAGGTGATGGGCATGGAGCAGCACTCCCGTGGTTGCGGATGCGTCCATCGTGCCCCGGGGCCGGGTGCCGATGCTTCGCCCCGGAACGAAGCATGGACAACATGCCCTGCAGCACACTGGTCCGCATGAACACCAACCAGATCGCGTACATCGCCGCCCTTGTGGGCGAGCCCGCCCGCACGGCCATGCTGCTCGCGCTGATGGACGGGCGGGCTCTCACCGCGCACGAGCTGGCCGAGGCGGGGCGCGTATCGGCCGCTACGGCCAGCCGCCACCTGGGGCTGCTCGTGGAGGCCGGACTGCTCGGGCTGGAGCGCCAGGGGCGCCACCGCTACCACCGCCTGGCCTCGCCCGAGGTGGCGCGCCTGCTCGAAGGGCTGATGCAGCTGGCGGTGCGGCAGGCGCCTGCCCTGCGTCCCGTGGCCGTGGGGCCGCGCGATGCGGCGCTGCGCCGGGCGCGCACCTGCTACGACCACATCGCGGGACGCCTGGGCGTGGCCATCGCGGCGCACCTGCTGGAGCAGGGCGCGATCGCCTTCGACGACGAGGCGGGCGGCCAGGTCACGGAGCGCGCCGAGGCCGTGCTGCGGCCGCTGGGGCTTGCGCCGCAGGAGGTGCTTGCCACCGGCACCGCGCGGCGCCCACAATGCCGGCCCTGCCTGGACTGGAGCGAGCGCCGCCCGCACATGGCGGGGCGGCTGGGGGCCATGCTGTGCGTGCACTGCCTGGACCGCGGCTGGCTGCGGCGCACGGCGGGCTCGCGCGCGCTCGAGATCACGCCACAGGGTGCCGTGGCGCTGCGCGACTGGATGGGCTTGGGGCGCTGGGGCGCGGTGGTGGGAGATTGACCTTCAGTGCACCGGCAGCGCCTGCGCGCACGCGTGGGCGCTGGCCCAGGCCCACTGGAAGTTGTAGCCGCCGAGCCAGCCCGTGATGTCCACCACTTCGCCGATGAAGTACAGGCCTGGCTGGGCCTTGGCCTCCAGGGTCTGCTGCGAGAGCGCACGCGTGTCCACGCCGCCCAGCGTGACCTCGGCCTTCTTGTAGCCCTCGGTGCCCGTGGGGGTGAGCTCCCAGCGCGCGAGCCGCTCGGCCAGGCGTGCGAGGGCCTTGTCGGACGCTTCGTTGATGGGGCGTTGCCAATCGGTGCTTTGGCTGGCCCAGGCGTCGGCCAGGCGGCTGGGCACCAGCGTGGCGAGTTCGTTGGCGATGAGCTTGCGTGAGCGCGCCTTGGCCAGGGCCAGCGCGGCGGGCAGATCGATGCCCGGGGCCAGGTCGATGGCCAGCGGCGCGCCCGGCTGCCAATAGCTCGAGATCTGCAGCACGGCCGGGCCCGAGAGGCCGCGGTGCGTGAACAGCAGGTCTTCATGGAAGGCCATGCGGTCTTTCTTGGCCCCGGTGCTGATCTCCACGGGCAGGGCCAGGCCCGCGAGCTGGGCATAGGGCGCCCAGGCGTCGCCGTCGAAAGTCAGCGGCACGAGGCCCGGGCGGCGCTCGACCAGCGGCAGGTTGAACTGCTGGGCGATCCGGTAGCCGAAATCGGTGGCGCCGATCTTGGGGATGGACAGGCCGCCCGTGGCGATCACGAGGCTCGCGGCCTCCACCGTGCCCCGGTTGGTATCAATTTGATAGCTGTGCGCGCCCACCCCGTCTGCACTGGGAGCCGAAAAGCCGATCTTTTTCACACCGCAGGGCTGCCAGCGCTCCACGCGGCCGTCGGCGCATTCGGCCAGCAGCATGGTGATGATGTCCTCGGCCGAGCGGTCGGCGAAGAGCTGGCCCTTGTGCTTTTCGTGGAAGGGGATGCCGTGGCGCTGCACCAGCGCGATGAAGTCGGCGGGCTGGTAGCGCGACAGGGCCGAGCGGCAGAACTGCGGGTTCTGCCCCACGAAGTGGCGGTGCGGCGCGGCCGGATCGAGGTCGCGGTTGGTGAAGTTGCAGCGCCCGCCGCCTGAGATGCGGATCTTCTCGGCCACGCGCTCGGCGTGGTCGATGAGCAGCACCTTGAGGCCGCGCTGGCCCGCCTGCGCGGCGCAAAACAGGCCGGCGGCGCCGGCGCCGATGATGACGGCGTCGAAGTAGGGATGGGTCATGCTGCGGCCGCTGGCGCCAAGGGAGTCGGTGAAAGCGGCGGATTGTAGGGCCCGGGCGCACGGCGCGGTAGCATGCGGGTTCGACCATCCAAGGAAGTTGGCCCATGAAACCGATTCAGCTCATTGCCTGTGCCCTGGCGCTGGGGTGCATGGCACCGGCCTGGGCCATCAACAAGTGCACCAGTGCCGACGGCAAGGTGTCGTTTCAGGATGCGCCCTGCGCGGGCCAGGGCGAGAAGATCGAGGTACGCCCCGCCCTCAGCGGCGCTGTCCCAGCGCAGCCCAGCCCCTCCGCCGTGAAGGAAGGGGTGTTTGGCGACACCTGGCAGCGCAAGACGTACCTGACGACGCAGGGCGTGCCCCAGGCGCGCGCGGCCCTGGCGCGGCACCAGCAGGAATGCGATGAGCAGCAGCGCGATATCGAGCAACGGCGCCAGCTGCCGCGCCGTCTCGCGGCGGGCTCCATGTTCGCCCAGTCGGCCGAGGCCGAGGCCAATGCGGCCCGGACCGCGTGCCAGGCCCGCGCCGAGGAGCTGCGCAAGCAGCTGGAGTCGCTCGAAAGCGAGCTGCGCACCCTGCAATCCCAGGATTGAGGTGGCACGCGGCCCCGCGATGGGCTTTTTACAATCGAGGCCATGAATCTGCCCGCGCACCAGCTCAGCATGACCGTGCTCATGTCGCCCGACATGGCCAACTTCTCCGGCAACGTCCACGGCGGCGCCATCCTCAAGCTGCTGGACCAGGTGGCTTACGCCTGCGCGAGCCGCTATTCGGGCTGCTACACCGTCACGCTCAGCGTGGACCAGGTGACCTTCCTGCAGCCTATCCACGTGGGTGAGCTCGTCACGTTTCTCGCGAGCGTGAACTACACGGGCACGTCGTCGATGGAGGTGGGCGTCAAGGTGGTGGCCGAGAACATCCGCACCCAGGTGGTGCGGCATGTGAACAGTTGTTTCTTCACCATGGTGGCCGTGGACGAGGACCGCAAGCCCACGGCCGTGCCCCCGCTCACGCCCGCCACGCACGACGAGCGCCGCCGCTGGGCCGCGGCGCTGCTGCGCAAGGAACTGCGGCGCGAGCAGGCCGCGCGCTTCGAGCAGGTGCGCATCGAGGCGGCCGGGCAGGCCGGCGGCTGAGCGCGGGCCCCCAGGCCCTCAACCCGCGCGCTGCAGCGGCGGTGCGGCCTGCAGCGCGGCCACGCCGCGCACCACATCGCCGACTACGATCACCGAGGGGCTCGCGAGCCGTTCGCGCTCGATGGTGGCGTGCAGCTCACCCAGCGTGGTGACCGCGTGGCGCTGCGTGGGCAGGCTCGCATGCTGGATCACCACGGCGGGCGTGTGCCCCGGCAGACCGTGCAGCAGCTCGGCCTGGATGTGGGCCGCGCCGCTCATGCCCATGTAGATCACGAGCGTGAGCCTGGCATCGCGCGCCGTGGCCGCGAGCTGGCGCCAGTCGGTGCCCGCGTCGCCGGGCTTGGCGTGGCCCGTGATGAAGACCACGCCGTGCGCATGCTCGCGGTGCGTGAGCGGCGCGCCCAGCGCCGTGAGGCCCGCCAGGCCCGCCGTGATGCCGTTGATCACCCGCACCTCCACGCCTTGCGTGCGCAGGTGCTCCACCTCTTCGCCGCCGCGCCCGAAGATGAACGGGTCGCCGCCCTTGAGGCGCACCACGTTCTCGCCCTCGTGCACCGCCATGAGCATGAGCTTCTCGATGAAGGCCTGCGGCGTGCTCTTGCAGCCGCCGCGCTTGCCTACGTACACCACGCGCGCGCTCGGCGAGGCGTGTGCCACGATGGCGTCGCTCACGAGGTCGTCCACCAGCAGCACCGTGGCGGCCTGGATGGCCTTGAGCGCCTTGAGTGTGAGCAGTTCGGGGTCGCCCGGGCCCGCGCCCACCAGGGTGCAAGAGCCGCGCTGCGCGGCACCATGGGAGGAAGTGGTGGTGGGGCTCATGGGGTTGTCTCCGTGGTGGTCTGATCCACCAGACGCAAGATGTGTTCCACCTGCCGCGCAAGCGCCGCGGGCACGGGCAGCTCGCCCGCGAGCACGGAGCGCGTGTAGCGTGCGGTGGTCTGCACGTCGATCTCGGTGGGCAGGCCGGGCACCTCGGCGGCCGTGCCGGGCTGCTGCTCCTCGAGCAGTTCGTGCACGCCCGCGACGAAGCCGTCGTAGCGTGGCTGGCGGCGTGGGTCGGCGGCCACTTCGCCCTCGAGCCCGCGCGAGAGCAGGGCGCTCATGCGCAGCGCGGCGCAGGT
The DNA here is from genome assembly GCA_041913505.1 of Acidovorax sp. GTDB lineage: Bacteria > Pseudomonadota > Gammaproteobacteria > Burkholderiales > Burkholderiaceae_C > JAYSFC01. The sequence continues at coordinate 5,380 of JAYSFC010000024.1, forward strand.
GCCGTGCATCATGTCGGTGTACTCGGGGTGGGTGTAGCTCGTGACCAGCACGGCGGGGCCGTCGCAAGGGGCGAGCAGCTTCACGACGCTGTGCCCGGGATTGCGCAGGCCCACCACCTCGCGCACGGCCAGCAGGCGCGCCAGGCCCGGGTGCAGCCGCTCGGTGGCGATGTGGGCGACCTGGCCATTTGCTATTTTTTCAGGAGTAACAAGCGCAGGTATTCCCAGCGCTTCGAGTACATCTGAGGTCAGGATGCGCCGCGCTTCGGTGCGCATGCCGTGCAGCAGCACGGGCAGGCCCTCGCGCGCGAGCAGCAGGGCCAGCAGCGGCGTGAGTACGGGCAGCTTGCGCGCGCCGTTGTAGCTGGGCAGCACGACCACGGGCCGGTCGCTGGCGGGAAAGCGCGCCACACGTGCGAGCACGGCGTCGAGAAAGCCGCACATCTCCTCGACCGTTTCGCCCTTGATGCGCATGGCCACGCAGAAGGCGCCAATCTCGAAATCCGTCACGCGGCCGTCGAGCACCTGGCCCATCAGGTCGGCCGCCTGCTCTCGGTCGATGGCCTTGGCGCCGCGCGCGCCGCGGCCGATTTCCTTGATGTATTGGCTGATGCCCATGGCGTGCTCGTGGGGGATGAAACCTTGAAAGGCCTATTGTCCGGCAGGTTTCATCACTATTCGCTATATGTGAATGTAGGCATGCGTTCCCGGGCCTTTGCCCGGGGGCATTCAGACCGCCCGCGCGACCTGGGGTGCGAGGGGGCCCGTGTGGCGCACGAGGCGCTTGAGTTCGGGAATGCAGGAGCCGCAGTTGGTGCCGCAGCGCAACTGGCCCTGCAATTGCGCGAAACGCGCATCGTCGGTGCCGTGGCAGCGCGCGAGCGCACCGGTGATGGCGCTCTCGTCCACATTGAAACAGGTGCACACCTGCTTGCCGCGCGATTGCAGCGCCACGGGCGGCTGTTCGCTGGGCACCAGCAGCAGGCGGCCGTAGCTTTGCGCGGGCAGGCCATCCTTGAGCAGGGCCGCGAGCCAGGCGCCAGCGCGCGTGTCGCCCGCCAGCAGCAGGGCCTCGACCGTGGTGTGATCGGCCTGGCGCGCGAGCCGCAGCGTGCGGCTTTGCTGGCGGCGCTTGTCCTGGTAGCGCAGCGTGTCGCGGCCCGCCAGGCCCAGCAGGGCCTCGATGCGCTGCAGCAGCGCGGGCTCGGGCGCCTCGTGCGCGGCTGCGCGCAGCAGCACGCCATGGCGCGCGCGCGCGGCGTCCTCCAGCGGCACCTGGCTCGAAAAAGGCACGCAGGCCGCGAACGGAAACTCCGGCATCAGCGCGGCCAGCGCTTCGCGCGTGGCCAGGGCGCCGTCCTCGGGCAGCCAGGCCATGGCCAGCAGTGTCCAGGGCAGCTCGGCCTTGAGCACCTTCACGGCCGCATGCTTGAGCTCGGGCTGCCTGGAGTGGGGGCAGTAGGCCGAGGTGGTGAGCGCGTTCACGCCCGCAAGCCGCTCGCCCGCGGACGAGCGCCCGCTCAGGTATTCGCTGCCCCAGTGCATGGCCATGAAGACCTGCGAAGGCGCCAGGCCCACGTCGGGCTGCACGGGCACCACGATAGAGCCGCGCTTGCTCGTCACGTACACCAGATCGCCCTCGCGCAGCAGGCGCCGCTCCATGTCCTGCGGGTGCATCTGCAGGCTGGGTTCTGCCACGTGGCCGAACAGCCGGCCCAGTTGCCCGGTGCGGCTCATGCCGTGCCATTGGTCGCGCAGGCGGCCCGTGGTCAGGCTGAAGGGGTAGCGCGATTCGCGCGGCTCGGCCAGGGGCTGCCAGGGCAGTGCGGAAAAGCGCGCGCGTCCGTCGGGCGTGGGGAACAGGCCGTCCTCGTACAGCCGCGCGCGGCCCGCGCTGGCGCCTTCGGGCAGGGGCCACTGCTGGGGGCCCTGCGCGTCGAGCAGGGCCCAGGACAGGCCCGTGATGTCGAGGTCGCGCCCGCGCGTGCTCTCGCGGTGCTCGTTCCAGATCGCCTCGGCGCCCGCTGCCGCGTCGGCGGTCGCGTAGGGGAAGAGGCTCGCACGGCCCGTGCGCAGCCGGGCCTCGAGCCGGTGCGCGAATTGCACCGTGATCTGCCAGTCGTGCCGCGCTTCGCCGGGCGGGGGCACGGCGGGGCGCACGCGCGAGATGCGGCGCTCGCTGTTGGTCACGGTGCCGATCTTCTCGCCCCAGGTGGTGGCGGGCAGCAGCAGGTCGGCGTAGGCACAGGTCGCGGTGGTGGCGAAGGCCTCCTGCACCACCACGAACTCCGCGCGCTCGAGTGCGCGCCGCACCAGGGCTTGGTCGGGCAGGCTCTGTGCGGGGTTGGTGCAGGCGATCCACAGGGCCTTGATCTCGCCGTCGGCCGCGGCCTGGAACATCTCCACGGCGGTCTTGCCGGGCCGCTCGGGCACGCTGTCCACGCCCCAAAGTGCGGCCACCTCGGCGCGGTGCGCGGGGTTGGCGAGGTCGCGGTGGGCCGAGAGCAGGTTGGCCAGGCCGCCCACCTCGCGCCCGCCCATGGCGTTGGGCTGGCCCGTGAGCGAGAACGGCCCCGCGCCGGGCTTGCCGATCTGGCCGCAGGCCAGGTGCAGGTTGATGAGCGCGGCGTTCTTGGCCGTGCCGTTGGTGCTCTGGTTCAGGCCCTGGCAGTACAGGCTCAGCGTGGGCGCGCGGCACAGCGGGCCGTTCGCGCCGCCGGTGCCGCCCTGGGCAAACCACTGCGCGGCCTGGTGGATGTCTTCCTTGCGCAGGCCGCAGACCTCGGACACGCGATCGGGCGTGGCCTCGCGCACCAGGGTTTTGAGTTCGGCAAAGCCGCTCGTGTGGTGCTCGATGTAGTGCGCATCGATCCAGCCTTCCCACAGCATGGTGTTGAGCATGCCGTGGAACAGCATCACGTCGCTGCCGGGCTGCAGCGGCAGGAACAGGTCGGCGATGCCTGCCGTGTCGGTGCGGCGCGGGTCGGCCACGATCACCTTCATGCCCGGCTGTGCGGCACGGGCCTCCTCGATGCGGCGGAACAGCACCGGGTGCGCCCACGCCGTATTGCTGCCCACGATGAACAGGCAGCGCGCATGCTGTACGTCGTCGTAGCAGGCGGGCGGCGCGTCGGCGCCCAGCGTGGCCTTGTAGCCCGCCACGGCGCTGCTCATGCACAGACGCGAGTTGGTGTCGATGTTGTTGGTGCCCACCAGGCCCTTGGCGAGCTTGTTGAAGGCGTAGTAGTCCTCGGTGAGCAGCTGGCCGCTCACGTAGAAGCCCACGGCGTCGGGGCCGTGGCGCGTGATGGTGTCGGCGAAGCGATCGGCCGCGTGCTCCAGCGCCGCGTCCCAGCCCACAGGCGCGGGCGCCGCGCCGCGCGCTGTGCGCAGGGTGGGGCGCAGCAGCCGCGTCTGCCGCACGAGTGGCGCGGCCGCCGTGAGGTGCAGGGTGCTGCCCTTGGTGCACAGGCGCCCGAAGTTGGCAGGGTGGTCCGGGTCGCCGCGCACGCCGGTGATGCGCGCGCCGTCGCTCTGGATCAGGACGCCGCAGCCGACGCCGCAATAGGGGCAGGTGGATCGGGTTTCTGGCATGGCGTACGGTTGATTGGGCGGAATGTGCTTGTACAGCAGTCTTTTATTGCTATCTATTAAGTAGCAAATTGCGCGAATGCGATTGCGATTGCGCTCAGGCGTCCGAGCCCGCGCAGCGGCGCACGGGGCCGGCGATGGGGCGCGTGAGGTCGGTGGCATGCCCCGCGAGCTCGGCCGCGTCGAGGTAGACCACGCCCGCCTCGACCTTCACGGCGAAGCGCGGCGTGCAGCCCTCGTCGGGTGCGGCGGCCTGGCCGTCGCACAGGCCGATGGTCCAGTTGTGCAGCGGGCAGGCCACGCTGGTGCCGAACACGATGCCCTGCGACAGCGGGCCGCCCTTGTGCGGGCAGCGGTCGAGCAGCGCAAAGACCTGGTCCGCGTCGTTGCGGAACACGGCCACGTCCAGGCCGTGCGCGCGCGTGACGCGGCGCGCGCCCAGCACGGGGATGTCGTCGGCGCGGCAGATGGGGGTCCATTGGGTCATGTCAGGCCTCCTGGGGGGCGATGGGGGTGATGGGGATGAACTGGCGCCGGTCCACGGCGGCCTTGTCGAATTCGAACCAGGGGTCGGGCTCGCCGTCGAGCGCGAACTGCAGCTGCTCCCACAGTGCCTTGCGGCCCGCGGCGTCTTCGAGGATGCGTTTTTTCACGTAGTCCAGGCCCACGCGGTTCACGAAGTGCACGGTGCGCTCCAGGTACCAGCCCTCCAGGCGGTACAGCTGCATGAAGGCGCCCGTGTACTCCAGCACTTCCTCGGCGGTCTTGAGCTTGGTGAAGAAGTGCGCCACCTCGGTCTTGATGCCGCCGTTGCCGGCGATGTGCATCTCCCAGCCGCTGTCCACGCCGATGATGCCCACGTCCTTGATGCCGCTTTCGGCGCAGTTGCGCGGGCAGCCGCTGACGGCGAACTTCACCTTGTGCGGCGCGTACATGCGCCACATGGCACGCTCCAGGTCCTTGCCGAGCTGCGTGCTGTCCTGCGTGCCCATGCGGCACCACTCCGATCCGACGCAGGTCTTCACGGTGCGCAGGGCCTTGGCGTAGGCGTGGCCGCTGGGCATGCCGATGTCGCGCCAAACGGCCTGCAGGTCTTCCTTCTTCACGCCCAGCAGGTCGATGCGCTGGCCGCCTGTCACCTTCACGGTGGGGATCTGGTACTTGTCCACCGCGTCGGCGATGCGGCGCAGCTCGTCGGCCGTGGTCTCGCCTCCCCACATGCGCGGGATCACGCTGTAGGTGCCGTCCTTCTGGATGTTGGCATGGCTGCGCTCGTTGATGGCGCGGCTTTGCGGGTCGTCCTGGGCCTCCTTGGGCCAGGTGCTGATCAGGTAGTAGTTCACGGCCGGGCGGCAGGTGGCGCAGCCGTTGGGCGTGCGCCATTCCATGAAGCGGAAGACGCTGTCGGTGGTGAGCAGCCGGTGCTCGCGGATGGCGTTGCGCACGGCCTGGTGGCCGTGGTCGGTGCAGCCGCACAGGGCGCGGGTCTTGGGCGTGGCCGAGTAGTCGCCGCCAGCCGTGGCCATGATGATCTGCTCCACCAGGCCCGTGCACGAGCCGCAGCTCGCGCTGGCCTTGGTGTGCTTGCGCACCTCCTCGAGCGTGAACAGGCCCTTTTCCTTGATGGCCTTGCAGATCGTGCCTTTGGTCACGCCGTTGCAGCCGCAGACCTCGTCGCTGTCCTGCATGGCCGCGGCCTTGTTGTGGCCCTGGTGGCCCCCGTCGCCGATGTTGCTCTCGCCGAACATGAGTTTGTCGCGGATGTCGCCAACGGCGCGCCCGTCGCGCAGCAGCTTGAAGTACCAGCTGCCGTCCACCGTGTCGCCATAGAGGCACGCGCCCACGAGCTTGTCGTCCTTGAGTACGAGCTTTTTGTAGACACCGCCCCCGTCGGCATGCGGGTCGCTCAGCACGATCTCCTCGGTTCCCGGGCCGCCCTGGAAGTCGCCCGCGCTGAACAGGTCGATGCCTGTCACCTTGAGCTTGGTGGACGTGAGCGAGCCCTGGTAGCGCCCGATGCCGAATTCGGCCAGGTGGTTGGCCAGCACTTTGCCTTGCTCGAACAGCGGCGCCACGAGCCCGTAGGCAATGCCCCGGTGCGCGGCGCATTCGCCCACGGCGTAGATGCGCGCGTCGGTGGTGGTTTGCAGCGTGTCGCTGACCACGATGCCGCGGTTCACGTGCAGGCGCATCTTCTCGGCCAGCTGCGTGTTGGGGCGGATGCCCACGGCCATCACCACGAGCTGCGCGGGTGCCTCGGTGCCGTCCTTGAACCGCACCGCGCGCACCCGGCCACTCTGGCCGTCTTCAGCGTCGCCCACCAGCTCCTGGGTCTGCGCCTGCATCAGGAACTGCATGCCGCGCTCGGCCAGCGACTTCTGCAGCATCTTGCCCGCCACGTCGTCGAGCTGGCGCTCCATGAGCCACTCGCCCGCGTGCACCACGGTGACCTGCATGCCGCGCTTCATGAGGCCGTTGGCGGCCTCCAGCCCGAGCAGGCCGCCGCCGATCACCACGGCATGCCGGTACGTGGCGGCCGCGCGGATCATCGCCTCGGTATCGGCGATGTCGCGGTAGGCCAGCACGCCGTCCAGCTCCTTGCCCGGGATCGGCAGCATGAACGGGTTGGAGCCCGTGGCGAGGATGAGCCGGTCGTACCCGGTGCTGACGCGCTCGCCGGCCGCGTTGGTGGCATGCACCACGCGGTGCACACGGTCCACGTCGGTGACGGTGCAGCCCGCGTGCAGCGCGATGCCGTTGTCCTCGTACCAGGCCCAGTCGTTGAGGATGATCTCGTCTACGGTCTGCTCGCCCGCGAGCACGGGCGACAGCAGGATGCGGTTGTAGTTGGGGTGCGGCTCGGCGCCGAACACCGTGATGTCGTAGAGATCGGGAGCGATCTTCAGCAGTTCCTCGAGCGTGCGCACGCCCGCCATGCCGTTGCCAATCAACACCAGTCTGGATTTTTTCATCGTGACCCCCGTCGGTAGTGCGCCTGTCCCTGTCCGTCCGGTAGGGGACGACGCACGTACAAAACAAAAAAGGCGTCCGCACGGGTTGCGCAGGTCAAGCTCGCGCAGCCGTGGGGACGCCTTCGTCCTGGGGGCCGATCCGCCGTTGCACCGGACCCCGCGCGACCGTCGGTGGTCGCGCCCGAGGTCATGCAAGGTGCGTGCCAGGGTTGTCGGCAGGCACGGACGTGGCGTGGGTGGCCGGTGCGGGTGGCAGGGCCGGTGCCGTGGGCTGATTTGGTGCACGGCCGCCTGCTTGCCGTGCATGGTGCGCTGCCGGATGGCTGGCTTCACATAATTGTTTCAAGCGTGAGGATTTGCATCTAGCATGTGCGCCAGATCACATACACAGACCGCAGGGGGTTGACTGCGGCGGGGCTTGAAGATTTTCTTGGAGGGGTTTCAATGAGAGTCAATCTGCCTGTCAGTACGCATGAGTACCTGTTCCCCAAAGGCCAGACGCTGGTGTCGACCACCGACCTCAAGGGCCGCATCCTCTACTGCAACCCGATGTTCATCGAGGTCAGCGGCTACGAGCGGGAGGACCTGCTGGGCCAGCCCCACAACATGATTCGCCACCCCGACATGCCCGAGGAAGCCTTCCGCGACATGTGGGAAACCATCTCGAGCGGGTTGCCCTGGTCCGCACCCGTGAAGAACCGGCGCAAGAACGGCGACTATTACTGGGTGATGGCCAATGTCACCCCGCTCATGGACGGCGATCAGCCCTCGGGCTACATGTCGGTGCGCACCGAGGCCACGCGCGAGCAGATCCAGGCGGCCGAGCGCCTGTACCAGACCATGCGTGCGGAGAAGGATGCGGGCCGCCAGGTCCATGTGCTGCGCGCCGGCCATCTCATCAAGAACAATCTCTGGGGCAGGGTGAGCTAGCTCATGGGCCTGGGGCTGCTGGGCAAGCTGTGCATGGTCTTCCTGGTGGTGTTGGCGGCGGCCTTCGCGGCCGCCACGGTGGGTGGGCAGAGCATGGGCCTGTGGGCTGGCCTGTCCTGGCTTGCAGCCTGCGTGGTGGCCGTGGTGGCCACGGGCTATGCCTATGGGCTCACGGTGTCGCCGCTCACGCAGATGGTGCGCACGGCCAACCGGCTCGCGGCGGGCGATCTCACACAGACGATCCAGGTTACGCACAAGGGCGTGGTGGGCGATCTCGAGAAGGCCCTGGGCCAGCTCAACGTGAATCTGCTGTCCATCGTGCGCGATGCGCGCGACGAGAGCGACAAGATGCGCGTCTCCACGCGCGAGATCGCCCAGGGCAACCAGGACCTGTCCTCGCGCACCGAAACCCAGGCCAGCAACCTGCAGCAGACCGCCGCCTCGATGGAGCAGATCACGGGCACCGTCAAGCACACGGCGGATTCCGCGCACCAGGCCACTGAACTGGCCACGCAGGCCACCAAGGTGGCCGAGCGCAGCAGCGACGCTGTGGACGGCGTGGCCGACACCATGAGGCAGATCCAGGCCGCCTCGGGCCGCATCGGCGAGATCACGCAGCTCATCGACAGCATCGCGTTCCAGACCAACATCCTCGCGCTCAATGCGGCCGTGGAGGCCGCACGTGCGGGCGACCAGGGGCGCGGCTTCGCCGTGGTGGCGGCCGAGGTACGCAGCCTCTCGCACCGCACGCTGGCGGCGGCCAAGGAGATTCGCCAGCTCATCGACGACTCGGCCGCCAAGGTGCACGAGGGCAACCAGAAGACCGACGTGGCGCAGAAGACCATGGCCGAGTCGCTGGGCTTGGTGCGCCGCGTGAACGTGCTCATCGGCGAAATCCACAGCGCCTCGAATGAGCAACTCAGCGGCATCTCGCAGGTCAACTCGGCCGTGGCGCACCTGGACACCATCACCCAGCAGAACGCGGCGCTGGTTGAGCAGAACGCGGCTTCGGCCATGGCCCTGCAGGTCCAGGCCCAGACCGTGGCCGAAACGGTGCAGGTGTTCCGCCTCGATGCGGGGCCCCAGTCCGCAGCACCCGACGCCGTGGCTCTGCGCCGCGCCATGAAGGCACAGGCGCGCCCGCAGGGCGCCGTGCCGCCTGCGCTCAGTGCCGGCTGAGGGGCGCACCGCGGCGCTCCGGGCGCAAATCGTTAACAGCTTCGCGCGAGTGGCCATCGCCACGTTTTCTGGTGCGGGGCCGCCTGGGCGGTGAGGGCCAGGTCGGCCTGTCGGGGCTCATCCAGCTCGACGGCAGCCTGCTGGGAGGGCGGCGCTGCGCACGGGCTGCGTAATTTTTTGTTCCACACACGGGGCGATGGGGGCGAAAACCCCCATGGCCCTGTTGCATTGAATGCGGAGTTCGGTTGACACTAGGCCCCAGAACCGAGTTCTTCCGGGAGGCTCCAATGACCGCTGTCGCAGACATTCTCAAGTCCAAAGCCAGCAGCGCGGTGCACACCATCGCGCCGACCGATTCAGTGCTCGATGCGCTGCGGCGCATGGCCGACAAGGGCATTGGCGCCCTTCTCGTCATGGAGAACGACGCCATCGTTGGCATCGTCACCGAGCGCGATTACGCGCGCAAGATCGCGCTGCTGGGTCGCACGTCGGCGGCCACGCTGGTGCGCGACGTGATGACGCGGGAGGTGCTCTTCGTGCGCCCCAGCCAGACCAGCGAGGAGTGCATGGCCCTCATGACCGAGAACCGCCTGCGCCACCTGCCCGTGGTGACCGACGAGCGCAAGCTCGTCGGGCTCATCTCCATCGGAGACCTGGTCAAGGACATCATCTCCGAGCAGAAATTCATCATCGAGCAGCTCGAGCACTACATCACAGGGCAGCGCGCCTGATACGGGGCGCGTTGTTCCTGCCGCGCGGGCGGCGGCTGGTCCTCAGGCCGCCACGCGTGCGCGCCCGCCGCGCTCGGCCCAGGTGCGCGTCCAGCGGATCTGCATCGCGCGCAGGAGCGCCAGCATGAGGGCAGCGCACGCCGCGAACAGCACAAAGCCCCAGAGGTAGGAGTCCGTGTACTGCTTGGACAGGCCCATGGCGCTGGGGATGAGCCCCCCGCCGAGCGCGCCGATCTCGCCAATCATCGAGCCGGCCACCGCCGTGGTGAGCGGCCAGCGCAGCGGTACGAGCTGGAACAGCGCGCCGTTGCCCGCGCCCAGTGCCGCGAAGCACAGCAGGAAGAGCAGCAGGGTGGCGGGCAGCGAGTTCTCGGACAGCCCGCACAGCACCAGGCTCGCGGCCGTCACGCAGAGCACGGCCGTGAGCGTGTTCACGCCACCCCAGTGGTCCGACAGCCAGCCGCCGCAGATGCGCAGCGCCGCACCCAGAAAAGCCGCGAGCATGGTCAGCTGCCCGGCCTGCACCTTGCTCACGCCGAACTGGTCGTAGAAATAGCTGGGCAGGAAGGTGGTCAGGCCGATGAAGCCGCCGAAGGTCACAGCGTAGATCAGGCTGAAGGCCCATCCATCCTTCTCGAACAGGCAGGCGATGTGCTCGCGCAGGCCTACATGCCGGGCCACGTCGGGCGGCTCCTGGGCGAAGACGATCATCACGGCCATCGGAATGGCGATGCCCAGGGCCGCGAAGCCGTACACGGTCTGCCAGCCGAACTTCTGCGCCAGCAGCGGCGCGACCAGCGCGCACACGGCCGTTCCCACGTTGCCCGCGCCCACCAGGCCCATGGCCAGGCCCTTGTAGCGCGGCGGGAACGAGCCCGAGCCCAGTGACAGCGCCACGCCGAAGCTCGCGCCGGCAATGCCCAGCAGCACGCCCATGGCGAGCAGGCCGTGGTAGCTGTTCACGAAAAAGTAGCCAAAGCCCATGGCGATCGCGATGCCGCCCATCTCGACCAGCGTGGCGTTCTTGCGGCCGATGTACTGCGCCAGCACGCCGAGCGGAAAGCGCATGAGGGCGCCCGCGAAGATCGGGATGGACAGCATCACGCCCTTTTGCGCGGGCGTGAGCTGGTAGGTCTCGCTGATGAACGGGGCCATGGCCCCGTTGATGACCCAGATGCCGCATGAAAAGGCGAAATAGAGGAACGAGGCCCACAGCGTGGGAGCGTGGCCGGATCGGTGGAAGTCGTGGAGCGTGGCCATGACAGGGGGTCCTTTCAACATGCGGATGAAACAAAAACGGCGTCCTTCTCCGGCCTGCACGGGGCAGGGGAAAGGGACGCCGTTGTCCTGTGGGGTGCGCCGATGGCGCCTGGGCCCCGGCCGCCGTTGGCCGGGCTCCGGTTCGGTCAGCGCATGAAGCGTGCCAGCCGCGCGGGCCGCCTTGTCATCGTGTACTGCACCCTGGCGGGCCCGTGGGTCCGCGTTCTGGTGCGGGGCCGCACTATGCTGGTGCTGCGCTGCAGCATGAAATGGGTCAGCGATCCGCCGCCGGTGCGGGGGGCAGCAGATCGGCCATGGACAGCACCGCCTGCGCCACGTCGGCCAGGCGGCGGTTCTGGTTCATGGCGGTCTGGCGCAGGAGCTTGTGCGCCTCGCCCTCGTCGAGCTGGCGCCGCGCCATCAGCAGGCCCTTGGCGCGCTCGACGAGCTTGCGCTCGCTGAGCGCGGCGCGCACGGTTTCGAGTTCGCCCTGCATGGCTTGCAGGCGCTGGGACTGGTCCTGCACGAGCTCGAGCACCGAGCGGCCCAGGTGCGGACCGAAGCCCGCTGCCGGGGCCTGCGCGTCGCTGGCGGTTCCGGTGTCGAAGAACGCCTCTGGTGCGTCGCCAAGCGTGCCACTTGGGGGCGAGGCACCTGCGCCGAGCAGCGTCTGCAGCGTGGCGCGGGCTTCGGTGATCTTGCGCTCGCACAGCTGCAGAAGGTCGGCGGCGAGCCGGGCTTCAACAATGTGCAGGGCGTCCATGCGGCGCGTGGTGGCGTCGAACCAGGCTTCGCTGAGCTCGACGTCCAGTGCACAGCCCGGCACGGTGGTGCAGCCCACGCGCCGCAGCCGCTCGATGGTGGCGAGCGTGGCGTCGGCCGTGCCCGCCTCGCGCCACAGGGCCTGCGGCGCCGGGGGGGCGAACTCGGCGAACACCTGAAAGCAACGCTCCTGCGAGTCGATGAGGTGCAGCCAGTGCTGCTGGCGCGGCGCCTCGCTCATGCCCGAGCCGAGCGCTGCCGCACCCGTGGCGCGCTCCTGGCCTGCGAACTCCTTGCCCTGCATGAAGTTGAACAGGGCCACGAGCAGACGCGTGATCTCGGGGTCGGTGGCGCTGTCGGCGGCTTCAAACACGACGGCCAGCAGGCCCGCCACCAGCTTTACGAACGCGGCGGTGGCGGCTTCGGGGGCGAGCGCGCAAGCCGCGATGCGCTGGCGCAGAGCGGGCAGCGCGTCCATGCCCTGCAGCACGTAAGCGATGCGGCTGAACAGGCGCGCGCCCTGGCCCATGCTCCCATCCGCGCTGCGGGCTGCGGTGTCGAGGTGGTCGAAACCGTCCCGCACCTCGCGCGCGATGCGCTCGCATTCACCGATCTGCCCGGCCAGCGCGGCGCTGCCGCGCGCACCCGCGCTGGCGAGAAAGATGTTGGAGAGTCCGCGCTCCCTTTGCAGCGCATGGACGAAGCGGCCCAGCAGGTTCACGAGCGCGCAGGTGCACATGAGCTGCTCTAGCTCGCCGATCTCGCATTGGCGGGCGGCGGCAAGGAAGTGCAGGGTGGATTTCATGGCGGGTTGTGCAGAAGGGCTGGTGCCATTGCTGCAATTCCCATGCCTGATTGCCATACAAATTATTACAAGGGCGTGAATTTTGCTAATCCTGCGGGCATACCCGGGGGCGGGGCTGCGTGACTGCCCGCTATACCTGCGGCCACTTTCCTTCAACAGAGATGGAGTTTTGCATGAGCTTTTCGATGGACCGGCGCCGACTCGCCGCCGGACTCGCTCTGGCCCCTTTCGCCGCCACCAGCGGCTTGATTGCGGGCTGTGGCAAGGTGCCCGACACACTCAAGATCGGTGTGGCCCAGCCGCTGACCGGGCCCCTGGGGGCGCTGGGGCAGGATCTGCTCAACGGTGTGAAGCTCGCGGTGGACGAGCTCAACAAGGCCGGCTATGTGGTGGACGGCCGGCACGTGAAGCTTGAGATCGTTTCGCAGGACGACCGCTCCGACCCCGCCGCGGGCCGGGCGGCGGCGCAGCAACTGATCGAGGCGGGCGTGGTGGCGGTGATCGGCCACCTGAACTCGGGCGTGAGCATCGAGGCCGCGCCCCTCTACGCGGCCAAGGGGCTTGCGCAGATCGCCATTTCCACCAACCCCCGGTTCACGCAACTCAGCCTGCCCACCACGTTCCGCCTGGTGGCCAACGACACGCTGCAGGCGCGCGCGATCGGGGCGTTCGCAGCCACCCAGCTCGGCGCCGCGAGCTATGCCGTGGTGGACGACGGCACGCCCTACGGCAAGGGCTTGGCCGAAGGTGCGGCCGCGCAGTTGCTGGCCGAGAAGAAGGCCGTGGCCGTGCGCCAGTCGTTCGACGACAAGACCGTGGCCTTCGGCGAACTGGCTGCGCGGCTCAAGGAGGCGAAGGTGGAGGTGATCGTTTCCACGCTCAACGACTTCCAGGCGCTTGCGTTGCTCGAGGCGCTGCACAAGATCGGCCACACGCGCGTGTCGCTGCTGGGCGGCGACACGATCAAGACCACCGACATGACCAAAGGCATGGGCCTGGTGGATGCGGTCTACGCTACCTCGCCCGTGCTCGAAGCCGGTGAATTCACCACGGGCCGCCAGTTTCTCGACAAGTACCAGGCGGTGTACCAGAAGCGCCCGGCCTATGGCGGGCACTACACCTACGACGCGATGTACGTGCTCTCGGCCGCGATCCAGCAGGCCAAGTCGGCCGACCCCCAGGCCATCACCAAGGCGCTGCACGCCATCAACGGCTACGCGCCCGTCACGGGCACCATGACCTGGGACGACAAGGGCGAGCAGCGCTACGGCGCGGTGGGCGTGTACGCGCTGCGCAAGGGCCAGTGGGAGTTGCGCATGCGCTCCGACCGCTGGTAGCGGCCCGGCCGGCGCCGGGAGCGATTGCCCTGGCGCCGGCGCGCGGATGGGGGCGCCGTCTACACTCGCGGGCATGAGTTTGCTGATTCTGGGGATCGAATCCTCGTGCGATGAAACGGGCGTGGCCCTGGTGGAATCCAGCGGCGGCGACGCCGTGCCCCGCCTTGTGGCGCACGCCCTGCACAGCCAGATCGAGATGCACCAGGCCTATGGCGGCGTGGTGCCCGAGCTTGCGAGCCGCGACCACATCCGCCGCGTGCTGCCGCTGACCGAGGCGGTGCTGGCCGAATCGGGCCGCAGCCTGCGCGAGGTGGACGTGGTGGCCTTCACGCGCGGGCCGGGGCTGGCGGGGGCGCTGCTGGTGGGCGCGGGCGTGGCCTGCGCGCTGGGCGCCTCGCTCGGCAAGCCGGTGCTGGGCGTGCACCACCTTGAAGGGCACCTGCTCTCGCCGTTCCTGAGTGCCGACCCGCCCGAATTTCCGTTCGTGGCGCTGCTCGTGTCGGGCGGCCACACCCAGCTCATGCGCGTGGATGCCGTGGGCCGCTACGAGCTGCTGGGCGAAACCATCGACGACGCAGCCGGCGAGGCCTTCGACAAGTCGGCCAAGCTCATGGGCCTGGGTTATCCGGGCGGGCCCGCGCTGTCGCGCCTGGCCGAGCAGGGCGACCCGGCGGCCTTCAAGCTGCCGCGCCCGCTGCTGCACAGCGGCGATCTGGATTTCTCCTTCGCGGGCCTCAAGACGGCCGTGCTCACGCAGGCCAAAAAGCTCGGCGAGCATCTGGAAGAACGCAAGGCTGATCTGGCGGCCAGCACCCAGGCTGCGATCGTCGAAGTGCTGGTCAGGAAGACGCTCAAGGCGCTGCAGGAAACGGGCCTCAAGCGTGTGGTGGTGGCGGGCGGCGTGGGCGCCAACCGCCTGCTGCGCGAGCAGCTCAATGCCGCCTGCTCCAGGCAGCATGTGCGCGTGCACTACCCCGAGCTGCACCTGTGCACCGACAACGGCGCCATGATTGCCATGGCCGCCGCCATGCGCCTGCAGGCGGGCCGCCAGCAGGCGAGTACCGAATACGCCTTCGACGTGAAGCCGCGCTGGCCGCTCGACGCGATTTCGGCGGCGTAGTCGCCCGCTTCGGCTTTCGGTTTCGTTGCTGCATCGCAGCATCTTTACTTCGAATTCATGTTCCGGGAGGCTGCGGGACATGCGCGGACCGCACAATGCGGGCATGTTCCCTCATGCTTGGATGAAAGTGCGCGCGGCGTGGCCCGGCAGCCGCGGCGCGCAGGGGTGGGCCTCCGCTGCCGCGGGCGCCGTCTTGCTGGCGGGCTGCGCCACCGTCGGCGCCCCGCCTTCATCGGACGCGGCTGCCACCGTTGCCGCCTCTGTGCCTGCGGCCTGGGCGGGCCCCCAGCCCCAGGCCGCCGCCGACGGCGTGGCATTGACCGCGCGGTGGTGGGCGCTGCTCGGCGATGCGCAGCTCACGGGCCTGATCGAGCAGGCCCTGCGCGCCAACACCAGCGTGCGTAGCGCGCTGGCGACCCTGCAGCAGGCGCGCGCGCAGGTGGATGTGCAGGCCGCAGGCTTGCGGCCCGCGGTCAATGGCTCGGCCTCCGCCCAGCGCAGCCGCAGCAGCGGCAGCACCAGCAACCTGTTCCAGGCCGGTTTTGATGCGCAGTGGGAGCTCGATCTTTTCGGCCGCCTGCGCGCCGGTCTGAGTGCGGCCGAGTGGAACGCCGCCGCCGCGCAGGCCAGCCTGGCCGATGTCCAGGTGAGCCTGGCGGCCGAGGTGGCGCAGAACTACATCACGCTGCGCGGCCTGCAGCAGCGCCTGGCCATAGCGCGCAGCAACCTGGACAGCCAGAGCGAGACCCTGCAGATTGCCCGCTGGCGCCTGCAGGCAGGCCTGACCACCTCGCTGGTCGTGGAGCAGGCGCGCGCCGCAGCCGAGCAGACGGCGGCCCAGGTGCCCGCGCTGGAGGCCAGCCTGGCACAGGCCCGCCACGCGCTGGCCGTGCTCACGGGGCAGGCCCCTGCGGCCTTGGACGAGCGGTTGCGCTCCTCTGGCGCCCTGCCGCTGCCGTCGGCCGCCATCGCGCTCGACATCCCCGCCCAGACCCTGCGCCAGCGCCCCGACGTGCGCGCGGCCGAGCATGGCGTGAGCGCGGCGCTGGCGCGTGTGGCGCAGGCCGACGCGGCGCGCTACCCCAGCTTCTCCCTTGGCGGCTCGCTGGGCCTGCGCGCGCTGACGCTGGGCGCGCTTACCGGCTCTGGCGCAGGCACCGGGGCCTTGCTGGCGGGTGTGTCCGTTCCTTTGCTGGACGGCGGCGCCGCGCGGGCGCAGGTGCGTTCGCAGGAGGCCGCACTCGAGCAGGCGCGCGTGGCCTATGAGGCCGCCGTGCTGGGCGCGCTGCAGGATGTGGAGGACGCCCTGGCCGCCCTGCAGGGCGACAGTGACCGCCTGGCCCGCCTGCAGGCCGCCGCCGAGGCCGCCGGCAACGCGGCCCTGCTGGCGCAGCAGCGCTATGCCAGCGGGCTCATCGATTTCCAAACGGTGCTGGAAACCCAGCGCACGCAACTTTCCACGCAAGACAGCGTCGTCACCACCCAGACCGCGCTGGCGGCGGACCATGTGCGCCTGTACAAGGCGCTGGGCGGAGGCTGGCAGAGTGCCGACACCGGCGCCGGCACTGATACCCCGCCCCGCCATGCCCGCCGCCCCTGAGCCCGACACCATGACCGATTCCTCTCCTACCCCTTCTTCATCGACGGCGGCCTCCGCGGATCTCACGGCGCTGCTGGGCTCCACCGTGCGCCGCCCCTGGTGGCGCCGGCCCTCGCTCTGGACGGGGGTGGTTCTGCTGGCGGCCGCGCTGGGTGGCATGGCCTACTGGCAGGGCGCGCGCCAGGCGCGGGCGGCCCCGCAATTCGTGACCGAAGAGGTGCGGCGGGGCAGCATCACGCTGCAGGTGTCGGCCAACGGCACGCTGCAGCCTACGCGCTCGGTCACGATCGGCAGCGAGCTGTCGGGCACGGTGCGCACGGTGCGGGTGGATGTGAACGACCGCGTGCGCAAGGGCCAGGTGCTGCTGGAGCTGGACCCCACCAAGCTCGAAGCCCAGGTGGCGCGCTCACGCGCCTCGTTGGCGTCGGCACAGGCGCGGCAGGCGCAGGCCGCGGCCACCACGCAGGAGGCCCGCGCAAGCCTGGCGCGCCTGGAGGAGGTGGCGCGCCTGTCGGGCGGCAAGGTGCCTTCGGCCGCTGAGCTGGACACCGGCCGCGCCACGCTGGACCGCGCCCTGGCCGACGAGGCCAGCGCCAAGGCCACGGTGCAGGATGCGCGGGCCGCGCTCTACACCGACGAAACCAACCTCTCCAAGGCGTCGATCCGCTCGCCCATCGACGGCGTGGTGCTGGCCCGCAGCGTGGAGCCAGGCAATGCCGTGGCCGCCTCGCTGCAGGCCGTCACGTTGCTCACCGTGGCCGAGGACCTCACGCGGCTGCGCCTGGATGTGAACGTGGACGAGGCCGACGTGGGCGCGCTGCGCACCGGGCAGAAAGCCACGTTCACCGTGAGTGCCTACCCCTCGCGGCGCTATCCGGCCGAGGTCACGCGCGTGTCGTTCGGTTCCACCAAGACCGACAACGTGGTCACCTACATTACCTGGCTGGACGTGGACAACACCGACCTGAGCCTGCGCCCCGGCATGACGGCGGCGGCCACCATCACCTCGACGGAGCGCAAGGACGTGCTGCTGGTTCCCAACACCGCCTTGCGCTTTGCCCCTTCCACGGTCGACGCCGCGCCGGCCGCGCGGCCGGGGGCCAGCGGCGGCATCGTTTCGCAGCTGCTGCCGCGCCCGCCCAGCACCAGCCGGGCCCCGCGCACGGCCGGCGACAAGGCCCAGGGCCAGGCACGCCAGATCTGGCTGCTGGACAACGGCCAGCCGCGCGCCGTGAACGTGAACGTGGGCATCAGCGATGGCCGCGTGACCGAAGTGCAGGGCGAAGGCCTGGCGCCGGGCGTGCAGGTCATCACCGACCAGCGGGCGGCCAAGGCGCCATGATGGCGGATGCATCGGCCGCTCCGCTGATCCGGCTGCGCGGCGTCACCAAAGTCTATGGCGAGGGCGCCCTGGCGTTCCAGGCGCTCAAGGGGGTGGACCTGGATATCGCGCAGGGCGACTTCGTGGCCATCATGGGGCCGAGCGGCTCGGGCAAGTCCACCGCCATGAACGCGTTGGGCTGCCTGGACCGGCCCACCGCGGGCGAGTACCTGTTTCGCGGCGTGCCGGTGCAGGCGCTCTCGCGCGACGAGCGGGCGCTGCTGCGGCGGCGCTATTTCGGCTTCGTGTTCCAGGGCTTCAACCTGCTGGCGCGCACTTCGGCGCAGGAGAACGTGGAGCTGCCCCTGCTGTACCGGGGCGAGTCGGCCGCGCGGCGCCATGCCGCTGCCGCCAAGGCGCTGGCGGCCGTTGGGCTGGCAGGGTGGGAGCACCACACGCCTTCCGAACTCTCGGGCGGGCAGCAGCAGCGCGTGGCCATCGCCCGCGCCATCGTGACCGAGCCCGAGGTGCTGCTGGCCGACGAGCCCACGGGCAACCTCGACTCCCAGCGCAGCCACGAGATCATGGAGCTGCTGTGGCGGCTCAATACCGATCAGGGCATCACCGTGCTCATGGTCACGCACGAGCCGGACATGGCCAGCTATGCGCGCCGCATCGTGCGCTTCGTGGACGGCGTGGTCGCCAGCGACGAGCGCAATGCGCACCCTACGGGCGAGCGCAAGGCCGCCCCGGCAACCGCGCCGGCAGATGCCGCGGCGCAAGGGGAGGCGCGCTGATGCTGTTCAACACCATCTGGCTGGCGCTGCGCTCCATCCGGCGCAACCTCATGCGCTCCTTCCTCACGGTGCTGGGCATCGTGATCGGGGTCAGCGCCGTAATCACCATGGTGACCCTGGGCAACGGCGCCACGGTGGCGGTACAAAACCAGATCTCCAGCCTGGGCACCAACCTGCTGCAGGTGCGCCCGGGCCAGCGCATGGGGCCGGGCGGCGGCGCCGGCGCGCCGGCCTTCAAGGACACCGATGCCGATGTGATCGCGCAGCAGATCGGCGGCATCCTGGCCGTGGCGCCCGAGGCCCGCACCAGCACCACTGTGGTGGCGGGCGGCCGCAACTGGACGACCAGCGTGATCGGCAGCACCAACGCCTGGCTGGAAACCGGCAACTGGACGGTGCGCGAGGGGCGCGCGTTCTCCGATGCCGAGCTGCGCGCCGGCGCGGCCGTGTGCCTGATCGGCGAAACCATCCACCGCGAGCTGTACGGCGGCCGCGACCCGGTGGGCGAGCAGTTGCGGGTGAAGGCGTTTTCGTGCGAGATCGTGGGGCTGCTGGCCTCCAAGGGGCAGGGCGCGTTCGGCAACGACCAGGACGACATGGTGCTGGTGCCGCTCAAGACCCTGCAGCGCCGCGTGACGGGCAACACCCGCGTGAACACGCTGCTCGTCTCCATGCAGGACGGCAGCGACCCCACACGCGTCAAGCAGGCGCTGGCGCAGCTGCTGCGCGAGTTGCGCAAGCTCTCCGACACGGACGAGGACAACTTCAACGTGCTCGATACCAAGCAGCTGGCCGACACCTTCTCGGGCACCACCAAGGTCATGACCATGCTGCTGGGCGCGGTGGCGGCCGTGAGCCTGCTGGTGGGCGGCATCGGCATCATGAACATCATGCTCGTGAGCGTGACCGAGCGCACGCGCGAGATCGGCCTGCGCCTGGCCATCGGTGCGCTCGAGCGCGAGGTGCTGATGCAGTTCCTGATCGAGGCCGTGGTGCTCGCGGCACTCGGGGGCCTGGTGGGCATCGTGCTGGCCACGCTGGCCTCGGTGGGGCTGTCGGCCTTGATGGGGGTGCCCTACCTGTTCAACCCCGGCGTGAACCTGCTGTCCTTCCTGTTCTCGGCGGGCATTGGCGTCGTGTTCGGCTACTTCCCGGCACGCCGAGCCGCGCACATGGACCCCATCGATGCGCTGCGCCATGAATAGCAGGCCGCATACCGTGGCGCCGCTGCCGCGGGGCTGAAAGGTCGGTTTGGCGTCAAAAAGGCCCTATGCGCTTACGCACAGGGCCTTTTTTGCTATCAAAACAGGAGTTTATGAGCCAGCTCAGTCGATGGTCAGGCGCGTGGCGCGGCTTTCGGGCTGCACGCGGGCCAGGGTCAGCGTGAGCACACCGTTTTCCAGCTTTGCGGAACTGGCGGCGGCGTTGACTTCCACGGGCAGCTCCCAGGCGCGGCGCACCTGGCGCGGGGCGCCCTCCACGCTCTGCAGGCGCACCACGGCACCGTCGATCTCGATCTGCAACTGCTCGCGCGTCAGGCCCGGCACATCGAGCTGCAGGGTCACGGCCTTGTCGTCCTGCTGCACCTGGACATCACGGCAGTGGTGGCCGGCGCCTTGCGCGGTGGCGCCCAGCGCGCCTTGCAGGAAGCGCTGCAGGGCCAGATCGGCGGGGCGGGGGGCGAAGGTGTTGCGGCGGATCACGGGTGCGAAGATCATGGGTTTTTCTCCTATACCTATACACTGCGCGGCTCTCGACGTGGTCGCCGCTAGCGGAACAGGTAAGTGGGCTGCGTCGCTTTTCAAGAGGAATCCAAGCATGAATAAATTGCGGCGCCAGGCCTTGAAATGGAGCGCTGCGGCGCTATGTGCGTTGGCTGCATGCGGCGCGGCGCTGGCGCAACAGAAGCCCCAGCCTATCAAGCTCGCGCTCATCGAGAGCCTGTCGGGCCCGTTCGCCAACACCGGCGAGGCCGTGTATCGCAACATCGTCTGGGCCACCGAGCGCGTGAATGCGCGCGGCGGCGTGAAGCTGCCCGAAAGTGCGGGTGGCGCCCGCCCTCTGGCCGTGGAGCGCTACGACAGCAAGGGCCAGAACGAGGAGGCGCTGTCGGCGCTGCGCGCGGCCATCGACGACGGCGTGCGCATCGTCATGCAGGGCAACTCGTCGGCCACGGCGGCGGTGCTCATCGAGGCCATCAACAAGCACAACGAGCGCGAGCCCGGCAAGCGCGTGCTGTTCCTCAACTACGCGGCCGTCGACCCCGCCCTCACCAACGAGAAGTGCAGCTTCTGGCACTTCCGCTTCGACGCGCATGCCGACATGCGCATGGCCGCGCTCATGGACGTGATCCGCGAGGACAAGAGCGTCAAGAGCGTTTACCTGATCGGCCAAGACTACAGCTTCGGCCAGGCCGTGCTGCGCGAGGCCAAGCGACAGCTCGCCGCGCAGCGCCCCGACGTGGCCGTGGTGGGCGACGAGCTGCACCCCGTGGGCCGCGTGAAGGACTTCGCGCCCTACGCCGTGAAGATCAAGGCCAGCGGCGCGCAGGCCGTCATCACGGGCAACTGGGGCAATGACCTTACCTTGCTCGTGAAGGCCGCGCGCGACGTGGGCTACGAAGGGCGCTTCTACACCTTCTACGGCAACGCGCTGGGCGCCCCGGCTGCGCTGGGCGACGCGGGCGTGGGCAAGGTGGTGGCCGTGGCCGACTGGCTGCCCAACGTGCCCACGCCGGGCAGCGAGGCGTTCTATCGCGCCTTCCGCGAACGCTTTCCCAAGCCCGCCGACGACTACGTGCACATGCGCATGCAGCTCATGGTGGAGGCCCTGGCCCAATCCATCGAGCGCGCGGGCAGCACCGACACCGTGGCTGTAGCCCGCGCGCTGGAGAAGGCCAGTGTGCAGCTATCGGGCCAGGCCGGCGCCATGCGCGCGGCGGACCACCAGTTCCAGCAAGCCCTGGCTGTGGGCGTGATGGACAGGCAGGGCACACCCGGCGTGAAGTTCGACGTGGAGGGCTCGGGCTATGGCTTCCGCGTGGTGCGGCAGATCGCGGCGGACAAGGCGGTGCAGCCGACGAGCTGCCAGATGCAGCGGTACTGAGCACCCGGTTGCGGGCGGACGTGCAGGTTGATGTGCGTCCATTTGTTTCTTATGTAACATTAAGTACAAATGCGCCGCACCAAGCGCACGGTGTGGGGGTGCGCTTTTGTTTACGTTGATGGAAAAGGTCTGATGAAAAAGTTCTGTATCGCGCTGCTTCTGGGGTTGGCGCACCTGTCTTCCTTTGCATTGAGTGAAATTCACTCGCTCAGCAAGGAAGAGCAGAGGGTTATCGAGCAGTTGGTTTCGGCCCTGGCGCTATCCGAGGAAGATGCAGTAACGGTCTACAAGACGGTTCTGCAGCCTAATATGAAGGACAAGGACTGGGTCTACAAGTTCTTTGACAACGGCACGCTCGATAAGAGTCTTCTGAAAGACTCGCCCCATAAGTTCATGTATCTCTCGCTCGTTAACGAGGATCGGTTTGTCAACTACAGCTTCATGAAGGTTGAGGGCGCCGCACAGGTCATGGTTTACACGGTGGAGAGTCTGCCGCGCACCTCGCAGATTGCCAGCAAGCGCGACAAAGATCTGCGGGCCGACAAGAAGTTCGAAACCATCGGCGACCAGAAGAACTTCAGCATGTTCAAGGAGAAAGGCAAGGCCAACGTGGTGTCGGTGTTTGCAGCGAACGGATGGGGCGGCGTTCAGTACGCCGACCATTTCTTCGTGGACATCAAAGGCCGCTGATACTCCGCTGGGTCGCCGTCCGCATCAGCGACCGCGTTCAACCGCTACGGCACGCCCCAGCTCGATCACCGCCATGGCGTAGTAGCTCGACCAGTTGTAGCGCGTGACCGCGTAGAAGTTCTCGGTGCCGGCCACGTAGCTCGGCGCGTCGGCGCCGTTCTGCAATTCCACCAGGGCGAGCTGGCCGGGGTGCTGGGCCCCTTCGCCTTGCACGAGCGCGCCCTTGGCCGCCATGCTGGCCGCGCTGAAACTGGGCAGGATGTCGGGCGCGAGCAGCGTGTCAAGCTGCAGCGTGGCGGGGTCGAACGCGACGGCGTAATGCGTGGGCATGCCCGTGACCCAGCCGTGCTGCTTGAAGTAGTTGGCCACCGAGCCGATGGCGTCCGCGGGGCTGCCGAACAGATCGATGCGGCCGTCGCCGTCGAAGTCGACCGCGTAGCGCACCCAGCTCGACGGCATGAACTGGCCCAGGCCCATGGCGCCCGCGTAGCTGCCGCGCGGCGTGAACGGGTCGATGCCGGTGCGGTTGGCGAGGCTCAGGAACTGCTCCAGCTCGCGCTGGAAGAAGGCCTGGCGTTCCGCCGCGCGCGGGTGCGCGGCAGGGAAGTCGAAGGCCAGCGTGGCCAGCGCGTCCATCACGCGGAAGTTGCCCATCTGCTGGCCGTAGATCGTCTCCACGCCGATGATGCCCACGATGATCTCGGCCGGCACGCCGTACTGCGCTTCAGCGCGCGCCAGGGCGTCGGCGTTCTCCTGCCAGAAGCGCACGCCCGCGCGGATGCGGATGGGTTCGACGAAGCGGCTGCGGTACACGCGCCAGTTCTTGGCCGTGCCCTGGGGCGGGGGCAGCAGGAGCTGGGGCACCTGGGGCAGGAAGCGCGCCTGGCCGATGGCCTGGCGCACCCATTCGCGGTCGAGGTCGCGGCGCGCGGCCACATCGTCGGCGAACTGCATGGCTTCCGCACGCGTGGCATAGGGCGTGGTGCCCCGGGCCGGGGCGCTTGCGGTCTTGGTGGGGAGTTTCTTGGGGTGTTTATGCTTTGATGTCGGCATCGCCTGGGTGGATGATGCTATCAAAATAAGAGCAATTGCGATGGCGGGCAGTCGGTTCATCATGGGGCGGTGGTGGGCCAGCGCAGTGTGCGCAATTCGCGGCGCAGCGCGCCCAGTGCGGGGGCGGCGGCGGGCGCGTAGCGCGATTGTTCGAGCCGCAGCAGCCAGGCGCTGACGGCGTCGGCGTCGGTGCCGAATTGTGCCCGCGCGCGCTCGGCCATGGCGCGCGGCGGCAGGTGGGCGGGCAGGGGCAGGCCCGCGCGCGCAAGCCGTGCGCGGGCCTGCGCGAGCAGTCGCACCCAGGGGTCCTGGCGGCCACGCTCCCACAGCGCCCAGAGCGCGCCGGCCAGTGCTGCCACGCCCACGAGGCCTGCGAGCAGCCGCACGAGGTCCTGCCAGCTCGGCGACTCGAAGCCCATCGACTGGAGCAAGTCGAGCTGGCGGCCCTGCGTGTAGTTGAGCACCCACTGGTTCCAACCGTTGTTCACGGCCTCCCAGAGCGCACGCAGCTGCTGCGCCGCGCCGGGGCTGATGACGGTGCCCATGGCGTTGGCGAACGCGCCCTGCGGCGCACGCAGGCGCTGGAACTGCCCCACGCGGCCGGGCGAGACCGCGCCCGTGGGGTCCACGCGCACCCAGCCCTGGCCTGCGATCCAGACCTCCGCCCAGGCATGGGCGTCGCTCTGGCGCACGGTCCAGTACCCGTCCACGGCGTTGCGCTCGCCGCCCTGGTAGCCCGTGACGATGCGCGCGGGCACATCCATGGCGCGCATCAGCACGACGAAGGCCGAGGCGATGTGTTCGCAAAAGCCCTGTTTGCGGTCGAACCAGAATTCGTCGGCCGTGTGCTCGCCGTAGACGCCGGGATCCAGCGTGTAGGTGTAGCCGCCCGTGCGCAGGCGGGTGAGCGCGGCGTTGATGAGCGCCTGCGTGCCGCCTTGCGCCAGGCGCGGGTCGGCGCGCATCTCGGCGGCCAGGGCCTGCGTGCGCGGATTGAGTCCTGGCGGCAGCGCGGTGTAGGCCCCCAACAGAGGCGTGCGCTCGCGCGGCCCGTGGCGAAAGTGCGGGTAGCTCTCGGCCAGGTAGCGCAGCACGGCGGTGACGGGGCGGTTGGCGACCCATTGGAGATCGGGCGACTGGAAGGCCGTGGTGCCCTCGGGCAGCACGGGCCGCTCGCGCGCGGCGTCGAGCACGAGCAGCCAGGGGCGCTGGCTGGGCTCCAGCGTGGTCTCGTAGCGCAGCGGCTCGCCCTCGACCTCGAGCTGGGCCGGCGTGGGCGGCCGCCAGTCGAATTCGCGCGCGTTGCGCGACGACGGCGCCAGCCACTCGCGCCCGTCGAACAGGCTCAGCACGGGGCCGCGAAAGTAGAGCTGCTCTTGCGGCGGGGGGGCGTTGCCCGGGGTGAGAAAGCGCACGCGCATCGCCACGGTGTCGTCGAGCGCGAGCTCGGCAATGCTGCCCACGCGCATCTCTCCCGAGAGGCCACTGCGCCCGGCCTGCGGGTCGCTCGGCACGCCCCACAGCGGCGCCATGCGCGGGAACAGCACGAAGAGCAGCGCCATGATGGGAGCGCCCAGCAGCGCCATGGTGCCTGCGGTGCGCATTGAGGCGGCCAGCGGCGGCCGGCCCACGGGCATGTGGGCGTTGACCAGCGCCGTGAGCAACCCCAGCAGCGCCACCAGCATGGCTGCCGCCGTGGGCAGCGATTGCGAGAAGAAGAAGTTGCTGAGCATCGTGAAGAAGCCCAGGAAGAAGATGACCATGGCGTCGCGCCTGCCGTGCAGCTCCAGCGTCTTGAGCGCGAGCAGCAGCACGATCAGCGTGACGCCCGCGTCGCGCCCCACGATCGTGCGGTGCGTGGCCAGCGTGGCTCCCACGGCGAGCAGCAGCAGCGCGCCCAGCACCCAGCGGCTGGGCAGGGGGCGCAGGCCGGCTGGGCCGGGCCAGGCCAGGGCGCCGCGCCACAGCAGCAGGGCAAACGCGAATGCGCTGGCCCAGCCCGGCAGGTGGCCCATGAGCGGCGCCACGATCCACGCCACCACGCCGAGCAGGAACAGCGTGTCCCGCGCTTCGCGGGGCAGGGCAGTCAATGGCTTCAGCACAGCGCCAGTGCCTCCAGGCAGCGGCGCCGGTGCTGGGGGCCTTCGCCCTGGGCAATCTCCGCGCCGCCGGGCAGGCGCAGGCCCCAGGTCAGGCCCAGGCGGTCGGCCTGCAGCACCCAGGCCGTCACGCGGGCGATGCGCGCCTCGGGATCCGGCAGCCCGGCGCGGTTCACGTCGAGCCACAGTTCGTAGCGCTGGGTCTGCAGCGCGTCGCGGCTCACGAGGTCGTCGCTCCCCGTGGCGAAAGACTTGGCGGCTTTTTTCCAGACCACGAGCTTGAGCGGGTCGCCCCGCCGGTAGGCGCGCACGCCCTCGAACTCGCCCACGCCGGCCGTGCGGGCGCTGCCCGCGCCGCCCCCGCGCGGCTCGCCTGCGGGCAGCGGGGGCGGCGGCACTTCGGGCGCGGGGTAGACCAGCACCTGCGAGGCGGGGCGCCAGTAGGTCCAGACGCGGAAGGTGCCTAGCGGAAAGCGCGTTTCGGCCGTGAGCAGCGGTACCGGGTGCAGCCCACGGCGTGCGGGCCGAAAGCCGATGTGCACCGTGGCCGTGCCTTGGGCGGGCACGTCGGTCCAGGCCCAAGGTGTGGGGCCTTCGTGGCCGTAGGTGGCCAGCGCGATGCCGTGGCGTGGCGTGCGCCGCACGCTCGAGAGCTCCACGGTCAGCGTGGCGCTCTGGCCCATGAATTGGGGCTCGGGCGGCTGCAGGCGCAGCTGGGTGCCGCGCAGCGTGGCATGGCACAGGTGCATGCCCACGGCGGCGCTGCCGGCCAGCAGGAAAGTGAGCAGGTAGCCCAGGTTGAGCTGGAAGTTGATCGACGCCACGAGCAGCACGAGCAGCGTGAGCGCCAGCATCCAGCCCGCGCCCGTGGGCAGGATGTAGACGTTGCGCTGCGTGAGCACGAGCGTGTCGGTGGGCGCGAGGCGCGTTTGCCACCAGCGCTGGAAGCGCCGGCGCACGGCGGCCAGCGGGTTCAGCGCGGCGGGCAGGGGCAGGGCGTGGGCCATCAGGGCAGCGGCGTGGCCTCAACCATGGCGCGCACCTGCTCCACGGCGCCGCGCCCCGCGTCGCCCACGGGCACGAGGCGGTGGGCGATGGTCTGGGGCAGCACAGCCTGCACGTCGTCGGGTGCTACATAGTCACGCCCGTTGATGAGCGCCTGGGCCTTGGCCGCGCGCACCAGCGCGATGCCCGCGCGCGGCGACAGGCCCTGCAGGAACCAGCGGCCCGAGCGCGTGGCGGCGATGAGGTCCTGCACATAGGCCAGCAGCGGCTCGGAGGTGTGCACGGCCAGCACCTTGCGCTGCAACTGGGCCAGTTCGTCCTCGGACAACAGCGGCAGCATCGAATCGACCATGTCGCGCCGGTCGGCGCCCGCGAGCAGCAGGCGCTCGGCGGCGCGGTCGGGGTAGCCCAGCGAGATGCGCATGAGGAAGCGGTCGAGCTGGCTCTCGGGTAGCGCGAAGGTGCCCAACTGGTCGTGCGGGTTCTGGGTGGCGATCACGAAGAACGGGTGGGGCAGCGCACGCGTTTCGCCCTCTACCGAGACCTGCTTTTCCTCCATGGCTTCGAGCAGGGCGCTCTGCGTCTTGGGGCTGGCGCGGTTGATCTCGTCGGCCAGCAGCACCTGGGCGAACACGGGGCCGGGGTGGAACACGAAGGCCTCCTTGCCGCGCTCGTAGACCGACACGCCCGTGAGGTCGCTGGGCATGAGGTCGGCCGTGAACTGCACGCGCGAGAACTGCAGGCCGAAGGTGCGCGCGAGCGCGTGGGCCAGCGTGGTCTTGCCCACGCCCGGCACGTCCTCGATGAGCAGGTGCCCCCCTGCCAGCAGGCAGGCCACGCAGTCCTGCACCTGGGCGCTTTTGCCGACGATCACCGTGTTAAGCTGGTCCAGAAGCGATTTGATTTTGTGTTGTGCGTGCATGGCGCGACGTTATCCGAAAATAACGACACACGGGGGACATGACTGTGAGCAAGACGGGCTATTACACCCATCGGGAATGCTGGAAACACGAGATGGGGCCGGGCCATCCGGAATGCCCCGAACGGCTGGATGCGATCGAGGACCGGCTGCTGGTGACGGGGGTGTCCGATGCGCTGGAACACCGCGAGGCACCCGAGGCATCGCTTGCCGACATCGAGCTCGCGCACGACCGCATGCATGTGGCGGCGCTGCGCGGCCTCACGGACCGGCTCGTCGAGGAGCAAATGGCCGGCGGCCCCGCGCACACGCAGGTGGACCCCGACACCTCGATCAACGCCCATACCTGGTCGGCCGCGCTGCATGCCGCGGGCGCTGCGCTCGCCGCCACCGACGCGGTGATGGCCGGCGAGCTGGAAAACGCGTTCTGCCTGGTGCGCCCCCCCGGGCACCACGCCACGCGCCACAAGGCGATGGGTTTTTGCTTCTTCAACAATGTGGCCATCGCCGCCAAGTACGCGCTGCAGCGCTACAACCTGCAGCGCGTGGCAGTGGTGGACTTTGACGTGCACCACGGCAACGGCACCGAGGACATCCTCGCGAACGACCCGCGCGCGCTGATGTGCGGTATTTTCCAGCACCCCTTCTACCCCTACAGCGGCGACCAGCACCCCGCGGCCAACATGTGCAATGTGCCGGTGCCCGCCTACACGCGGGGCATGGACATCCGCGAGATCATCGAGATGATGTGGATCCCGCGCCTGGAGGCTTTCCGGCCCGAGATGATCTTCGTGAGCGCCGGCTTCGACGGCCACCGTGAGGACGACATGGGCCAGCTCGGCCTGACCGAGCAGGACTTCGCCTGGATCACGCACCGCGTAAAGGACATCGCGCGCCGCTTTGCGCAGGGGCGTATCGTCTCCTGCCTCGAAGGAGGCTATGTGATGGGCCCCCTCGCGCGCAGCGTCGAGGCCCATGTGCGCGTTCTCGCC
This sequence comes from Acidovorax sp., assembly GCA_041913505.1. Taxonomy (GTDB): domain Bacteria; phylum Pseudomonadota; class Gammaproteobacteria; order Burkholderiales; family Burkholderiaceae_C; genus JAYSFC01. Next base: position 33,648 of record JAYSFC010000024.1, read on the forward strand.
GACCTTTGAACCCGATATGACCCCAACCGCCACAGACTCCCTGGTCCAGACCACCCGCGATGCGCGCGGCGTGGTCACCCTCACGCTCAACGATCCGGCGCGTTTCAACGCCCTGGGCGCCGAAATGCTTGCTGCGCTGCAGCAGGCGCTGGATGACGTGGCGCGCGACGAGTCCGCGCGCGTGGTGGTGCTGGCCGCCAACGGCCGCGCCTTCTGCGCGGGCCACAACCTCAAGGACATGGCGGCCCACCCGGAGCTGGCCTACTACCAGCAACTGTTCGCGCAGTGCAGCCGCATGATGCTGTCCATCCACAAGCTCGCCGTGCCCGTGATCGCGCGCGTGCAGGGCATGGCCACGGCTGCGGGCTGCCAGCTCGTCGCGCAGTGCGACCTGGCCGTGGCCAGCGAGGCAGCGAGCTTTGCCACAAGCGGCATCCACTATGGGCTGTTCTGCGCTACCCCCAGCGTGCCGCTGGTGCGCAACGTGCCGGCCAAGCGCGCCATGGAGATGCTGCTCACGGGCGACTTCATCGATGCACGCACCGCGCTGGACCAGGGGCTGGTGAACCGCGTGGTGGCGCCCGAGGCGCTCGACGCCGAAGTCGAGAAGCTCGTGCTGTCCATCCTCGACAAGCCACGCGTGGCCGTGGCCATGGGCAAGGCCCTCGTATACCAGCAGCGCGAGTTGGGGCTCGACGCGGCCTACCAGCTTGCGGGCCAGGCCATGGCGACCAACATGATGGACGAGGCTGCACAGGAGGGCGCGCGCGCCTTTGCCGAAAAGCGCAAGCCCGCGTGGAAGGCATGAGGGCGCCCATTGCCGCAGACAAGCCGATGTTCGACGACGTCGGCCACTGGTTCGAGGCCCTGTCGCAGCCCACTGTGCTCATCGAGCTGGGCGCACTGGCCCTTTGCGTGGGGCTGGCCTGGCTCATCGTGACGGGTGTGCGGCGCGGGCTGCGCCAAGCCAACCCGCATTCCATCCTGTTCGGCCATGAGGTGTTCGACGGTGTGCTGTTTCCCCTCACGCTGCTCGGGCTCGGCTACGTGGCGCGGTCCGTGCTGCTGCTATGGCTGCCGCTGGCGGCCTTCAAGGTGGCCATTCCCGCGCTGATCGCGCTGGTGGTGATCCGCATCGGCGCCAAGGTGCTGCAGGTGGCGTTTCCGCAATCGGCCTGGGTGCGCCCCATCGAGCGCACGATTTCCTGGGTGGGCTGGGTGGGCATGGTGCTGTGGGTGACAGGACTGCTGCCCCTGTTGATGAGCGATCTCGAGGACATCACCTGGAAGGTGGGCAGCACGACCATGTCGGTGCGCACGCTGATCGAGGGCGTGGTTACGGCCGCGGCCGTACTTATCGTGGCGTTGTGGATCTCGTCGGCCATCGAGGCGCGCCTGCTGCGTTCTGCCACGGGCAGCAGTCTGTCGGTGCGCAAGGCGCTTTCGAATGCTACGCGCGCGCTGTTGCTGTTCCTGGGGCTGATCTTTGCGCTTTCGGCCGTGGGCATCGACCTCACGGCGCTGTCGGTGCTGGGCGGCGCGGTGGGCGTGGGCATCGGCTTCGGCCTGCAGAAACTCGCGGCCAACTACGTGAGCGGTTTCGTGATCCTGGCCGAGCGCAGTGTGCGCATCGGCGACAACGTGCGCGTGGACAACTTCGAGGGCCGCATCACCGACATCACGGGCCGCTATACCGTGATCCGATCGGGCGTGGGGCGCGAGTCCATTGTGCCCAACGAAATGCTCATCACGAGCCGGGTCGAGAATCTCTCGCTGGCCGATCCGCGCGTGTGGCATTCCACCGTGGTCAGCGTGGGCTATGACAGCGATGTGGACCTCGTCATGCGCCTGCTGGCCGAAGCCGCGCTCGTGAGCCCGCGCGTCCTGCGCGACCCGGAGCCGAGCGTGGCGCTGTCGGCCTTTGGCGCCGACGGGCTGGAGTTCACCGTGGGGTTCTGGATCAACGATCCCGAGAACGGCCTGCTGGGCCTGCGCTCGCAGATCAACCTGGCCATCCTGCGCGCCTTGCGCGCGAACGGTATCGACATTCCCTATCCGCAACGCGTGGTGCACTGGGCCGACGGCCAGGTGCCCGCGCGCCAGCACGGGCTGGAGTGAGCGCTCCAAAGGTGACAGCCCATGGGGCGGATGGCGGCTTGGCCTCGCCTATAATCCACAAAAAGCACGATCGTTCTTTTTTGTGCCAATGTGCAGCGCGGGGCCAAAATCTGGCCCATCTGCTGCAGCGCGGCATAAAATGTTCCAGTTTACGTAAACGTCAATTCAACCAACTCGAGGAGCCGCAGCAATGAAGGTCTTGGTCCCTGTCAAGCGCGTGGTGGACTACAACGTGAAGGTCCGCGTGAAGTCGG
>JAYSFC010000025.1:0-34689 GCA_041913505.1 Acidovorax sp.
GCTGGATCGCCCAGCTCAACGAGATGATCGGCGACCCCGAGTACAAGATCGGCCGCCCCCGCCAGCTCTTCACCGGCTCGGTGCGCCGCGACGTCAAGCCGCTCGCCCAGCGCTGATCGGGCCGGGCGCCTCGCGCGCCCAACACCCACCCCAAGCCCGCAGGCCACACGCCTGCGGGCTTTTTTCATTCCATGGCGCCAGTCCCGCCCCTAGCGGGACCACGCAGCCCTCCAGAACGGTGCAGCGCTGGAGCCTTGCACCCGATGAAGGAGTGAATTAGCATTCACCCAGAAAAATGAATCCAAATTCACTTCTTCATGGCCTACCGCCAAACCCCTGCCGTTGAAGCGCGCCTGCAAGACAACCGCAGCCGCATCCTGGAAGCCGCTCGCGCCCTGGTGAGCGAAGGGGGCTGGCAAGAGGCGCAGGTCGCCAGCGTCGCGGCGGCGGCGGACATGGCCACCGGCACGGTGTACCGCTACTTCCCGTCCAAGGCGGAGCTTTTCGCGGAAGTGCTGTCGCGGGTGTCTCAGCGCGAAGTGGATGTGCTGACCGAGATGGCGCAGGCGGAAGGCACCGCCACCATCCGGCTGCACGCCGCCGTGGCGACTTTCGTGAAGCGCGCCATGCGCAACCCGCGCCTGGCCTACGCGCTCATCGCAGAGCCGTGCGACAAGGAGATCGACGCGGCCCGGCTGACTTACCGCGCCGCGATCAGCGAGGTGATCCGCTCCATCGTCGCATCCGGGCAGCGCTCCGCAGAAATGCGCAGCGATGTGCAGCCCGACATTGCCGCCTCGGTCATCGTGGGCGGGTTCATGGAAGGGTTGATCGGCCCGCTGTCTCCACTGAGCCGCCCGCAGCACGAGCACACGGACAACGACCAGCATGACGTGGCCATGTTGGCCGACCAGATCGCCCGGCTGGCCTGCGCCAGCGTGGCGGCCGCCCCCGCCACGGTTCAACGACTTTCCCGGAGACGCGCATGAACAAGCCCCTTTCCCCCGACATGCTCGAGGTGCCCGCCGACCGCTACAGCACGCACCAGGTGCTCAACCAGGCCCGGCCCGCCAGCGGGTTCAACGCCTTCAGCGGCGATGCGGTGCTGCGTGCCGCCATAGAGCGCGAAGCCCCCTGGGCCGCATCGCGCTGCGCAGCGCTGGGCGCCGTAGCAGGCGACGAAAGCGTGCAGGAGCTGGCGCGCCTGGCCAACCGTCATCCCCCCGAACTCAAGACGCACGACCGGTTCGGCCACCGCATCGACTGGGTCGACTTCCATCCGAGCTGGCACGCGCTGATGTCGCTCGCCTGGACACACGAGGTGCCGAACCTCACGTGGCGCACCACGGAAAAACAGGGCCACTTCGCCCGCGCCGTGCTGTCCTATCTGTGGAACCAGGTCGAGCATGGCACGGCCTGCCCCACGGGCATGGCCTATGCGTCTTACGCAGGCTTCGAGGCCGAACCGGCGCTCGCGGTGTGGAAGGAAAAGGCCCAGGGCACCACCTACGAATTCAGCCGCCGCGAAGTCGGGGACAAGCCCTCCGTCGTGATCGGCTACGCAATGACTGAAAAGCAGGGTGGCTCGGATTTACGGCAGACACAGACCACGGCACGCTTTGACCATTCGGGCGACTACCACGGCGTGACGGCGCACTGGTACGCGCTCACGGGCCACAAGTGGTTCTGCTCGGTGCCGCAGTCCGACGGCTTCTTCACGCTGGCCACGGTGGATGGCGGCGTCACCTGCTTCTTCCTGCCGCGCACCTTGCCCGACGGCAGCTACAACCGCTTCTTCGTGCAGCGCCTCAAGGACAAGGCGGGCAACAAGTCCAACGCCTCCAGCGAAGTGGAGTACGCCGGAACGCTGGCGATCCGCGTTGGGGAGGAAGGCCATGGGATCCGGGAAATCCTGTCCCACGCCCACCTCACGCGGCTCGATTTCGCGGTGGGTTCGGCGGGCCTGATGCGCCAGGCGCTCACCCTGGCGCTGCAGCACACCACAACCCGCCACGCCTTCGGCACCCCGATAGCCGACCGCCCCATGATGACCAGCGTGCTGGCGGACATGGCGGTGGAAGTCGAAGCCGCCACGCTGATGGCGCTGCGCGTAGCCAAGGCCACCGACCTGATGGGCACCAGCACGCATGAAAAGCTGCTCGCCCGCGTTGCCACGCCCGCGGCCAAGTTCTTCAACTGCTCGCGCGCGCCCTCCATCGCCAATGAGGCGCTGCAGTGCCACGGCGGTAACGGCTTCATCGAGGAAAACCCGATGGCGCGCGTATACCGCGAGGCCCCGCTCAACAGCGTCTGGGAGGGCACGGCCAACATGATGTGCATGGACGTCCGCCGCGCCATGACCAAGGACGCACGCACCATCGATGCCCTGTTCGATGAGCTCAGGCCGCTGGCCGGCCAGGATGCGCGCTTCGACGCCCTGGTCCGGCACACCGAGCGGCTGGTGCACGATGCGATCGAGGACGAGTTCTTCGCCCGCCCGATGACCGAGGCGGTGGCACGCGTCCTGCAAGGCGCCGAGCTGCTCCGCCACAGCCCCCAGGAGGTGGTGGATCTGTTCCTGGACACCCGCGGCCCCGGCGCCGCTGGAGCCTGGGGATCACATTACGGAACGCTGGCCGGCGCCAGCGCCCAGGCCGCCGCGCAAGCCATCGTGCGCCGGGCCCGGGTAGCGGCCTGACCGCGGCGGGCACCCGCGCCAGGGCAGCCCTCAGCGTCGAACTCAGCGCTGGACCGGGCCGCCAAAGCGCTCGCGGTAAGCCTGGGGCGCAATGCCCAGGCGCCGCACGAAGAGCTGGCGCAGCGCCTGCTCAGACCCCAGCCCCACGCGGGCTGCCACGGTCTTGAGCGGCAGGCCGCCGCGCGCCTCCAGCAGCTGCTTGGCCCCTTCGAGCCGCGCGTTCTCCACGAAGGTGCTCGGAGAACAGCCCGTCTCCTGCTGGAATACGCGGCGGAAATGCCGCTCGCTCATCGCGGCCTGCGCAGCCAGCGCCGCCAGCGGCATGGGCTGGTCGAGGTGCGCGAGCACCCAGTGCTGCACGGCCTGCACGCCCCGGTGCTGCGTGGCCTGGGCTGCCAGCGTCACGCTGAACTGCGACTGCCCGCCCGGGCGCTGGAGGTACATGACGAGGTCGCGCGCGACCTCGAGCGCAAGCGCATGGCCGAAATCCTCCTCCACCACGGCCAGCGCGAGGTCGATGCCGGCGGTGACGCCTGCCGAAGTCCAGTAGTGCCCGTCGCGCACGTAGATGGCGTCGGCATCCACATCCACCGCGGGGTGGCGGCGCTGCAGCTCCTGCGCCACGCTCCAGTGCGTGGCGGCGCGCCGCCCGTCGAGCACCCCGGCGGCGGCCAGCAGAAAGCTGCCGCTGCACAGCGCGATCATGCGTGGCACCCTGGGTGCCACGCGGCACACCCAGTCCACCAGCGGGCCGCTGGCCTCCAGCACCTTGCCGATGTGGCGCGAGCCGACGAGCACCACGGTACACGCGCTGTCGTGCTCCGCGTCCTGCAATGTGTGGGTGGCCTCCAGCGCCATCAGCGTGTCCGAGCGCACCGGCCCCTGCTGCGCGGCCACGATGCGCAGCGTGTAGCCCTCGGGCCGGCCCTGCTGGCGCAGGTGCACATTGGCGTAGTCGAACACCGACATGGGGCCGATGGCCTCCAGCGCCTTGAAGCCAGGGTAGAGGATGAAGTCGACGCGGTGCGCGCCGGCATGGTGGTGGTCCATGGGGATGCAGGGCAGGAGGGCCGAACGGGAGCGCGCAATATACGCGCAGCCCGCCAGGCCCGCGGCGTGCCATGGAATTCGGACAAAGCGCACGGCCCTGCGGCCATGGCCCGCGTCGCTGCCATGGACATGGCCTACATTGGTGGCTTCGCCGGGCGCTCACCGCCCCCGCACTTCCCTTTTCGAGAGCATTGCCCATGAAATCCAGAGCCGCCGTGGCCTTCAAGGCCGGAGAACCCCTCACGATCGTCGAGATCGACGTGGCCCCGCCGCAAAAGGGCGAGGTCCTGGTCCGGATCACCCACACCGGCGTATGCCACACCGACGCCTTCACGCTCAGCGGCGATGACCCCGAGGGCCTGTTCCCCGCCGTGCTGGGCCACGAGGGTGCGGGCATCGTCGTGGAAGTGGGCGAAGGCGTGACGAGCGTGAAGCCCGGCGACCATGTGATCCCGCTCTACACCGCCGAGTGCGGTGAATGCCTGTTCTGCAAATCCGGCAAGACCAACCTCTGCGTGGCCGTGCGCGCCACACAGGGCAAGGGCGTGATGCCCGACGGCACCACGCGCTTTTCGTACAACGGCCAGCCCGTGTACCACTACATGGGCTGCAGCACCTTCAGCGAATACACCGTGGTGGCCGAGGTGTCGCTGGCCAAGATCCACCCCGACGCCAACCCCGAGCAGGTGTGCCTGCTGGGCTGCGGCGTGACCACGGGCCTGGGCGCCGTGAAGAACACGGCCAAGGTGCAAAAGGGCGACACGGTGGCCGTGTTCGGCCTGGGCGGCATCGGCCTGGCCGTGATCCAGGGCGCACAGATGGCCCAGGCCAGCCGCATCATCGCGATCGACACCAACCCGGCCAAATTCGACCTGGCACGCACCTTTGGCGCAACCGACTGCGTGAACCCCAAAGACCACGACAAGCCCATCCAGCAGGTCATCGTCGAGATGACGGGCTGGGGCGTGGACCACAGCTTCGAGTGCATCGGCAACGTCAACGTGATGCGCGCCGCGCTCGAATGCGCGCACCGCGGCTGGGGCCAGAGCGTGATCATCGGCGTGGCCGGTGCGGGCCAGGAGATCAGCACCCGCCCCTTCCAGCTCGTGACGGGCCGCAAGTGGCTGGGCACGGCGTTTGGCGGCGTCAAGGGCCGCTCCGAGCTGCCCGGCATGGTGGAGGACGCCATGGCCGGCAAGATCCAGCTCGCGCCCTTCGTGACCCACACCATGGGCCTCACGGACATCAACGAGGCTTTCGACCTCATGCACGAGGGCCGATCGATCCGCTCGGTGGTCGCGTACTGAGCCTGCGCCAGGGATGTTAGGCCGTTTTCAGGCCCAAGTCCTTTCACCCTGGTCGCAAGCAGCTATACATTTAGGAGCAGATCACCCCATGTCCACCCCTCTCGAACTCCTGGGCTCCCATGCCTGCTTTGGCGGAGCCCAGCGCTTTTACCGGCACGCGTCGCGCGAGATCGGGCTGCCCATGAAGTTCTCCGTCTACCTGCCGCCGCAGGCGTTGGGCGGCGCGCGCGTGCCCGCCCTGCTCTACCTGGCCGGCCTGACTTGCACCGAGGAAACCTTCCCGATCAAGGCCGGCGCCCAGCGCCTGGCCGCCGAACTGGGCCTGGCCCTGGTCGCGCCTGACACCAGCCCCCGCAGCGCGGGCGTGCCCGGCGAAGCCGATGTCTGGGACTTCGGCGTGGGCGCGGGCTTCTACCTCGACGCCACGCAAGCCCCCTGGTCCACGCACTGGCGCATGGAGAGCTACCTGCTGCGCGAGTTGCTGCCGCTGATCGAGGCCGAACTGCCCATCGATGGCCAGCGCTGGGGCGTCTTCGGCCACTCGATGGGCGGCCATGGCGCGCTGACGCTGGCACTGCGCCATCCGGGACGCTTCCAGAGCCTCTCGGCCTTCGCCCCCATCGCCGCGCCCACGGGCTGCGCCTGGGGCACCAAGGCCTTTACCGGCTACCTGGGCACCGACCGCTCGGCCTGGGAAGCCCACGACGCCAGCGCGCTCATGGCCGCACAGGCCCGCGCACCCTACCCGCAAGGCATCCTGGTCGACCAGGGGCTGGCCGACAAGTTCCTGGCCGAGCAGCAGCTGCAGCCCGAGGCATTCGAGGCCGCCTGCGCGCGCGTGGGCCAGCCGCTCACGCTGCGCCGCCACGCGGGCTACGATCACGGCTACTACTTCATCCAGAGCTTCATCGACGACCACCTGCGCCACCACGCCGCAGCGCTCGGTTGACCGCCGGGTAGTCCACGGGCCAGCCAGGGCATTCACGCTGGTTTAAGCTGGCGCTGCCTAAAATTTACGCCCATGCCCGCTTTTCTGCAGCGCTGGCGCCCTGCGCGCGCCGGTGCCGAGCCCTCCTCTTCCCCCGCCCCCCGCCCCTCGCACCCAGCCTGGGTCGTGGTGCTGGTGAGCCTGTGGCTGGCCACGCTCTGCAACGTGCCGCTGTGGCGCGAAGTGGCCGCGCTGCCTGGCATTGGCGGGTTGCGCGGCTGGGGCTTCGGGCTGGCCTTCATGGTGCTCATTGCGGCCGTGAATGTGGCCGTGATCAGCCTGCTGGCCTGGGGGCGCGCGCTCAAGCCCGTGCTCGCGCTGATGCTGCTCGTAGCGGCCTTTGGCGCCTATTTCATGCTGAGCTACGGCATCGTCATCGAGTCCACCATGCTCGTGAACGTGCTGCAGACCGATCCGCGCGAGGCCGGCGACCTGCTCAACTGGCGCATGGCCGCCGCCCTGCTCGTGCTGGCCGCTCCGCCGCTCTGGTGGCTTTGGCACCGCCCCGTGCGCAGGCTGGGCTTCTGGCGCCATCTGTGGCACAGCGCGCTGGTGATCGTGGCGGCGCTGCTCGTGGCCGCAGGCAGCCTGCTGCTGGTGTTCCAGGACTTCGCCTCCACCATGCGCAACCACACCAAGCTGCGCTACCTCATCAACCCGCTCAACAGCGTGTACGCCGTGGGAGACCTTGCCGCCAAGCCACTGCGGATGGACACGGCCACGCTCGCCCCCCTGGGCCGTGACGCCCAGCTCGGCGCCATCTACGCAAACCAGGCCCGGCCGCCGCTGCTGGTGCTGGTGCTGGGCGAAACAGGGCGCAGCGGCAACTTCGGCCTCAATGGCTACGAGCGGCCCACCACGCCGCTGCTGTCGGCGCGCAGCGACCTGGCGAGCGCGCGCAACGCCTGGTCCTGCGGCACGAGCACGGCAGCCTCGGTGCCGTGCATGTTCTCGCACCTGGGCCGCTCGGAATTCGACAGCCGCAAGACCAACTACGAGGGCCTGCTCGACGTGCTGCAGCACGCGGGCCTGGCCGTGCTGTGGGTAGACAACCAGGCCGGCTGCAAGGGCGTGTGCGACCGCGTCACCGAAGTCAGCACCTCGTCGCTCACCGATCCGCAGCTGTGCCCGGGCGGAGAGTGCCAGGACCCGATCATGCTGAAGGACCTCGACGCGCGCATCGCGGCACTGCCCGCCGAGCGGCGCGCACGCGGCGTGGTGGTCGTGCTGCACCAGATGGGCAGCCATGGACCCGCCTACGCCAAGCGCTCGCTGCCCGAGCAGAAGCGCTTCGGGCCAGAGTGCCTCTCCAACGCGCTGCAGGAATGCACGCGCGAGCAGGTGGTGAACGCCTACGACAACAGCATCGTGGCCACCGACCTGATGCTCAACGCCACCATCGAGTGGCTGCAGGCCCGCGCAGACCAGGCGCAGACCGCGATGATGTACGTCTCGGACCACGGCGAATCGCTGGGCGAGAACAACCTCTACCTGCACGGCCTGCCCTATGCCTTCGCGCCCGACGAGCAAAAGCACGTGCCCTGGATCACCTGGCTCTCGCCCGCCATGCAGGCCCGCACCCACGTGGCCACGGCCTGTCTGCAGCGCGACCTGGCCGAGCGCCGCATCTCGCACGACGACTACTTTCACTCGGTGCTGGGCCTGATGGACGTGCGCACCAGCGTGTACCAGCCCGCGCTCGACCTCTTTGCGCCCTGCCGCGGCGCCCAGCCCTCCGCCTAGGCCGCTCACTGAGGCGGCTCATCGCCGAACAGGCTGGCCTGGCCGCGCAGCGCCGCAGGCCGGAACTGTAAAAGATCGAGCGGCTCGCGCTGCCGGTTGAGCCCCAGGCGCCGGCACGCCACATGAAAGCGCTGGCGCAGCAGATCGGCCCAGGCACCCTCGCCGCGCATGCGCGAGCCAAAACGCGCGTCGTAGTCCCGGCCGCCGCGCATGTCGTGCACGCGTGCCATCACGCGCTGCGCGCGCTGCGGGTAATGCACCTGCAGCCATTCCTGGAATAGATCGCGCACCTCCCACGGCAGTCGCAGCACGGTGTAGAACGCGCTGCGCGCGCCGGCCGCATGCGCCGCGTCGAGCACCTGCTCCAGGTCTTCGTTGATGAACGGGATCTGCGGCGCCACGCTCACGCCCACGGGCACGCCCGCCTCGGCCAGCGCGCGGATGGTGCGCAGGCGCCGGTGCGGCGCCGCCGCGCGCGGCTCCAGGATGCGCGCGAGCCGCGCGTCCAGCGTGGTGAGCGTCACATACACGGCCGCAAGCCGCGCCCGCGCCAGCGGCGCCAGCAGGTCCAGGTCGCGCTCCACGCCGCTGCCCTTGGTGATGAGGGTGAACGCATGCCGCGCCGTGCCCAGCACCTCGATGAGGCCGCGCGTCAGCCGCAGCTCGCGCTCCACGGGCTGGTAGCAATCGGTGGCCGACCCCACGTTCAGCAGCCGCGGCACATACCCTGGGCGCAGCAACTCCTCGCGCAGCCGCTGAGCGATGTTGTGCTTGGCCACGATGTGGGTCTCGAAATCGAGCCCCGGCGACAGGTTGAGGTAACTGTGCGTGGGCCGCGCATAGCAGTAGACGCAGCCATGCTCGCAACCGCGGTAGGGGTTGATCGAGTACTCGAAGAAGATGTCGGGCGACTCGACGGTGTTGATGGCACTGCGTGCCGTCTCGAACACCACCTGCGTGGCCTGCGGCGCGGGAGGATCCAGGCCCGCCTCGTCCCAGCCCGGGCTCCAGCCGTCGTCGAACGCGGCGCGCACATCGCGCGTGAAGCGGTGGGCCATCTGCGTGGCCGCGCCGCGCCCCTTGATGGCCTGCAAGGGCACCCGGTATTCCGACATGGCGAGCCTCTGAGCAAAATCAAAATAACTGTATGAATATACAGTTATCCAGATTTTCTGGCACCACGGACTAACCCTGCGATCCAGTGCGAGATTGGCGATCCGCTACAGTCCCGGCCTTTCGCATCCACCACTGACCACTGAGGTAACCCCATGGTTCGCAAGCCCCAAATCATCCTGTCGTCCCTGGATCTGGACCGCATCGAGGCCCTGCTCGCTGCCATCCCGGCCAGCGCCTTCCCGGGCAAGGCCGACTTGCAGGCGGAGCTGGACCGTGCCGACGTGCTGGCGCCCGAGCAGATCCCACCCAACGTGGTGACGATGAACTCCACGGTCAAGTTCACCATCGCCGAGACCGGCAAGGAGTTCTGCCTGACCCTGGTCTATCCGCGCGACATGGACGGCAGCGCCGACCGCGTTTCCATCTTCGCGCCCGTGGGCTGTGCGCTGCTGGGCCTGTCAGTGGGCGACGAGCTCGCCTGGCCCGGCCCCGGCGGCAAGGTCATGACCGTGCGCGTGAAAGAAATCGTCTACCAGCCCGAGAGCGCGGGCGAGCTGCACCGCTGAGCCGCTTGAAGAGGCCTGCTCAGCCCAGGCTGCCTGCCAGCGCCACCAGCAGCCCCGTCCCCACGAGCCCGGCCTGCCAGCGCAGCGCAAGGCTCCACGATGGCACATGGCGCTCCACGCGCAGGTAGAGCTGGCGCCCCGCGGCGATGGACAGCGCGAAGGCCAGCACCATGCCCAGCGCGTTCGGCAGAGGTGCGTCGGGCCACAGATGGCTGACTGCGGCATTCACGAGCAGGCACACCGAAAAGTGCACGAGAAAGACCGAATACGACATCTGGCCCAGACGCTGCAGCCATGCCGCGCCAGGCCATGAACCCTGCCATACCCGCTGCGCCACGCCGCGCCGCGCCAGCACGAGCAGCAGGGCCGTTACGAGCGCTACCGCGATGCGCGTGCGGAACTCGACCCACAGCGCCAGTGCGCCGAGCGCGGCCACGCACAGGCTCCAGCCCCAGGGCTGGCGCGATCGCCCGGCCCAGAAGGCCAGCATGCCCAGGCTGTAGGAGCCCCAGAAGTACCAAGCCCACATGTCCTGGTCGGGCATGCAGTTGAACACCACGAGCGACAGCATCCCACCGGCCGCCACGGCCAGCGGCGCCAGGTGACGCGCCCATGCGGGCGCGCGGCGCAGGGCCGCGAGCAGCAGCACCGCGAGCGCGAACAGCTGGAAGTCGATGGCCACATACCACACGCCCGCCGAGAGGGCCTCGGCGCCCACGATGTCCTGCAGCAGCAGCGCATTGGCCACGAGCTGGCCCAGGCTCGGATCGCCCGGCACCGAGGGGTGGTCCATGAAGGGCCGCACGGCCGCTGCGGCGAGCACGGCCACCAGCAGCGCCACAGCGTAAGGAATCACCAGCCGCACGAAGCGCCGCCCGATCTGCTGCGCCGCGCTGTCGAAGCGCGCCACGCCCTCGGGCGCGAGGCTGGCCGCCGCCAGGTAGCCACCCAGTGCCAGGAACACCTGCACGGCCATGCGCCCATACATGTACAGCCAGTCGATCACGCCCGGCGCCAGCCCATGCGCCGTATCGGACATGGGGCCGTAAAACGCGAGATGGTGGGCGACGATGGTGGCACAGGCCACGCCCTTGATCATGTCGATCAGGGCATTGCGTGACGGGGTGGACATGCGGGGATTCACTCTGCGAGACGGCGTGCGGCGCAGGGACGGCCGGGGCCAGGTGCTCGGGAAAACCCGATATTGTGCTCCGATTGTCCAAAACGTGCAGGCGGTGCGCAGACTCCTTCCCTGCTCACTGGTACACCGGTACCAGGAAATCGCGGCTGATGCCTGAGCCCAGCTCGTTCACGCGATCGAGGAACTGCGTGAGGTAGGCGTGCAACCCCGTGGCCAGGATTTCGTCGATGCGGCCGTAGCGCAGGTCGGCCAGCAGGCGGCCGGCCTTGCGCTGCGTCTCGCCCGACTGGTCGTTGGCGACCACGGCCAGGTTCTCCGCCACCTCGTGCAGGCTTGCGTGCAGCGAGCGCGGCATGTCGCGGCGCAGGATCAGCAGATCGGCCACACGCTCGGGCGTGATCACGTCGCGGTAGACCTTGCGGTAAATCTCGAACGCCGAGACGCTGCGCAGGATCGCGCTCCAGTGGTAGAAGTCGAACTCCTGCGCCCCCAGCCCACTGCCCTCGCGCGCGCGCGCCGAGCCGTGGAAGTCGCTGTTGACGGCGTGGAACTTCACATCGAGCAGGCGTGCCGTGTTGTCCGCGCGCTCGAGAAAGGTGCCCAGGCGCAGGAAGTGGAAGGCCTCATCCTGCAGCATGGTGCCCGCCGTCACGCCGCGCGACACGTGCGAGCGGTGCTTGACCCATTCGAGGAACTGGCCCGGGTCGCTGTCGAAGCGCTTCTCGTTCAGGTAGCGCTGCAGCACCAGCCAGGTGGTGTTCTGCGTCTCCCACACCTCGGTGGTGAGCGCCCCGCGCACGGCGCGCGCGTTCTCGCGCGCGGCACGCAGACAGGACAGGATGGACGAGGGGTTGCTGCCGTCGCGCACCATGAACTCCAGCACGCCGTCGCGCGTGACCTGGCCATGGCGCTGGGTGTAGGCGGGAATCAGTTCGCTGATGGACAGCAGGCCCAGCAGGCTCTCCTCGGCCACGGCGGCCGATTGCGGCAGCAGCGAGGTCTCGTAGGCCACGTTCAGCATGCGGGCGGTGTTCTCTGCCCGCTCGGTATAGCGGGACATCCAGAACAAATGGTCGGCGGTGCGGCTCAGCATGTAGCCTCCTTGGCATGGGCAGGCAGAGAACCCCGCACGCGCTGCGCGCGCACGCGGTGTTGTGGTGAAAGTCCGCCTACGGCGGCCTTTTCTGCTCGCTCGGTGTAGCGGGACATCCAGAACAGATGGTCGGCAGTGCGGCTCAGCATGGTGTGTTCCTCCCTTATTCCTGCCCCAGCACCCAGGTGTCCTTGGTGCCGCCCCCTTGCGAGGAATTGACGACGAGCGAGCCCTCCTGCAGCGCCACGCGCGTGAGGCCGCCGGCCACCATCTGCACCTTCTGGCCCGAGAGCACGAAGGGCCGCAGGTCGATGTGGCGCGGCGCGATGCCGCTGTCCACGAACGTGGGGCAGCTCGAGAGGCTCAGCGTGGGCTGGGCGATGTAGCCTGCGGGATGGGCGATGAGCGCGCGGCGGAAGTCCTCGATCTCGGCCCGGGTCGCGGCCGGCCCGATCAGCATGCCGTAGCCGCCCGCACCGTGCACCTCCTTCACCACCAGCTCGTTCAGGTGATCGAGCACGTATTTCAGGTCGTCCGGCTTGCGGCACAGCCAGGTGGGCACGTTCTGCAGGATGGGCTCCTCGCCAAGGTAGAAGCGGATCATCTCGGGCACGTAGGGGTAGACCGACTTGTCGTCGGCCACGCCCGTGCCCACGGCGTTGCAGATGGCCACGTTGCCCGCGCGGTAGGCGGCCATGAGGCCCGCGCAGCCCAGCGTGGATGTGGGTCGGAACACCTGCGGGTCGAGGAAGTCGTCGTCCACGCGGCGGTAGATCACGTCCACGCGCTGCAGGCCGCGCGTGGTGCGCATGTACACGAAGTGGTCCTTGACCACGAGGTCCTGCCCCTCGACGAGCTCCACGCCCATCTGCTGCGCAAGGAATGCATGCTCGAAGTACGCGCTGTTGTACATGCCGGGCGTGAGGACCACCACCGTGGGCTCGGAGGCGCCGGCCGGGGCGCTTGCGCGCAGCGTGTCGAGCAGCAGATCGGGGTAGTGCGCCACGGGCGCCACCTTGTGCAGCGAGAACAGCTCGGGAAAGAGCCGCATCATCATCTTGCGGTTCTCGAGCATGTACGACACGCCCGAGGGCACGCGCAGGTTGTCCTCCAGCACGTAGTACACGCCCTCGCCGTTCGCGTCGGGGGCCCGCACGATGTCGATGCCCGCGACATGCGCATACACGCTGCGCGGCACCTCCACGCCGGCCATCTCGGGGCGGTACTGCGCGTTGTTCAGGATCAGGTCCGGGGGCACCACGCCCGCGCGCAGGATCTCCTGGCCGTGGTACACGTCATGGATGAAGCGGTTGAGCGCCGTCACGCGCTGCACCAGTCCCTGCTGCATGCGCGTCCATTCGTGCGCGGGGATGATGCGCGGGATCAGGTCGAACGGGATCAGGCGCTCGGTGCCCGCGCCGCTCTCGTCCTTGGCGCCGTACACCGCGAAGGTAATGCCCACGCGGCGAAAGATCATCTCGGCCTCTTCGCGGCGCGCCTGCATGGCCTGGGCCGACTGCAGCGCCAGCCACTTGCCGTAACGTTTGTAGTGGGGGCGGATATCGCTGCCGTCAAAGGGCAGCGCCTCGTACATCTCGTCGAACTTCTGCATGGAAGGTGCCTCCTGGCCCCAGGATAGCAATTGCCGGGCCAGCACCCGGACGCCGCCCCCACGCGGCGCTCATGTACTGCGCCTGCGCTCAATCAGGCAAGCGGTGCTGCCAGTAGCGGGGCCGCTCCACACGCTCGCAACGCACCTGCCCCGGCTCGGCCGAACGCCAGTGCGCGGCCCCGCAGGCCGGGGACGCCACCAGCGCGGCGCCACGCTCGCGGTAGCGCTGCGCCACCTCGGGCGCCGGGTGGCCAAAACGGTTGCGGTACCCCGCCTGCACCAGGGCGGTGCGCGGCGCCACCGCATCGATGAAGGCTGCGCTCGACGAACTCTTGCTGCCATGGTGGGGCACGAGCAGCACCGAAGCGGCCAGCGGCGCGCCCCGCGCGAGCAGCGCCTGCTCCTGCGGCAGCTCGATATCGCCCACCAGCAGCGCGGCCACGCCCTGGGCGTCGGTGATGCGCAGCACGCAGCTGAGCGCGTTCGAACGCATGCCCGTCTTCACGAGATCCTCCGGCAGCGGGTGCAGCACCTCGAAGGCCACGCCATCCCAATCCCAGCGCTGGCCCGCCACGCACAGCGTTGCGGCCCGCAGCGTCAGCAGGTCGGGCTCGCTGGCGATCGACCCCATGAGCGCCGCCGAGGGCTGGGCCGCCAGCACGGCCTGCGCACCGCCCGTGTGGTCAGTGTCGCGGTGGCTGAGCACCAGTTGGTCGAGCCGCACTCCTTGCGACCGCAGCAGCGGCGCGAGCACGCGCTCGCCCGCATCGCTGTGGATGCCGTAGCGCGGTCCCGCGTCGTACAGCAGCGCGTGCTGCGCCGTACGCACGAGCACCGCATTGCCCTGCCCCACATCGGCCGCGAGCAGTTCGAACCGCCCCGTCGGCGGCTGCGCGTTTTGCCAGCACAGCGCCGGCACCAGCAGGGGCAAGCCCAGCACGCGCAGGCGCCAGGGCCAGCGCAAGGCCAGGCAGGTGCCGCCCGCGACCGCCGCCACACCGGCCCACAGAGGTGCTGCGGGCAACGACACCACGGCGCCAGGCCAAGCAGCCAAGGCCTGCAACAGCGCCACGAGCGGCGCCAGGCTGGCCGCGGCAGCACTCCACAAGGGCCCCCAGACCATGCCCGCGAGCGCCAGCGGCGTGACCACCAGCGTGACCCAAGGAATGGCCACCAGGTTGGCCAGCGCCCCCACCAAAGACACCTGCCCGAACAGCAACAGGGTGAGCGGCGTGAGCGCCAGCGTGACCACCCACTGCTCCCGCCCAAAAGCCATCAAACGATCAAAAGCGCTGATAGTGCTTTTCCGCAGGTCATTTGTAGCTATGAAATCAGAAGCAAACAACACCCCTACCGCCACGAAGCTGAGCCAGAACCCTGCCTGCAGCAACGCCCAGGGGTCGGCCAGCACGACGGCGGCGCAGGCCAGCAGCCACACTTGCCGCCACGGCCAGCGCCGCCCCATGAAGCGCAGCAGCGCCACCACGGCCAGCATGCCCACCGTGCGCTGCGCAGGCACGCCCCAGCCGCTGAACAGCGCGTAGGCGCCCGCAAGCAGCACGCCGCCCGCCAGGGCCGCGCTCGGCGCGGGCCACCACAGGCACAACCGCGCCGAACGCCGCCACAGCCAGCCCACGGCCGCCACCGCGATCCAGGCGAACAGCGTGATATGCAGGCCCGAAATACTCATGAGGTGCGCGACGCCCGTGGCCCGGAACAGGTCCCAGTCCGCGCGGTCGATCGCACGTTGATCGCCCGTCACCAGTGCGGCCACCACGCCCGCCACCCGGGCCCGTGCCGCCGCATCGGCGCTGGACGCCCGCTCGCCCCCGGGTGCCAGCCGCTGCACGATGGCATCGCGCACCTGCTGGCGCCATTGCTCCACGGGGTGGCGCCAGCGCGGCGCCGACACGAGGCGCGGCGGCGCATCGCGCGGCCCCGCGCGCACGTAGCCCGTGGCCTGCACACCCTGCTCCCAGAGCCAAAGCTCGTAGTCGAAACCCTGCGGGTTGCGCGCGCCGTGCGGCGCCTTGAGGCGCACGGTGAAGTCCCAGCGCTGGCCTGCACGCAGTGCCGCCCCCTCGCGCTGGGGCTCCGCAGGGCCGTCGGTGCCGCGCCAGCCCGAGGCATACCAGGACAACTCGATCACCGGCGGCAGGCGCACCGGGGTGCCGCCCAGACGCGCCGCGTCAACCTCGAAGCGAAAGCGCAGCCCCGCATCGCTCACTTGCGGCATGGCGGCCACCACGCCTTCCACCCGCAGATCACGCCCTTCCAGGGCCGCATCCAGCGCCTGCGCCTGGAACGCCACGGCGCGCACGCCGCACAGGCCGAACATCGCCACCGCCGTGCCCGCCAAGGCCGCCAGCGCCGCGGCACGCGGCCGGCGCCGGTGCAGACGCATGGTGCCGCCCACCAGCCCCAGCCCCGCCGCCAGCGCAGCCGCGTACGGTGCCCACCCCCACAGCTGCGGCTGCGCAAGCTGCAGGGCCGCTCCCACGAGCAGCCCCGCCAGCGCCCAGGGCAGCCGCCAGCCGCTCATGCGCCGATCCCCCTGCGGCTGTGTAACACTTGCCGCTCCCATCCCACTTTCTGCCATCCCAGGCGAGGAACACCATGAGCGTTTACGACAAACTGAAAGAGTTGAACATCACGCTGCCGCCCGTGGCGGTGCCGGCGGCGGCCTATGTGCCCTTCGTGCAGACGGGCAACCTTGTGTTCCTGAGCGGCCACATCGCGCGCAAGGACGGCAAGCCCTGGTCCGCGCAGTTCGGCCGCGACATCACCACAGAGGAAGGCAAGGCCGCCGCACGCGCCGTGGCCATCGACCTGCTGGGCACGCTGCACGCGGCAACGGGCGGCGACCTCAACCGCATCGCGCGCATCGTGAAGGTGATGAGCCTCGTGAACTCCACGGGCGACTTCACCGAGCAGCACCTCGTGACCAACGGCGCCAGCGAACTGCTGGGCCAGGTGTTCGGCGACAAGGGCGTTCATGCGCGCAGCGCCTTCGGCGTGGCCCAGATTCCCATGGGTGCCTGCGTCGAGATCGAACTGATCGCCGAACTCTCCTGACGGCCTATGGCCTGTTAACGCCAGGGAAGGGGTCACCCTCATGGCGTCAATAGGCCCTAAAAGCTCTCCCAATCCCCATCCGCTGCCGGCGCGACCTTCGGTGCCGCCGCGATGCGCGGCGCCGGGGCGGGCGCCACGGCTGGAGCCCCAGAGGCCGGTTTGGCCGCCACGGGCCGCGGCGGCGCGGAAACGGCCGGCTGGGGCCTGTAAGCCGCCGGTGCCTTGCGGGCCACCGGCGCGGCCTGCGGCGCAGCGGCCCCGCCAGCCACCTTGAACGCCGCCACGGCCTGGGCGAGTTGCTCGGCCTGCTCATGCAGGCTCTGCGCGGCGGCGGCCGATTCCTCGACGAGTGCGGCATTCTGCTGCGTCATCTGGTCGAGCTGGCCCACGGCCTGGTTGACCTGGGCCACGCCCGCGCTCTGCTCCGTGGAGGCGGCCGTGATTTCACCGATCATGTCCGTCACGCGCTGCACCGCCTGCACCACTTCCTGCATGGTGCTGCCCGCGCCCTGCACAAGCTGCGCGCCGCTCTCCACGCGCTCGACCGACGCGCCGATGAGCTGCTTGATCTCCTTGGCTGCCTCGGCGCTGCGCTGCGCCAGGCTGCGCACCTCGCCTGCCACCACGGCAAAGCCACGGCCCTGTTCGCCCGCCCGCGCCGCTTCCACGGCTGCATTCAGCGCCAGGATGTTGGTCTGGAACGCGATACCGTCGATCACGCCGATGATGTCGGCAATCTTGCGGCTGCTGTTGTGGATGTCTTCCATCGTCGAGACCACCTGGGCCACCACATCGCCGCCACGCCGCGCCACGTCGGACGCGCCCGCTGCCAGGCTGCTGGCCTGCTGGGCACTGCCCGCGCTCTGCTGCAGCGTGCTCGTGAACTGCTCCATGGCCGCCGCGGTTTCCTGCAGGCTGCTCGAGGTTTGCTCGGTGCGCGCCGACAGGTCCTGGTTGCCTGTGGCGATCTCGGCGCTCGCAATGGCGATGCTGTCGGTGCTCTGGCGCACCTGGTGGACCATGCGGGACAGGGCTTCGCACATCGCGTACAGCGAACGCAGCAAGTCGCCGAACTCGTCGGCGCGCACGACGTTCTCGCGCGCACTGAGATCGCCGCCCGCGATGCGCGCCGCCAGTTCGTTGGCCTGTGCCAGCGGCCGCTCGATGCTGCCGATCAGCACATAGGCCCCCACAACGATACCCACCAGCAACAGCAGCACGGCCCCAGCCGCGAGCTTGACGGTGAGCATGCGCGATGCCGCCATCTCCTGCTGGCTCGCCTGGGCTGCCTGCCGCTGCATCTGCACGAAGTCGCGCAGCGTTTGCAGATAGGCCGCCACGGCCGGGTTGTACGACTGCTTGACCAGCGCCACGGCATCGTCGTGCTTGCCGTCGGCCTTGAGGCGCAGCGCCTGGGAGCGCAGGTCGGTCATGGTCTTGCGCGCAGCGGCGATCTTGCCCATCTGGGCCTTGTCAGACTCGGACAGGGACATGGCCTCAAGGGACTTCTGCACCTCGGAGATCTGGGCCGAGGTCGCGGGAATTACCTCCTCGAACTCGGCCTCCACGGCCGGATCGCTGCCCACGATGAGCGCCTGCGTGCGCGCAGCGTTGGTTTCGGTCAATCCCGCCCAGCGCAGGGCCGCCTCGACGCGCGCGGACATTTCCTTGGTCAGCGCATCAGAGCGCGCCTGGGCCTGGGCCGACCGGTACCCTGCCACACCCACCACCGCCACCAGCGCGACGACGATGGCGATCACTGCCAGCCAAAGCTTGTGGGCCATGCGAAGTTGCAGCATTTCTCATCTCCTCTCTTGAAGCTCCATGGTGCGCCTTTTTTTGGTCCGGCTATCGATGGAGCGCCGCCGGGATTTACCCTGCCCCGGCGGCCACTGGCATCACTCCACGCGCGTCACCGTTGCGGGCTTGAAGCCCAGGTCCGCCGCCTTGCCCTTGCGCGCCCGCGCGGCGCGGGCGTTGTTGAGGCTGCGGATCTCCAGCGTTTCCTCACGCTCTTTGCCGCCGCGTCCCACGCCCGCGATGCGCACGCTGCGCGTGTAGGCCGCCGCCCCCGCGAGCTGGTCCTTGGGCTCCAGGTCGATCAGCATCAGGCCACGGCCGCCATGGGCCATGGTCTTGAGCTCGCCGAGCTCGAACGTGAGAATGCGCCCCCCGACCGAAGCGCAGGCCACGTGCGTGGCGGGCGCCAGCGGCTGGCTGCCGTTCGCACCCGCGGCACACGAGGGCGCGCACAGGGTCTCGCCCTCACCCAGCGTCACGAAGGCCTTGCCGCCCTTTTGGCGCGAAACCATGTTCTCGACCGCCGCGAGGAAGCCATAGCCGCCCGAGCCGGCCAGCAGCAGCGTGGCCTGTGGCGGGCCCGCGAAGTAATGCAGGATCTGCGTGCCCGTCTCCAGCTCGATCAGCGTGGTGACAGGCTGGCCGTCGCCGCGCCCACCCGGCAGCTGCGCCACGGGGACCGAGTACACACGGCCATTGCTGCCGAACACCAGCAGCTGGTCCACCGTGCGGCACTCGAACGTGCCGTAGAGACCGTCGCCCGCCTTGAAGGCGAAGGTGGCCGCATCGTGGCCATGCCCCTGGCGCGCGCGTACCCAGCCCTTTTGCGAGACGACCACGGTGACGGGCTCGTCCACCACCTTGACCTCGGCCACGGCCTTCTTCTCGGCCTGGATGAGCGTGCGGCGCGCGTCGGCAAACTGCTTGGCGTCGGCCTCAATCTCCTTGACCATCAGGCGGCGCAGCGAGGCCGGGTTGGCGAGGATGTCCTCGAGCTTGCCTTGCTCCTCGCGCAGCTCCTGCAGTTCTTGCTCGATCTTGATGGCTTCGAGGCGCGCGAGCTGGCGCAGGCGGATTTCGAGGATGTCCTCGGCCTGGCGCTCCGACAGGTTGAAGCGCGCGATCAGCGCCGCCTTGGGCTCGTCGGCCGCCCGGATGATGGCGATGACCTCGTCGATATTGAGCAGCACGAGCTGCCGGCCTTCGAGGATGTGGATGCGGTCCAGCACTTTGGCGAGCCGGTGCTGCGAGCGCCGCGTGATCGTGGTCTGGCGGAACTGCACCCATTCCTCGAGCATCTGGCGCAGCGACTTCTGCACGGGCCTGCCGTCCAGGCCCACCATGGTGAGGTTGATGGGCGCCGAGGTCTCCAGGCTGGTGTGGGCTAGCAGCGCGGTGATCAGCTCCTGCTGCGGCACTTTGCCGGTCTTGGGCTCGAACACCAAGCGCACGGGCGCGTCCTTGCTCGACTCGTCGCGCACGCCGTCGAGCACGGCGAGCATGCTGGCCTTGAGCTGGTTTTGCTCCTGCGTGAGGGCCTTCTTGCCGGCCTTGACCTTGGGGTTGGTGATCTCCTCGATTTCCTCGAGCACCTTCTGCGCCGACACGCCTGGCGGCAGCTCGGTCACCACCATCTGCCACTGGCCGCGCGCAAGGTCCTCGATCTTCCAGCGCGCGCGCACCTTGAGGCTGCCGCGCCCCGTGCGGTAGGCGTCCTGGATGTCGGCCGCGCCGCTGATGATCTGGCCGCCGCCCGGGTAGTCGGGGCCGGGCACGAGCATGAACAGCTCCTCGTCCGCAAGCCGGGGGTTCTTGACCAGGGCTACGCAGGCGTCGGCGATTTCGCGCAGGTTGTGGCTCGGGATCTCGGTGGCCAGGCCCACGGCGATGCCGCTGGCGCCATTGAGCAGCGCGAACGGCAGCCGCGCGGGCAGTTGGCGCGGCTCTTCGGTGGAGCCGTCGTAATTGGGCATGAAGTCCACCGTGCCCATGTCGATCTCGTCGAGCAGCAGGCCGGTGATCTTGGCCAGGCGCGCCTCGGTGTAGCGCATGGCAGCCGCGCCGTCGCCATCGCGGCTGCCGAAGTTGCCCTGGCCGTCGATCAGCGGGTAGCGCTGGTTGAAGTCCTGCGCCAGCCGCACAAGCGCGTCGTAGGCCGACTGGTCGCCGTGTGGGTGGAAGCGGCCCAGCACATCGCCCACCACGCGCGCGCTCTTGACGGGCTTGGCAGCAGTGTTGCCGCTATAGCCCAGGCCCATCTGGTCCATCGCATAAAGAATGCGGCGCTGCACGGGCTTGAGGCCGTCGCACACGTCAGGCAGGGCGCGGCCCTTGACCACGCTGAGGGCATATTCAAGGTAGGCGCGCTGGGCGTAGCTGCCTAGGGAGTCGTCCGCGCCGGAGGAAGAGAGATCGAAAGTGGGTTGGTCGCTCATTCGGAGTCGTTGGTATCGGTCTGGATGCGGGCCACGCTCGCGGGCAGGTTGCCCCGGTTCGCGGCGCCGCCCGGCAGCTCCATGCGCACACGCCCCGGGTGGGCGCGCAGCGCGAGCACGGGCGCGGGCGGCTTGAGCTGGGCGTACAGGCCCAGCACGGTTTTGACGTAGTTCTGCGTTTCCTTGAACGGAGGGATCTGGTTGCCCGCGCGCTGCACGGCGCCCTCGCCCGCGTTGTAGGCGGCCAGCGCCAGGTCCATGCGTCCCTCGAACAGGTCGAGCAGGTGGCGCAGGTAGCGCGTGCCCGTGGACACGTTGATGGCCGGGTCGGCGAGCTTTTGCGCCACGCTGCGCCTGGCGTCCTGCGCCACGCCCCAGCGCCCGGCCGTGGCGGGCAGGATCTGCATGAGCCCCACGGCGCCGCGCGGCGACACGGCCCCCGCATCGAAGCCCGACTCGGCCGCGATCAGCGCCTGCAGCAACTCGTAGTCCACACCATGCTGCCGGGCCGAGGTGCGCAGGTGGTGGCGCACGCGCTGGTAGTCGGGCGAAATCTCGAAGAACGCGAGCAGCCGCGCGCCCGCCGTGGGCAAGGGCAGGCCGGCGCGCTGCGCGCTCACCGGCACATCGCGCGTGGAGTCGAAGTCGCTGCCGCGGAAGAACAGCTGGTAGCGCGGCTCGACCTGCTCGGCCGCGAAGTGCGTAACGCCGCGCTCATCCACATAGGCCCACAGGTCCGCATGCGCGGATTGCTGCGCAATCCATAGCAGCACCCCCAGCACTGGAAAGCGCCACAGGTGGAAATGCTTGGAAAACAGGGCCATGGGAGCGGCAAAAAAAGAAAGGCCGGTCAGATATCGACCTCGACCGCGTCGCCATGCAGCTCCATGAGCTCGCGGCGCGCGGCGGCCTCGCCCTTGCCCATGAGCTTGGTGATGAGACCCTCGGTAGCGGCGAAATCCAGGTCGCCCAGCTGCACGGGCAGCAAACGGCGCGTATCGGGGTTCAGCGTGGTTTCCCAGAGCTGCTCGGCGTTCATCTCGCCCAGGCCCTTGAAGCGGCTGATCTGGCACTTCTCGCGCGCGACGCCGTCCTTGGTGGCCTTGTCGAGAATCGCCTCCAGCTCGCCTTCGTCGAGCGCGTAGAGCTTGGCGGCGGGCTTCTTGCCGCGCGCCGGCACGTCCACGCGGAACAGCGGCGGCCGCGCCACGTAGATGTGGCCCGCGTCGATGAGCTTGGGGAAGTGGCGGAAGAACAGCGTGAGCAGCAGCACCTGGATGTGCGAGCCGTCCACGTCGGCGTCCGACAGGATGCAGATCTTGCCGTAGCGCAGGCCCGTGAGGTCGGGCGTGTCCTGCGGCCCGTGCGGATCGACGCCGATGGCCACCGAGATGTCGTGCACCTCGGTGTTGGCGAACAGGCGGTCGCGCTCGACCTCCCAGGTGTTGAGCACCTTGCCGCGCAGCGGCAGCACCGCCTGGCATTCCTTGTCGCGGCCCATCTTGGCGCTGCCGCCAGCCGAATCACCCTCGACCAGGAATACCTCGTTGTGCGCAATGTCTTTGCTTTCGCAGTCGGTCAGCTTGCCGGGCAGCACCGCCACGCCCGAGCTCTTGCGCTTTTCCACCTTCTGACCGGCCCGCTGGCGGGTTTGCGCGGCCTTGATGGCCAGTTCGGCCAGCTTCTTGCCGTAGTCCACATGCTGGTTGAGCCACAGCTCCATGGCCGGGCGCACAAAGCTGGAGACCAGGCGCACGGCGTCGCGCGAGTTCAGGCGCTCCTTGATCTGGCCCTGGAACTGCGGGTCCAGCACCTTGGCCGAGAGCACATAACTGGCGCGGGCGAACACGTCTTCCGGCAGCAGCTTGACGCCCTTGGGCAGCAGGCTGTGCAGCTCGATGAAGCTCTTGACGGCGTTGAACAGGCCGTCGCGCAGGCCGCTGTCGTGCGTGCCGCCGGCAGGGGTCGGGATCAGGTTGACGTAGCTCTCGCGCACCGGCGCGCCTTCTTCGGTGAAGGCCACGGCCCAGGCCGCGCCCTCGCCTTCGGCAAAGCTGTCGTTGTTGCCGTCGGCATAGCCCTCTCCGACAAACAGCGGGATCACCGGGTCCGCACTCAGGGTCTGGCCCAGGTAGTCGCCCAGACCGCCCTTGTACTGCCAGCTTTGCGTCTCTTTGGTCTTTTCATGGACCAGCGTGACGCTCACGCCCGGCATCAGCACCGCCTTGCTGCGCAGCAGGTGCACCAGCTCGCCGATCGGCAAGGCAGGAGAATCGAAATACTTGGCGTCGGGCCAGACGCGCACCGTGGTGCCCTGCCTGCGGTCGCCGGACTCTTGGGCACGCGAGACCAGCGGCTCGACCACATCGCCGCCCGAAAACACCAGCGTGGCCACCTGGCCTTCGCGGTGGCTGGTGGCCTCAAGCCGTTTGGCGAGCGCGTTGGTCACGGACACGCCCACGCCGTGCAGGCCGCCCGAGAAGCTGTAGGCGCCGCCCTTGCCCTTGTCGAACTTGCCGCCCGCGTGCAGCCGCGTGAACACCAGCTCGATCACGGGTGCCTTTTCCTCGGGATGCAGGCCGAAGGGAATGCCGCGGCCGTCGTCCTCCACGCTGACCGAACCGTCAGCGTGCAGCGTGACCTTGATCTTCTTGCCGTAGCCCGCGAGCGCCTCGTCGGCTGCGTTGTCGAGCACCTCCTGGATGATGTGCAGGGGGTTGTCGGTGCGGGTGTACATGCCCGGGCGCTGCTTGACGGGCTCCAGGCCCTTGAGCACGCGGATCGACCCTTCGGAGTAGTCGCTGGCGGGAGTGGTGGAGGGTTTGGCTGCCATATGGGGGCGGATTGTAGTGCGGGCGCGTGGCAATGACTGGATGAATACCCAGCACCCACCGGCGCCGGGCAGGCCCAGCAGAATTCCCCCGGATTCGCTACATTCGCCGGATGCATAACGAAACTCGCAAACTGTCCTTGGCCCAGGTGCTGATCTGCGGCGGCGCCATCGTGACCTTGTCCATGGGCATCCGTCACGGCTTCGGGCTGTGGCTGCAGCCCATGACGCAGGCGCTCTCCTGGACCCGCCAGGATTTCGCGCTGGCCATCGCGATCCAGAACATCGCCTGGGGCTTCTCGGGCATTTTCGCGGGCATGCTGGCCGACCGATTCGGGGCCTTCCGCGTCATCCTCGTCGGCTCGCTGCTCTATGCGCTGGGGCTGCTGGGCATGGCGTATTCCTCCACGCCCACACTGTTCGCCGTCACGGCCGGCATGCTCATTGGCATGGCCCAGGCGGGCACGACCTACGCCGTGGTCTACGGTGTGATCGGGCGCAACGTGGCGCCCGAGCGGCGTTCATGGGCCATGGGCATCGCGGCGGCGGCGGGCTCGTTCGGCCAATTCCTCATGGTGCCGACCGAGGGCCTGCTCATCAGCAGCTTCGGCTGGCAGCAAGCGCTGGTGCTGCTGGGCCTGGCGGCCCTGCTGATGATGCCGCTGGCGCGCGGGCTGCGCGAGCCGGGCTTCGCAGGCGGCTCGGCGCCCCGGCGCGAGCAGACCATCGGCCAGGCGCTGCGCGAGGCCTTCCGCTACCGAAGCTTCCAGTTGCTGATGGCAGGCTACTTCGTCTGCGGCTTCCAGGTCGTGTTCATCGGCGTACACCTGCCCAGCTACCTCAAAGATCAGGGCCTGTCGCCCCAGGTGGCCAGCTACGCGCTCGCGCTGATCGGCCTGTTCAACGTGGTGGGCACCTACGCGGCAGGCTCGCTGGGCCAGCGCATCCCCAAGAAGAACATCCTGGCCTTCATCTACTTCACGCGCGCCGTGGTGATCACGCTGTTCCTGCTGGCGCCGCTCACGCCGACGAGCGTGTACCTGTTCGCGGCCGTGATGGGCATGCTGTGGCTGTCCACCGTGCCCCCCACCACGGCGACGGTGGCGCAGATTTTCGGTGTGGCACACCTGTCCATGCTGGGCGGCTTCGTGTTCTTCAGCCACCAGATCGGCAGTTTCCTGGGGGTGTGGCTGGGCGGCTACCTGTACGACAAGACGGGGAGCTACGACATCGTCTGGTACCTCGCGATCGCGCTGGGTATCTTCGCGGGCCTCGTGAACCTGCCCGTGCGCGAAAGCGCCATTCAGCGCGGCACTGCGCCGCAGGGGGCCTGACATGGCACACGCCCACCGCCCCGCACCGCTGCGCTGGCTCGCCTGGGCGGCCGCGCTGGCCGCGCTGCTTGCGGTGTTTGCCCTGTACACACGGCCCGAATTCCTGGTCATACTTGCGGACCAGATCTGGGCCTGCTTCTAGACGAGCCCCTCCCCTGGAGGCCGCCCCGGCCTCCCAACTTCGCCATGACGGACCTCCTCCCGCCGAACACCTTCCACGGCGCGCAAGCGCCTTCCGCCTGGAT
Organism: Acidovorax sp.; assembly: GCA_041913505.1. GTDB lineage: Bacteria > Pseudomonadota > Gammaproteobacteria > Burkholderiales > Burkholderiaceae_C > JAYSFC01. The sequence continues at coordinate 25,034 of JAYSFC010000025.1, forward strand.
TCAGCGCTGGTCCCACCTCGTGCCCCGGGGCGGCGCCGTGCTGGACGTGGCCTGCGGGCTGGGACGCCACATGCGTTGGTTTTCCCAACAAAATCACCCTGTAGTCGGTGTGGATCAGTCTCCAGACGCTACCAGATCCGTAGCACACCTGGGTGAAGCAATCACCGCCGACATCGAGGCCGGCCCCTGGCCCCTGGCCGGACGCCAGTTCGCGGGTGTGGTGGTCACCAACTACCTTTGGCGCCCCTTGTTGCCCACCCTCGTGGCCTGCGTCGCGCCTGGCGGCGTGCTGCTCTACGAAACCTTCGCCATGGGCAACGAGACCGTGGGCAAGCCTGCACGCCCCGAATTCCTGCTGCGTCCCGGCGAGCTGCTGCAGGCCTGCGCCGGCTTGCGCGTGGTGGCCTACGAGGACGGATTCCTCACCGTCCCCGACCGCTTCGTGCAGCGCATCGCAGCGGTCCGCGAACCACTGGCTGCGGATGGGACTTTGGGCACGGTATGGCGCCACGCGCTCTAGTTAGAATGCTCTTTTACCGTTTTCAACCGCGGACATGACCTCTCCCAGCGTCTCCCTCACCGGCAGCATCGTCGCCCTTGTCACCCCCATGCACGAGGATGGCAGCGTGGACTACCCCACCCTGCGCAAACTGATCGATTGGCACATCGCCGAAGGCACGGACTGCATTGGGGTCGTGGGCACCACAGGCGAGTCGCCCACGGTGAACGTGGAGGAGCACTGCGAGATCATCCGCGTGGCCGTGGAACAGGCCGCCAAGCGCGTGCCCATCATGGCCGGCTGCGGCGCCAACTCCACGGCCGAGGCCATCGAGCTGGCCAAGTTCGCCAAGAAGGTCGGTGCCGACAGCCAGCTGCAAGTCGTGCCCTACTACAACAAGCCCACGCAAGAGGGCCAGTACCAGCACTTCAAGGCCATCGCCGAAGCCGTGGGCGACCTGCCCACCATCCTGTACAACGTGCCCGGCCGCTCGGTCGCCGATATGCAGCACGACACCGTGCTGCGCCTGGCCCAGGTGCCCGGCATCATCGGCATCAAGGAAGCCACGGGCAACATCGAGCGCGCGCAGTGGCTGATCCGCGACGTGCCCAAGGGCTTTGCCGTGTACTCGGGCGACGACCCCACGGCCGTGGCCCTGATGCTGTGCGGCGGCCATGGCAACGTGAGCGTGACGGCCAACGTCGCGCCGCGCCTCATGCACGAGCTGTGCAAGGCCGCACTGGCCGGCGATGTGCGCCGCGCGATGGAGATCCAGTTCCAGCTCATGCCCGTGCACAAGCAGCTCTTCGTCGAAGCCAACCCCATCCCCGTGAAATGGGCCATGGCCCGCATGGGCCTGTGCGGCGGCGCGATGCGCCTGCCCATGACCCCCCTGAGCGCGGCCAACCAACCCGTGGTCGAAGGCGCCCTGCGCGCCAGCGGGCTGCTGTAATCCGCCAGCCCGCCGCTTTCGCATCCAGTCAACCGAGGACTTCCGCGTGAACGCAACTACCCGTGTGGGCCTGCTGGGCCTCGCCCTGGCCCTGTCCGCCTGCTCTACCACCTTTGAAGGCGACAAGATCGACTACAAGAGCGCCACCAAGGGCTCCACGCTGGAGGTCCCGCCCGACCTGACCCAGCTCTCGCGCGATTCGCGCTACACCGCCCCCGGTGGCGTGGTTTCCGCCGCGGCCTACCAGGCCGGCCAGGCGGCACGGCCTTCGCCGACCTCCGCCACGGCCGCCGTGTCGATGGGCGATGTGCGCATCGAGCGCGACGGCAACCAGCGCTGGCTGGTGGTGAAGCGCTCCAGCGAAGCCCTGTGGGACCCCGTGCGCGAGTTTTGGCTCGAAAATGGCTTCACCCTCGCACAGGAGCAGAGCAAGCTCGGCATCATGGAAACCGACTGGGCCGAAAACCGCGCCAAGCTGCCGCAGGATGTCATCCGCTCCACGCTGGGCAAGGTGTTTGAATCGCTGTACTCCACCGGCGAGCGCGACAAGTTCCGCACGCGCCTGGAGCGCGATGCCAACGGCAATACCGAGATCTACATCAGCCACCGCGGCATGATCGAGGTGTACAGCTCCTCCCACAAGGACGCCACCATCTGGCAGCCCCGCCCCGTGGACCCCGAGCTCGAGACCGAATTCCTGCGCCGCCTCATGGTCAAGCTGGGCGTGAGTCAGGAAGAGTCCAAGGCCTTGGCCGGCACGCCCATCCAGCGCCCCGCATCGGCGCGCATGACCACGCTGAACAACGTCCCGGCCATCGAGATGGACGAAGGCTTCGACCGTGCATGGCGCCGCGTGGGCCTGGCGCTGGACCGCACGGGCTTCACCGTGGAAGACCGTGACCGCAGCCAGGGCCTCTACTTCGTGCGCTATGTCGAGCCGGGTGCCCCGGACAAGAAGGAGCCCGGCTTCTTCAGCAAGCTGTTCGGTAGCTCCAGTTCCGTGAACCCGCCGCTCAAGTACCGCGTGCTCGTGCGTGGCGAAGGCGCGAAGTCCACGGTGTCGGTGCAGAACGCAACCGGCGCACCCGATGCGTCGGCCAACGCCACGCGCATTGTGAAGGTGCTCACGGACGACCTCAAGTAGGCGGATCGTCCGCACGCCGGCCGCACGCTTCGAGCGCGCAGCCGGCGCACTTCCGCCTGGCGGCACCGTGCTCCAGGCAGGGAAATGCAGGCAACAAAAAACCCGACCGGAAATCCGATCGGGTTTTTTGTTGCCTGAAAGGGGCAGGCCGTGTGGCCAGCCCCTGGGCAGCCGGATTACTTGGCGGCGGAAGCAGCGCCAGCGGCAGCGGTGGCAGCAGCGTCGGCAGCGGCCTTGGCGGCGTCAGCAGCAGCGTCGGCAGCGGCGGGGGCAGCAGCAGAGGCAGCCTCAGCGGGGGCCGAAGCAGCTTCAGCAGCGGGTGCGGCAGCAGGAGCCGGGGCTTCCACAGGAGCGGGTGCCGGTGCGGGAGCGGGCTCTTCCTTCTTGCCACAAGCGGCGAGTGCAGCGGCAGCAATCAGGGTTGCCAGAACGAGGGAGTTCTTCATTTCAGTTTCCTAGTTGGACAGACGGAATTCTCGATATGCCACAACGGCCCGTCTCTTGGGACACAGTCGCTCTGGCAGAGTCGCTATCAGCGCGAGTTGGACTCAGCGCGAAATTATATGAAGATTTCGTCAATACTGACTAACACTGACGCTCGGGCGGCATCCGGGAACGCAAAGTTTTGCAAAGGCCACGCGCCGGAACCCGATCCGCAAGCCCTCAAAGGCCCAGCGTGGTGGCAGGAAACCCTGGGGTGCTGCGGCGCTGCAGCCATTCGGTGAGCATCTCCTTGAGCACCACACGCCGCTCGGGCTCCCGCCCCGTCACGCCAGCACTGCGCGCCAGATCCTGGCGCTGCAGCACCCAGACGGGCGACCAGATGGCGCTGGGGAAGTCCAGCGGGTCGGCCGACGGGCTGCGCCGGCAGGTGATGATGTGGTCCCAGGTGCCGCGCCAGCGCACGAAGCGCGCATGCCGGCGCAAGATTTCCTCATAGGAACACGCCAGCAGCGTGAGCCGGCGGCCCGTGCGGGCCCAGCCGTTCAGTGACTCGATCACGGCACTCTCGCCCAGGGGCCAGTCGTGGAAATCGGCATCGCAGAGCATGAGTTCCGGCCACCCCTCATGGGCCGCGCAGGCCAGCGCCCCGCGCACGAGTTGCTGGAAGTCCTCACGCCCTGAAAAGCGCCCTACGGGCAGGGCGTCACTGGAGAGAGGATCGCTCATGCTGGCTCCATGGTCGGCGCCTCAGGGCCGCGAGTGGGCCCAGCCGGCCTCGCACCACGAGGCGATCAGCTCTAGCGCTTCATCGCTCGCACGGGACAGGTCCGCAGGCGGCAGCGCGCGCTGGTCGGCCAGGCGGCGCATCAGCGTGGCGTCGCGGCCGGCAGCGCGGTAGCTTTCACCGTTGATGAAGATGTGCTTGTCGTCGTACATCATGCGCGTGCGGCGATCGAGCACCACATGCTCGATCATGCCCCCCGCTGCGCCGGGCTCGAACCACACGCTGGGCTTGGGCTCGGTCAGGTACTCCCCCAGCGCGCGCTCCAGTGCCTGGGGCTGGGCCAACGCGCGCTGCAGCGCCTCGCGCGCAAAATCCTGCAAGGCGCCCGGGATGGCACCGGGCTGCTCTACGGCCTTTTGCTGCGGATCGCGGTAGATCACCGGGGGCTTGGACGCATCGTCATCCTCGTCGGTCAGGCGCAGCAGCAGTTCGCGCGCCATTTCGTCGCGCTCGGGTGAGCGAAAGCCGATGGAGTACGTCATGCACTCGCCTTCGGCAATGCCGTCGTGCGCCCAGCGCGGCGGCAGGTAAAGCATGTCGCCCGGCTCCAGCACGTATTCCGCTTCGGGCACGAAGTCCGTGAGAATTTTCAGCGGAACGCCCTCTTGCAGCGACAGGTTCTTCTGCCGCCCGATGCGCCAGCGCCGCCGGCCATGCGCCTGGAGCAGGAACACATCGTAGCTGTCGAAATGCGGGCCTACGCCGCCGCCATCGGTGGCATAGCTGATCATGAGATCGTCCAGGCGCGCTTCGGGCACGAAACGGAACGGCTGCAGGAGCGCATGCACGGCATCGTCGTGCAGGTCCACGCCCTGCACGAGCAGGGTCCAGCGCGGCGTCTGCAGCGTGGGCAGTGCGCGGCGCGCGAATGGGCCGTGGCGCAGCTTCCAGCCCTCTTTCTGGTGTTGGATCAGGCGCGACTCCACCCCTTCTTGGCCCGCGAGGGCAAACAGCTCGGAGCGCAGCACGGGCGGCGCGAAATCGGGGATGGCCTGGCGCACCAGCAGCGGCTTCTTGTGCCAGTGGCGTTGCATGAACTGCGCGGGCGTGAGGCCGCCGAGCAGCGTGAGAGGTTGGTCGGTCTTCATGGAGGCAGCAGGCAAAAAAACGGGGGCCCATGCCACGCACGGGTCAAGCTGCGACAATTCTCCTATGGAAATCACCCAACAATGCGTGGTCGCTTTGACCTGGATCTTGAAAGACACTCTGGGCGAGGAGCTGGATGTGCTCGACGAGCCCGTGGAATTTCTCGTGGGCGGGGACGACCTGCTCGCCCGCATCGAGGAGGCGCTGCAAGGCCACGGCGTGGGCACAACGCTGTCGCTGCACCTGGAGCCCGAGGATGCCTTCGGCGACTACCAGGACCAACTGATCTTTCTGGAGCCGCGCCCACTGTTCCCCGCCGATCTGGAGGAAGGCATGACGTTCGAGGGCAGCGCCCTGCCGGCGGGCTGCAACCCCGAAGCACCGCGCGATGCGCTCTATACCGTGACCGAAATCTACCCCGAGCATGTGGTGCTCGACGGCAACCACCCGCTGGCTGGCATTGCGCTGCGCCTTGCGGTCACGGTGCACGGCGTGCGCGAAGCGACCGAAGAGGAAATCGGCCGTGGCACGGCCGGAACGGGGTTCTTCCGCGTCCAGCCGCCTTCCGGCGGCACCCTGCTGCACTGAAGCCGGAACCGGCCCGGCTTGCGCTTACATGCGCGAGATCTGGCCGTTGTACATGCGCACGCGCTCGCCGATGCGCAGATCGCCCGGGCTGCTCACGTCATACGCACGCACGCCGCCCTGGTCCAGTTCGATCGTGATGCGGTAGGACTGGGCATAGCCGGAGTTGCTGCGCCCTTCGATGGCGTTGCCCGCCACGGCCCCCCCGATGACCCCCACCGCCGTGGCTGCGGCCCGGCCGCCGCCCCGGCCCACCTGGTTGCCGAGCAGCCCGCCCACAACGGCTCCCAGCACGGCGCCGCCGCCCGTGGTCTGCCCGCCCGAAGGCACCTGCATGGCCTCGATATTCACGATGCGGCCGTATTCGGTGCCCACAGGCGCCGCCTGCGGGTACGACGGATAGGCCGGATAGCCCGCCTGCGGCTGCGAATAGACGGGCGCCTGCTGGTAAACCGGGCGCGGCTGGCGCGGGTAAGGTGCGCACGCGGCCAACGAGCCCGCCAGGATGACACAGGCCATGGCGGCTGCGCTGCGATTCAGGGTGTACATGACAACTCTCCTAGGTGGTCACGGCAGACCACGGTGTTCGGTCCGCCACATATTCGCTGAGATTGGAGCACGGCCGCGATGTTCCCCGCGCCGGGCGGCGGCTGCGCCCCCCGTCGGACAGGCGCCTGCGCCCGCGTCGGAGCGCACCTACAGCCGCAGACCCACCCATGGCTTCAGGCCTTGCCCGTGGAGCCGTAGCCGTTCTCGCCACGCTGCGTGGCGGGAAACTCCGCCACCACGTTGAACTGGGCCTGTACCACGGGCACGATGACCAGCTGCGCGAGCCGCTCCATGGGCTGCAGCGTAAACGGCACGTCGCTGCGGTTCCAGGCGCTGACCATGAGCTGCCCCTGGTAATCGCTGTCGATCAGGCCCACGAGGTTGCCCAGCACGATGCCGTGCTTGTGCCCCAGCCCCGAGCGCGGCAGGATCAGCGCGGCATAGCCCGGGTCCTTGAGGTAGATGGCGATGCCCGTGGGCACGAGCTGCCAGGCGTTGGGCGCCAGCGTGAGGGGCTCGTCGAGGCAGGCTCGCAGATCGAGGCCGGCGCTACCGGGCGTCGCATAGGTGGGGAGCTGGTCCGCCATGCGGGCATCGAGCACCTTGACGTCAATTTTCATGGGATCTTTCGTACAAAAACAGCACCTGCGCTCTGGCGTGCGCAGGCAGGGAAAACCGTAGACGGGGAGGCAGCGGACTCAGGCGCGCAGTGGCGCGATGCGCTGCGCGATCTCGGCCACGAGCTGCTGAGCGAGCACGCGCTTGGACGCGTGGGGCAGTTCGCGGTGGCCCTGCGCGTCAACGAGCAGCAGCGCGTTGTCGTCCTGGCCGAACGTGGCGGGGCCGATGTTGCCCACGAGCAGCGGCACGCCCTTGCGCGCGCGCTTGGCCTGCGCATGCCGCAGCAGGTCGTGGCTCTCGGCCGCGAAGCCCACGCAGTACAGGCTGCCTGCACGCGCGCGCTCCGACTGCGCCACGCGCGCGAGGATGTCGGGGTTCTCGACGAAGCCCAGCTGCGGCACCTGGCCCGAGCCGTCCTTCTTGATTTTTTGCTCCGAGGCCGATGCGGGTCGCCAGTCGGCCACAGCAGCAGTAGCTACAAAAATAGAAGCATCAGATGACCGCTGCTCAACCGCTTCGAGCATCTCTTGTGCGGAACGCACATTCACACGCCGCACGCCGCGCGGCGTGGGCAGGTGCACGGGGCCGGCCACCAGGGTGACATCGGCGCCGGCCTCGCGCGCGGCGCGCGCGATCGCGAAGCCCATCTTGCCGCTGGAAAGGTTGGTGATGCCGCGCACCGGGTCAATGGCCTCGAATGTGGGGCCCGCCGTCACGAGCACGCGCTGGCCCGCGAGCTGTTTGGGCGCGAAAAAGGCAATGAGCTCTTCGAGCAGTTCCGCCGGCTCGAGCATGCGACCGTCGCCCGTTTCACCACAGGCCTGGTCGCCGTTGCCGACGGCCAGCACCGTGGCGCCGTCCTGCGCCACCTGGGCGAAGTTGCGCTGCGTGGCAGGGTGGGCCCACATCTCGCGGTTCATCGCGGGGGCAAGCAGCAGCGGCACACGATCGATGGGGCGCGCCAGGCACAGCAGGCTCAGCAACTCGTCCGCGCGGCCCTGCGCGAGGCGCGCGGCGAAGTCGGCGCTGCAGGGCGCGATGAGCACAGCGTCGGCCTCGCGGCTCAGGTTGATGTGGGGCATGTTGTTGGGCTCGCGCGCATCCCACTGCGAGCCGTAGACCGCACGGCCCGAAAGCGCCTGCATCGTGACGGAGGTGATGAACTGCTCGGCCGCCTCGGTCATCACCACCTGCACGGTGGCGCCCGCCTTGGTGAGCAGGCGGCACAGCTCGGCCGACTTGTAACAAGCAACGCCTCCGCTGAGGCCCAGTACCACGTGTTTGCCGGCAAGCTCTTTCATGGGCGGGAATTTAGCAGACGGGCTGCGCGTTTGCCGGGACTTGCCAAACCCCTGGCGCCCGTGTGCGGCGGGGGCGCATCTATAATCGCAATTTCCCACCACCTCAAAGACATGACCAAATTTGTCTTCGTCACCGGCGGTGTGGTGTCTTCCCTGGGCAAGGGAATCGCCTCAGCCTCCCTTGCCGCGATCCTCGAATCGCGCGGCCTCAAAGTCACCCTCATCAAGCTCGACCCGTACATCAACGTGGACCCGGGCACCATGTCCCCGTTCCAACACGGCGAAGTGTTCGTGACGGACGACGGCGCCGAAACCGACCTCGACCTGGGCCACTACGAGCGTTTCATCGAAACGCGCATGAAGAAGGCCAACAACTTCACCACCGGCCGCATCTACCAGTCGGTGCTGGAGAAGGAACGCCGGGGCGACTACCTCGGCAAGACGGTGCAGGTGATCCCGCACGTCACCAACGAGATCCAGGAATACATCAAGCGCGGCGCCGGTGTCGGCACCGACGATGCCGTGGACGTGGCCATCGTCGAAATCGGCGGCACCGTGGGCGACATCGAATCGCTCCCCTTCCTCGAAGCCGTGCGCCAGCTCAGCCTCAAGCTGGGTCCGAACAACGCTGCCTTCGTGCACCTGACCTACGTGCCCTTCATCGCGGCTGCCGGCGAGCTCAAGACCAAGCCCACGCAGCACACGGTGCAGAAGCTGCGCGAGATCGGCATCCAGCCCGACGCGCTGCTGTGCCGTGCCGACCGCCGCATTCCTGAAGACGAGCGCGGCAAGATCTCGCTGTTCACCAACGTGCCCGAATGGGGCGTGATCAGCATGTGGGACGTGGACACCATCTACAAGGTGCCGCGCATGCTGCACGAGCAGGGCCTGGACGGCCTGATCTGCGACAAGCTGCGCCTGAACACCCCGCCCACCAGCCTCAAGCGCTGGGACGCGCTGGTGCATGAGACCGAGCACCCGCAGGGCGAGGTCTGCATCGCCATGGTCGGCAAATACGTCGATCTGTCCGACAGCTACAAGTCGGTCAACGAGGCGCTGCGCCATGCCGGCATGCAGAACCATGTGCGCGTGAAGATCGACCATGTCGATTCCGAAACCATGGAAGGCCCGGACGCCGCCGAGAAGCTGGCCCGTTACGACGCCATCCTGGTGCCCGGCGGCTTCGGCCAGCGCGGCGTGGAAGGCAAGATCAACACCGCCCGCTATGCGCGCGAGCACAAGGTGCCCTACCTGGGCATCTGCCTGGGCATGCAGGTGGCCACCATCGAATACGCGCGCCATGTGGCGGGCCTCGAAGGCGCCAACAGCACCGAGTTCGACCCGGACTGCAAGCACCCCGTCATCGCCCTCATCACCGAATGGAAGGATGCGGACGGCAGCATCCAGAAGCGCGACGCCAGCTCCGACCTGGGCGGCACCATGCGCCTGGGCGCGCAAAGCTCCGACGTGGCCCCCGGCACGCTGGCCCACAGCATCTACGGCGACGTGGTGACCGAGCGCCACCGCCACCGCTACGAAGCCAACGTGAACTACCTCGACCCGTTGCGCAAGGCGGGCCTGGTGATCTCGGCGCTGACGCAGCGCGAGCACCTGACCGAGATCGTCGAACTGCCGCACAGCGTGCACCCCTGGTACATCGGCGTGCAGTTCCACCCCGAGTTCAAGTCCAC
>JAYSFC010000026.1:0-34144 GCA_041913505.1 Acidovorax sp.
GCGTCTTGGTGCCCTGGCCCTTGGCGCGCCAGTAGGCGCGCGCCATCTTGAGCGACGTGTCGGCCGACTCGGAGCCCGAGCCAGTGAAGAACACGTAGTCCAGCCCGGCGGGCGTCAGCTCCTTGATCTTGTTGGCCAGCGCGAACGAGGCCGGGTGGCCGAACTGGAACGCCGGCGCGTAGTCCAGCGTGGCGGCGGCGCGGCCGATGGCCTCGGCCACCTCCGTGCGGCCATGGCCCAGGCCCGAGCACCACAGGCCCGACAGGCCGTCGAAGATCTTGCGGCCTTCGGCATCGGTGTAGTACGCGCCCTGGCCGCCCACAATCATGCGCGGCTTGGCCTTGAAGTTGCGGTTGGCGGTGAACGGCATCCAGTGCGCATCGAGCCAGGCGGCATCCATGCGCGGGGCGGTGGTGGTTTCGTCGATCACGGCAAAAGACATGGCGGTCTCCAGGAAAGGAATGCACGCATTGTTGGCGCACGCCATAATTCGTTGAAGCAACAAATATCCACGTTCACTTGCCAGTTTATGCAAGTAAAAACCGCCCCCCGCCAGCGCGCCGTGCTGGGCCAGATCAGCGACATGGACCTGCGCCTGCTGCAGGTGTTCAAGGCCGTGGTCGAATGCGGCGGCATGGCCGCCGCCGAGCTGGAGCTGAACATCGGCACCAGCACCGTGAGCCGCCACGTGAAGGACCTGGAAACGCGCCTGGGCCTCATCCTGTGCCGGCGCGGGCGTGCGGGCTTCGCGCTCACGCCCGAGGGCCAGCGCGTGTACGACGAAACACTGCGCTTGCTGGCCTCGGTGCAGGGCTTTCGCGACGGCATCGACGACATCCACGCCCGCATGGGCGGCCTGCTGTCGGTGGCCGTGTTCGACAAGACGGCCAGCAACCCCGCCGCGCGCATCAGCGACGCCATCGCTGCCTTCACGCACGAGGCGCCCGACGTGCAGCTGCGCCTGCACGTGGGCTCCATCAACGCCATCGAGCGCGGTGTGATCGACGGTAGCTACCAGGTGGGCATCATCCCCGCGCACCGCAACTCGCGCAGCCTGCTCTACACCGACCTGTTCGGCGAGACCATGCTGCTGTATTGCGGCACGGGCCATCCGCTGTTCGGCCAGCCGCCCGCCGTGCACCAGGCGCTGGACTGGGACGCCGTGCGTGCCTACCAGTTCGCGGGCCTGGGCTACCACTCGCCCAACATGGAGCTGAGCCACCAGGCGCGCCTCACGCGCAGCGCCACGGGGTTCGACCAGGAATCCATCGCCACGCTCATCCTCTCGGGCCGCTACCTGGGCTTTCTGCCCGACCACTACGCCGAGGCCTTCGAGCGCCAGGGCCGCATGCAGGCCGTCAAGCCCGAGGAGTTCCGCTATGCCTGCCAGTTCGTGAGCCTGGTGCGCCGCTCGCCGGAGCCGTCACGGGCGGCGCAGGCGTTTCAGCGGTGCTTGGCGGAGGCGCATAGGGGGATGTGAGAGCGTGTGGACGTGGGCGGGTTCCGCTTGCGGCCAGGAGCGGCCGGTGGGCAAACGGGAAAGCTGTCGCTCAACGCCAGAATTCAGCGGCGCGGCGCTTGCGCCGCGTCCGCTGGAATGACTTGTTGGACGCTGTTAACAAACCGGGTTACCTCCTCCTCACTCCGCAGCTTGACGCGGAAGCCATTGAAGTTTTCGAATATCCTTTCGTGTCCATGGAAAGATCTAGAATCGCCACGGACCCAATATTCTGACGCCCATTCAATAAGCTTAACCAACCCTGCTTCGGACTGAATCCGGTTCATGTGTGCCTTGCTCTCCGATCCTCTCATCTCAAGTCGTCGCTTACAGGTTGCCCAATCCAGGTTAAGCCATATAAGGGCAGCAGCTTCATCAAGGTATCTCTCCGCCAGTTCGCCGAATACTCCCTCGACTATCCATGAATCAGCGCTCTTGGTTTGCTGAACAAGAAAGGAGACATCGTCGGCTTTCCTTTTCTTGTCAAATCCTCCTGGCTCCCAGAACACATTATCAAGATGTACCAGTCTCGATGAAAATCGGGAGGCCAATTGCTTGGCGAGCCAAGTCTTCCCGCTTCCCCCATTTCCGATGATTACCACTTTCATAGCGTCCAACGTAATGTACCCCGCAAAACCTGCGGGATAAACTGGCCGATGCGGGATATTCTGGACACGACTTCCTCCTGAAAGTGGCTTGCAGCCTGCGTTTTCAGCGACCTTCCTGTGTAAACGTCCAGGTATAAAAATTCCGTGAAACCCGGCACGCTTGCGTCGGGGGAAACTATAGCTTGCGAAGAGGTGAAATCTGGGCGCTCGCAGGGCGAGTTCTGGCTGTGGGAGCGCTGGGTAGCGCATCGCAGACCGCTTTGGAGAGTGATGGCCACCGTCGCCTTCGGGTCGTTTGGAGCCTTTCCCAAAATGGGCTTGAGAACAAGAGGCTCAAGTGACCGGACCACTTCGCGTTTGATGGCGATCAACCCCTCCGAAATCAGCACCCACGGCCGGTATTGATTCGTATCAATTCCCTCCGGCCGTTTCTACAATTTCCGCATGTGCAGGCCGGCCTTTCATTCACGCGAGTGCGCCCGCCCGCCGGGGTGCGGGTGGCGCCAGGGGTTGGCGGCCCTGCTGCTGGTTTTCTGCATGGCCCTGCCTGCTCTTTCCGCGCTGGCGGCCACGGCCAGCGCAGCGGCGCCCGCCACGCTCCCGCCCGAGATCCGCATCGGCGTGCTCTCGGTGCTGAACGATGAAGACGCGCAGCGCCAGTGGCAGCCGCTGGTGGATGGGCTGGCGCATGCGCTGGGCGGTGCGCGCGTGCGGCTGCAGGCGCTGGCGCCCGACGCGCTGGAATCGGCCGTGGCGCGGGGCGCGCTCGATTTCGCGGTGACCAACCCCGGCCACTATGTGGTTCTGGAGGCGCGCCATGGTGCGGCGCGCATCGCCACGCAGTCGGCGGGCGCGGGGGGCGATCCGGCGCATGCCGTGGGCTCGGCCGTGGTAGTGCGGGCCGATGCGCCCCAGCAGCCGGCCACGCTGGCGGCGCTGCGCGGGCGGCGCGTGGCGGCCGTGGCCGAGGACGCGTTCGGCGGCTACCAGCTCGCGGCGGCCGAGTGGCTGCGCCAGGGGCTCGACGCCGAGGCGGGTGGCCTGCGGCGCGTGTTCACAGGCTACCCCATGCAGCGCGTGGCGCAGGCCGTGCTGTCGGGCGAGGCCGATGCTGGCATTTTGCGCACCTGTCTGCTGGAGCAGTGGGTGCGGGCGGGCCAGGTGCCCGCGGGCGCGCTGCGCGTGGTGCCCGCGCCCACGCAGGGCACGGCCGTGCCTGCGAGCTGCCAGGCTTCCACGCCGCTGTACCCGGGCTGGGCCTTCGCGGCGCTGGCGGGCACGCCGCCGGAGCTGTCGCGCACAGTGCTGCTGGCGCTGCTTGCCCTGCCGGCCGATGCGCGGGGCGGGCGCTGGTCGGTGCCCGCCGACTACCAGCGCGTGCACGACGTGCTGCGCGCGCTGCAGGTAGAGCCCTATGCCTTTCTGCGCGAAACACGGCTGCAGGCCCTGCTGCGCCGCTACTGGCTGGCCGCCGCCGCCGTGCTGGCCTTGCTGCTGGCGGGCGTGGCCTACCTGCTGCGCGTGGAGGTGCTGGTCAAGCGCCGCACGGCGGAGCTGACGCGCAGCCTGCACGAGCGCGAGCGCATGGCCGCCCAGGTGGCGCAGAGCCAGGAGGCGTTGCACCACCTCGCGCGGTTGTCGATCCTGGGCGAACTGGCGGCCACCCTGGCGCACGAGCTAAACCACCCGCTGGCCACCATTGCCAACTATGCGGCCGGGCTGCGGCGGCGCGCGGCACGCGGCAGCCTGGAGCCTCGGGCGCTCGACGAGGCGCTGGGCGCCATGGCCGACGAGGCCGAGCGTGCCGCCCGCGTGATTGGCGGTGTGCGCGCGCTGGCGCGCAAGCGCGCGGCCGTGCGCCAGCGGCTTGATGCAGTGGCCGTGGCGCGCGATACGGTGGCGCTGTTCCAGGGGCTGCTCGCGCAGGCGCCGCCCGTGGCCGTCACCGTGGCGCCAGGGGCCGAGGCGCTGCGCGCGTTCGGCGATGCGCAGCAGATCCAGCAGGTGCTGCTGAACCTGCTGCAGAACGCGCTGGACGCGCACCGTGCGGCGGGCCGGGCGCTGGCGCCCATTGCGCTGCGCGTCGGCGTGGAGGACGGCTGCCTGGCCCTCGCGGTGCAGGATCAGGGCGTGCCGCTGGCACCCGACGCGCTGGCGCGGCTGTTCGAGCCCTTTCACACCACCAAGCCCGACGGGTTGGGCCTGGGCCTGTCCATCAGCCGGGGCATTGCTGAAGCGCATGGCGGCGCGCTGCACGCGCGGCCAGTGCCGCTGGACGAGGGCGGCGGGCTGTGCATGGTGCTGCTGCTGCCGCTGGCACAAGGTCCGGCGATCGCCCCCAACAAACAGGAATCCACGACATGACCACTTCCTGCCCACCTGTCATCCACGTGGCCGACGACGACGCGCATTTCCTGCGTTCGCTGTTGTTCATGATCGAGGGCCTGGGCTTCACGGCAGTGGGCTACCCTTCGGCCGAGGCGTTCTTGGAGGCCGATCCGGCGCCCGTGCCGCAGGGCTGCTGCCTGCTGCTCGACATCCGCATGCCGCGCATGAGCGGGCTGGAGTTGCAGCGCCGCCTGGGCGCCAGGCCGTGCATGCCCATCCTGTTCATGACGGGGCATGGCGACGTGGACCAGGCCGTGCAGGCCATGCGCGGCGGCGCGCTCGATTTTCTGCAGAAGCCGTTCAAGGAGCAGGCGCTGTTCGATGCGCTTTCATCCGCCGTGGCCGCGAGCGCCGAGGCGCAGCGCCAGCTGGCGCGCACGGACGATGCGCGGGCATTGCTGGCCCGCCTGTCGCCGCGCGAGCGCGACGTGGCGCACCTGGTGGCGCGCGGGCTGTCGAACAAGGAGGTGGCGCGGCGCCTGGACATCAGCGACCACACGGTGCACGTGCACCGCCAGCGTATCACCGAGAAGACGGGCAGCGGCCACGCGGCAGGGCTGGCGCGCCTCATCCTGCGCGTGGACGCCGATGCCTTGGAGGATTGAGCCTCAATACCTCGCGTCCTTGGGCTTCTTGCCGTCGGGCCAGTCGTTGGCCTTGGCCGGAAAGTCGGGGCGCGGCATGTGGGTGAAGTACTCCGAAACGTCCACCGCGTCCTGGTCCGACAGCGTGCCGCCCTGGCCCCAGGGCGGGTTTTGGCCGGCGCCCATGGGCATGTTGTACTTCACGAAGGCAGCCGCCTTGTAGGTGCGCGCCAGGCCCGCGCCGATGTTGAACGATTCGTCGCCCCACAGCGGCGGGAAGACCACGTGGCCGCGCGCGTCCTTGCGGCCTTCGCCGTTGGCGCCGTGGCACACGGCGCACTGCTCGGCGTAGATGCGCTGGCCACGCACCGGGTCGGGTACGAGCGATTCGTCGATCTTGCCGGTGCTGGCAATGTCGGCCTTGGCGCCATGGGGCATGTCCTGCGCCAGCCACTTCATGTAGGCGATCATGGCCTTCATCTCGCGCGAGTCGACGGGCAGCGGCTTGCCGTTCATGGAGCGCATGAAGCAGCCGTTGATGCGCTGCTCCAGCCCCACCACCTTGCCCGCGCGCGGGTTCATCTGCGGAAAGCTGTTCACGGTGTTGATGTAGTTCGCGCCCAGCGGCTGCTTGCCCTGCGCGATGTGGCAGCTGTTGCAGTTCATGGCCGCGCCCACATTGGCGGGCAGCAGGCGCTTGGTGTCGTTGAGCAGGCGCTGGCCGTAGCGGATCTCGGCCGCGTTGGGGTGGCGGTCGATCTGCGCGTCGGGCGGTATGCGGTATTCGGGCAGCGCGCTGCCGTCGGCGGCCTTCACGCGGTAGGCCGGAGTGGGTCCAGGGCCTGCGGCGCTGGCGGCCAGGGCTTGCAGGCACAGGCTGGCACAGGCCAGCACAAGAGCGGTGGTACGCATGGTGTCAGTTCCCGATCTGGTTGGGCACGGTGGTCTTGCGGGCCAGGAAGGCGCGCATGTCGGCGATGTCGCGCGTCGCCACGGGCGCGGCCCGGTTCGTCCAGCCCGTGCGGATGAAGCTCAGCACGGCGGCCACGTCCTCGTCGTCCAGCGCGGCGAAGCCTGGCATGGCGAAGGCGTGGGGCTCGTGCCGAGTGCGCGGCATGCGGTCGCCCGCGAGCGTGATCTGCACCAGCGACTGCGGGTTGTCCGCCGTGACGGCGGTGTTGCCCGCCAGCGCCGGGAAAATGCGCGCCACGCCCCGTCCGTCGGGGCGGTGGCAGGCCATGCAGTGCTCGGCGTAGAGCAGTGCGCCCCGGCTGGCGTAGCGGCCATCGAGCAGCGCATCGGTGGTGGCGTCGGGCTGGGCGGCGCGCTCCACGGGCTTGCCGCCCGAGGGGGGCAGTTGCTTGAGGTACTGGGCGATGCTGCGCAGGTCTTCGGGCGCGAAGTGCTGCGTGCTGTGTGCGATCACCTCGGCCATGCTGCCGAAGGCGGCCACGGAGTTGGTGCGGCCCGTGCGCAGGAAATCGACGATGTCGTCCTCGCTCCAGGTGGCCAGGCCCGTGCCTTCGCTGCGCAGGCTCTTGGCGCGCCAGCCGTCGATGATGGCGCCCGAGAGGAAGGCATCGCCGTCGGCCAGGTTCAGCGCCTTTTCCTGGAAGCCCACGCCGCGCGGCGTGTGGCAGGCGCCGCAGTGGCCCAGGCCCTGCACCAGGTAGGCGCCCCGGTTGACCTCGGCGCTGGCCTTCGGGTCGGGCGTGAAGCCTTGGCGCGCGGGCCCGAACGCCAGGTGCCACAGGCTCAGCGGCCAGCGCATGGACAGCGGCCAGGGGATGGTGCCCGGGGTGTTTTCGCGGTGCACCGCGGCCACGCCGGTCTGGAAGTAGGCGTAGAGCGCGTGCATGTCCTCGTCGGACACCACGGCATACGAGGGCGTGGGCATGGCGGGGTAGAGCGCCGTGCCGTCGGGGCGGAAGCCCCGGCGCACGGCGCGCTCGAAGTCGCCGTAGCTGTAGCGGCCGATGCCCGTGACCGGGTCGGGCGTGATGTTGGTCGAGTAGATGGCGCCCAGCGGCGTCTGCATGGCCAGCCCGCCCGCGAAGGGCTGGCCGCCCGGCGTGGTGTGGCAGGCCACGCAGTCGCCCTGGCGGGCGATGGCGGCGCCGCGCTGCACGAGCTGTGCGTCGCGCAGGTTCACGGTGGCGTCCTGGCGCGGTGCGTGCCATAGGGGCACGGTCAAGGCGATGCCGTATACCGCGAGGAACAGCAGCCCCGCGCCGGCGGTGATGGTTTTGAGCTTCACTGTGGGTTCTCCGTCCTGGTTCGCTTTGATCGTAGGAAGGAGACCGCGCGCGCGGCAGTACCCGATCCGGCTAGCGGTGTAGCCTATTCGGGCTATGGCGTCGGGTATTGGAAAGTGCTGCGGCAGGCCACAGGACGCCCGGCGCGCGGCGGGGGCATGGAGGCGGGCTTGGTGCGGGCGGGAGCGGGCTGGATAATACGGCCATAGCCCCCAACCGGAGTGTTCGCATGGTTTCCATCGGATCGATTGCCTCGTCGGGTCTGCGCGCCGCGCAGCTGCAGCTCGATTCCTCGGCGCACAACGTCGCCAACCTGAACACGCCCGGCTTCAAGCGCCAGACCGTGGAATTGCAGGAAGAGCCCGACCAGGGCGGTGTGCGCGCGAGCCTGGGGCGCGCGGACAGCGAGGGCGCGTCGCTCGAAACCGATGCGGTTGGGCAGATGGCCGCCACCTATGCCTTCAAGGCCAATGTGCAGGTGCTCAAGACCGCAGACCAGATGATGGGCACGCTGCTCGACGAGAAGGCCTGAGTGGCCTTCTCCGCCGAGCCCCCTACTGCGCCAGCGCCAGTTCCGCAAGGCGCTGCGTGAGCCAGCGCGTGAAATCAGCGGTAGCCATGGCGTGCGCCTTCATGCAGGCTGGGCGGCGCCATGGACCCCGGCGGCGACCTTGCGCCGCAGCGTGCGCTCCCAGGCCTTCTCGTGGAAGAAGAACGCTACGGCCTGTACCGTGGGTTCGAGCAGGCTCAGCGTCAGCGATGCGATGAGGTTGCCCGTGACCGCGTAGGCCACCAGGGCGGCCACGCAGATGTGGATCAAGTAGTAGCTGCCGGTCTTCATGAGGGTGGGCAGGTTCTGGCGGGCGGCGGCGCGGATTCGGGACATGGTGCTCTCCTTCGATGGCATGGGTGAATGCTAGTCATTCGCATTCGATGACGCCAATTGATCCTCGCTAAATGCAAGATAGCCGCTATCGGCAAGGGGTGTCCGGCGGGCTGCCTGCCGCCACGCGGGGCCGCTATGATGGCCGCACGATTTCCCCCCTCCGATCCTCCAACCATCAACGACCCGGGAGCGTTTGCATGGCACTCATGGACTTCATCAAGAAGCAGTTCATCGACATCCTCCAATGGACCGAGGAGGGCGACGGAACGCTGGCCTGGCGCTTTCCGATGCGCGACATGGAAATCCAGAACGGCGGCATGCTGGTCGTGCGCGAGTCGCAGATGGCCGTGTTCGTCAACGAAGGCCAGGTGGCCGACGTGTTCGGCCCCGGCACCTACAAGCTGACCACGCAGACCCTGCCGGTGCTCACGTACCTGAAGAACTGGGACAAGCTGTTCCAGTCGCCCTTCAAGAGCGACGTGTACTTCTTCAGCACGCGCCAGCAGATCGACCAGAAATGGGGCACGCCGCAGCCCATCACCATCCGCGACAAGGACTTCGGCGCCGTGCGCCTGCGCGCGTTCGGCAATTACGCCTTCCGCGTGGCCGACCCCAAGCTGTTCCACACCGAGATCTCGGGCACGCGCGAGGCCTACACGGTGGCCGACCTCGACGGCCAGTTGCGCGGCCTGGTGCTGCAGAACATCAGCAACGCGATTGCGGGCAGCGGTGTGCCGTTCCTGGACTTGGCGGCCAACCAGGTGATGTTCGCTGATGCGCTGGCCAAGGAGCTGCAGCCCGCGTTCGCCAAGATCGGCCTCGCGCTCGAAACGCTCACGGTGCAGAACGTCTCGCTGCCCGAGGAGCTGCAGAAGATCCTCGACCAGAAGATCGGCATGGGCATGGTCGGCAACGACATGGGCAAGTTCATGCAGTACCAGACGGCGCAGGCCATCCCGAAGTTCGCCGAGAACGCGGGCCAGGGCGGCGGTATCGCGGGCGACGCCATGGGCCTGGGCGCCGGCGTGGCGCTGGGCCAGGTGCTGGCGCAGAACCTGCAGCAGGGCCTGCAGGGCGGCGCTGCTGCCGCGCAGGCGGCACCGGCGGCGGCCGTGGGCGTGCGGCCCGACGAGGTGATGGCCACGCTCGAGAAGCTGGGCGAACTCAAGGCCAAGGGCATCCTCACGCAGGAGGAGTTCGACGCCAAGAAGACCGAGTTGCTCAAGAAGCTCGTTTAAAAACGCTCTTGTTTTGATAGCTACTGGCGCCCACTGAAAAAGCGCCAGAGGCCAAAAACACTCCAAACAATGGCCGAGAGCGCCACCCAGCGTCACTACCGCGCGCCCTGCCCGGGCTGCGGCGCGCCCGTGGAATTCCGCAGCGCGCAGTCCACGCACGCCGTCTGCGGCTACTGCCAGAGCACCGTCGTGCGCAGCGGCGAGGTGCTCACGCGCCTGGGCAAGATGGCCGAGCTGTTCGACGACCACAGCCCGCTGCAGCTCATGGCGAGCGGGCGCATCCAGCTCGAGGGCCAGGACCTGCCCTTCACCCTCATCGGCCGCCTGCAGTACAAGGGCGACGAGGGCTCCTGGACGGAGTGGGTGGCCTTCCTGCAGGACGGCAGCACCGCCACGCTGGGCGAGGACAACGGCGCCTACGTCTTCACGCGGCCCTTCAGCACCACGCGCGAGCTGCCGCAGGCGCAGGCCTTCCGCGTGGGCTCCACCACGGCCATCAACGGCAAGCCCTTCAGCGTGGCGGCCAATGTGCAGGCGCACCTGCTTTCGGCACAGGGCGAGCTGCCCAAGCTGCCGCCGCTGGGCCAACCCTTCGCGGTGGTGGAGCTGCGCAGCGAGGACGGCGAGGTGCTGTCCATCGACTACGGCGGCCCCTCGCCCCGGCTCGAGCGCGGCCGCGCCGTGCGGCTCGAGGACCTGCAGCTCAAGGGCCTGAAGGACGAGTCGGCCAAGGAGGAAAAGGGCCGCCAGTTCAGCTGCCCGCACTGCGGCGCGCCCGTGCAGGTGCAGCTCGACGCCACCAAGAGCATCACCTGCGCCGCGTGCAGCAGCCTCATCGACCTGTCCCAGGGCCTGGGCGGCGAGCTGCGCCACGCGCTGCAGGACGAACCCGTGCAGCCGCTGATTCCGCTGTGCAGCACGGGCCAGCTCGAGGGGGTGCCGTGGCAGGTGGTGGGCTTTCAACACCGCATGGGGCAGGAGCCCGGCGACGACGAGCACTTCGGCTGGGAAGAGTACCTGCTCTACCACCGCCAGCGCGGCTTCGCCTTCCTCGTGGATGCGTCCGACGGCTGGAGCCTCGTGCGCCCCACCACGGGCGCACCCAAGCTCGCGGCCAATGGGCAGAGCGCCACGTACCTGGGCACCACCTACAAGCTCACGTCCAGCTACAACGCCGAGACCACCTACGTGGCCGGCGAGTTCTACTGGCCCGTGGAGCGCGGCCAGAAGACCGCCAACCGCGACTTCGCGGGCAGCGGGCGCGGCCTGCTCTCGATGGAGCAGACACCGCGCGAGATCACCTGGTCCAGCGGCAGCAAGCTCGACAGCGACACCGTGGCCAAAGCCTTCCAGCTCGAGGGGCAGAAGGACGCCCTGAAGCGCGAGGACGCGCTGCCCGCGTTCAAGGCCTCGGGCATGGGCTGCGGCACTGTGCTGATCATCCTCGTGGTGCTCGTGATCCTGCTGGTCCTCATGAACAGCTGCTCCTCGTGCGATCCGCGTGTGGAGAATTGCAGCGCCTCGTCGTACCGCAGCTCGGGCGGCTCGTATGGCGGTTATTCGAGCGGGGGCGGGCACAAATGAAACCGAAACCAAGCAAGGAGCACACATCATGATGGGAATCGAATGGCTCAAGCCCGCGGCATTCCTCGGGTCCATCCTCTACGCCGTCATCGGCGTGGTGGTCTTCTGGCTGTGCTTCGTCATCGTGGACAAGATCACCCCCTACGACCTGTGGGCCGAGATCGTCGAGAAGCAGAACCAGGCGCTGGGCCTGGTGGTGGCGGCCATGTGCCTGGGCATCAGCCTGATCGTGGCGGCGGCGATCCACTGAGCACCCTTTGAGAAAGACCGCGGGCCGCACCGCCGTGCGGGGCCCGCTCCGCCCATGAGCGCACTGCCCCCCTCCTCAGCCGCCGCGCCCGCGCGCCGCGGCCCCCGTCCCATCGACATCGCCCTGCTCGCCAGCGTCTTCGTGGTGGCCGCCTGCGGCCTGCTCTACGAGCTGGCGGCGGGGGCGCTTGCGTCGTACCTGCTGGGCGACTCGGTGCTGCAGTTCAGCACCATCATCGGCACCTACCTGTTCGCCATGGGCGTGGGCTCGTGGCTCTCGCGCTACTTCGAGCGGCAGCTGCCCGCGCACTTTTTGCGCATTGAACTGCTCGTGGCGCTTGTCGGTGGTTCGCTTCCAGCTATGCTTTTTCTAGCAAATGCCTATGTGCCCGGCGCCTTCCGCGTGCTGCTCTACGGCATGGTGCTGCTCGTGGGCACGCTCGTGGGGCTGGAGATCCCGCTGGTCATGCGCATCCTCAAGCGCAACGTGGCGCTCAAGGACCTCGTCTCGCAGGTGCTCACCTTCGACTACCTGGGCGCGCTGGCGGTCTCGCTCGCGTTTCCGCTGCTGCTCGTGCCGCACCTGGGGCTGGTCCGCACGGGCCTGCTGTTCGGCGCCATGAACGCGGCCGTGGCCGTGTGGGCGCTGTGGCTGTTCCGCCGCGAGCTGCGGCACCTGCACGCCCATGCGCTGGCCTGCGCGGCCGTGCTGGGCGCGCTGCTGGCGGGGCTGTGGGGTGCCGAGCACATCACGCGCCTGGCCGAAGACCGCTTCTACCAGGACCGTATCGTGCTGAGCGCGAGCTCGCCCTACCAGCGCATCGTGGTCACGCAGGGGCGCGCGGGGCACCGGCTGTTCCTCAACGGCAACCTGCAGTTCGCCGAGCGCGATGAGTACCGCTACCACGAGGCCCTGGTGCACCCCGCCATGTCCGCGCACGGCGCGCCCAAGCGGGTGGCCGTGCTCGGCGGCGGCGACGGCATGGCCGTGCGCGAGATCCTCAAGTACCCGTCGGTGGAGTCCGTCACGCTCGTGGAGCTGGACCCGGCCATGACCCGCCTGTTCAGCGAGAACCCCACGCTGCGGCGCCTCAACGGCAACGCGCTCGCCGACCCCAAGGTGCATGTCGTCAACGCCGACGCCTTCCAGTGGCTGCAGGATGGCAAGGATGTGAGCGCCGCCGGGCCGCCCCAAGGCGCGACGGCCCCCTCGGGAGGCAGCGCACCACGCGCAGCGGGGAGCGTGGGGGCTCGCGACACCTTCGACGTGATCGTGGTCGATTTCCCCGACCCCACCAACTTCGCCATCGGCAAGCTCTACACCAACAGCTTCTACGCCCTGCTCGACCAGCGCCTGGCCGCGAGCGGCTATGCCGTGGTGCAGACCACCTCGCCGCTCGTGGCGCGCAAGAGCTTCTGGACGGTGGTGGCCACCATCGAATCCGTGGGCCTCGTGGCCACGCCCTACCACGCCCATGTGCCGAGCTTCGGCGAATGGGGCTTCGTGCTTGCGGGCCGCCGCCCCTGGCGCCCGCCCGAGGCGCTGCCGCCGGGGCTGCGCTTTCTGGATGTGGCCTCGCTGCCGCTGCTGTTTGACTTTCCGCGCGACATGGCGCGCGTGGAGGCCGAGGTCAACCGCCTGTCCAACCAGGTGCTCGTGCATACCTACGAGCAGGAATGGGGCGCCGTGGCGCACTGATCCGGTGGACGACAATGCGGCCAACGGCGGATCGCCAACGGGTTCCGGGCACTTGTTCTGTGGGAGGCTGACCATGCAGCGGCGCGACTTTTTGGCCTCGGGCACGCTCGCGGCCCTGGGCCTGGGGGGCTGCGAGCGCGCGCCGCGCGAACTCGAGGGCGGCTTCAATGGCATCGCCATGGACCGGGGCCACGCGCTGCGCGACCTGCTGGAGCGGGGCCCCCTGCCCGAGCCCGCGATCGTGCGGCGCGCGCACGTGGTCATCGCGGGCGGCGGCGTGGCGGGCCTGGCGGCGGCGCGCTCGCTGCGGCTGGCGGGCGTGGACGACTTCGTGCTGCTCGAACTCGAGGACCAGGCGGGCGGCAACAGCCGGGGCGGCAGCGTGAATGGCGTGCCCTGCCCGCTGGGCGCGCACTACCTGCCCGTGCCGGGTGGCGACGCGCGCGAGGTGCAGGACCTGCTCGAAGAGCTGGGCCTGCGCCAGCGCGTGGCCGGGCGCTGGCAGTACGACGAGCGCCACCTGTGCCACAGCCCGCAGGAGCGCCTGCACTGGGGCGGCACATGGCACGAGGGCCTGCTGCCCGTGGACGGCGTGGAGGAAGCCACGCTCGCGCAGTACCGCCGCTTCGCACGCCGCGTCGACGAGCTGGGGCGCGCCGCGCGCTTTCACATGCCCACGCCGCGCGGCTGGCGGCAGAACCAGCCGCTGGCGCCCACGCACCTGGCGCTGGATGCCCTGGTTTTTGATACGTGGCTCGACCGCGAGGGCTTCGACGACGTGCAGCTGCGCTGGTACCTCGACTACTGCTGCCGCGACGACTACGGCGCGGGCACGGCGCGCGTCTCGGCCTGGGCCGGTATCCACTACTTCGCAAGCCGCCATGGCTTCCACGCGCCCGGCGAGGGCGGCGGCGAGGAGCGCGAGGGCGTGCTCACCTGGCCCGAGGGCAACGGCTGGCTCACGCAGCGCCTGGCCGCGCCGCTGCAAGAGGCCGGCCAACTGCGCACGGGCGCGAGCGTGCTGCGCATCGCCGAGGGGCCCCGGGGCGTGGAGGTGGATGTATACGTGCACGCCAGCGACAGCGTGGAGCGCTGGCAGGCCGCGCGCTGCATCGTGGCGCTGCCGGTGTTCGTGGCGGCGCGCGTGGTGCAGCCCGCGCCGCCCCTGCTGGCCGAGGCTGCGCGCCGTCTGGCCTGGGCGCCCTGGCTCGTGGCCAACATCCACATCGATGCGCCGCTGGCCGACCGCGCGGGCGCCGCGCCCGCCTGGGACAACGTGCTCTATGCCGACCCCAACCTCGGCGGCCTGGGCTACGTGGATGCGGGCCACCAGCGGCTTGATCCGCGCCCGGCGCCGACGGTGCTGAGCTACTACCAGGCCCTGGGCGACTGGCCGCAGGGGCGCCGCCTGCTGGCCGACAAGCCCTGGACCTTCTGGCGCGACGCCATCCTCGCCTCGCTCGCGCGGCCCCACCCCGACCTTGCCGCGCGCGCCACGCGCATGGAGATCACGCGCTACGGCCACGCCATGGCCATTCCCGTGCCGGGCATCCAGGCATTTTTGAGCCAGAGCGGCCTGCAGCGCTGGTCCCGCAAGCGCTACAAGCTATCGAATGGAGAGCGCGTTGTTCCGCTGCCCACACCGGGCACGGCGCGCCTCGCCTTTGCGCACGCCGACTGGTCGGGCTACTCGGTGTTCGAGGAGGCCTTCACGCGCGGGCATGCGGCGGGGCTGGCGGCGGCGGGCTAAGCCCTGCGGGTGAGCGGCCGTGCCGCGTGCCGCAAAGCTGTGAGCCCCATTGCTCACCGCCGAGCCGCGGCACGTGGGCGGCGTGCCAGGCCTGCCACACCCGCGAGCAGCGCGGATATCGCGGCCAGTCCCCAGGGCGAGAGCGCCGGAACGCTCTGGGCGGCGGCTGGCGCGGGCGCCATCAGCACCGGCAGCCCGGGGTCGGTGATTTGTCCTGGCGTGGTGTCGCCATCGCCCAGGCCGCCATCGGTGAGCGTCAGCGTGACGCTGCGGCGGTCCGGCGAAAAGACCGCCGCGTTTGCGGGCAGCGTGTACCAATGGTCCTGGTCGCAAGACGTGCCGCTGCAACTGTAGCCCTGGGGGCTTCTGCCGTATTTCATGTACACGGCGTTCGCGGGAACCGGCTCGGTGTACTGCACCGTAATGGTGGCGCTCGAACCGGCGGCTCCGGCCTGCAAGACGAGGCGCAATGGAGTCAGAGAGGTTGTGGCCCCCGGCGGAAGCGGCGCGGGCAATGTGGGGTCGAAGCCTGCCGCTCCCAGTGTCCAGCCGTAGTTGCTCGTGGCGTCGGGCAGCGCCACCGTTGCCCGGCTCGCGATCCCCGCGGCGGCCCAGGGGGCTGTGCACAGGTTGGAGTCCGCGCCGCCCCGCTCTCCGGCGCAGCGCCATTCATACTGGCCGTTGGCCGATGCCACCGCGCCGGGCGTCCCTGTGCCGCACAGGGCTGCGCCAGAGGGGGGGATGATGGATGCCTGCCCCGCCCCCGCGCCGCAAGTGCCGTTCACCGGTGGATCTGCATAGGTGAAAGCGCTTGCGAGCGTGGCGCTTCCCCCGGCCGTGGCGACCTGCACCCCCACCGGGCCCACCCCGTGCGCAGGCGCTGTGGCGGTGATCTGGGTGTCGCTATCGACCGTGAAACTGGTTGCCGGTGTGCCCCCCAGGGTAACCGCCGTGGCTCCGGTGAGCGCGGAACCCTGGATTGTCACGCTGGTGCCGCCTGCGGTGGAGCCCGTGGCCGGCGCGATGGATGTGAGCGCAGGCGCTGCCACGTAGTGAAGCCGCCCCCGCTGACCGTGCCTCCGGGTGCAGAGACCGACAGGCTCACGCGGCCGGGCGGTTGCGAGGGGGCCGTGACCGTGATCTGCGAATCGCTGTCCACGGTGAACTGGCTCGCAGGCGTCCACCCGAAGGCGATGCCATAGGTACCCGTAAAGCCAGTGCCGTTGATCGTCACCCTCGTGCCGCCCGAAGCCGGTCCGGTCGATGGGGTCACGCTCGCAATGGCGGGGGGCGTTGCATAGACGTAGCTGCCGCCGGTCGACGTGCCCCCGGGGGTCGTGACCTGAGCGGCCACGCTGCCAGCCCCATGTGCGGGCACGGTGGCTGTGATCTGAGAATCGCTGTCCACCGTGAAGCTGGTGGCCGCGACGCCGCCAAAGGAAACGCCCGTGGCCCCCGTGAAGGCCGAGCCGAGGATCGCCACGCTGCCACCCCCAGTCGTCGGGCCTAGCGCGGGAAGTATGGCGGTGATGGCCGCAGGCGCGATATAGCTGAAGCCGCCGCCGCTGGCGGTTCCGTTGGACGTAGTGACTTCGATGGCCACAGTGCCTGGGGCATGCGCTGGCGCGGTGGCGGTGATCTGTGTGGCACTGTTCACCGTGAATGGGCTGGCATCCACCCCGCCAAAGCGCACAGCCGTGGCACCGGTGAGATTGGTGCCCGTGATGGTGACCTGTGTGCCGCCCAGGCTGGGGCCTTGCTGGGGGGCGTTTTGTATGACCGTGGGCAGCACGCTGATCGTGCCGTTCAGCTGCATCAAGAAAGAAGCGGGGGGCGCGCTCCATGTGGCGCCGCTATCGGAGCTGGCGCGGCCATAAAAGGGAGACACTGTGTTGGCATAGACGCCATATCCGGTCGTGCTGTTGCCGGCAGGGTAGGAGAAGATGACCCATACGGCGGCATAGGCTGGGGTCGAATAGCTGCCTGTGAAATGGGCGAGCCCCGTGTTCCCGCCCGACGAGGCCATGAAGAGGGCGCAGTCCGCTGCCGGACCGGCTCCGCCAGGTTGGTCGCCGCACACGTTCACGGTCAAAGGCCCGTTGGTGTTGTTGCTTCCTGCGAGGTTGAGCACGACTTCGGTGATCTCCGCGGCCGAATTGCCCAGGGTAATTCGATTTCCCCGCTGGTACTGCCCTCCGACCCAGACGTTGCCGGAGCCTCCCAGACTGAGGTTGTCGAAAATTGTGGCGGCGCCCGCAGGGGCGCACAGCGTGGCGGCGAGCCACAGCAAAGCTATGCGAAAGAGCGACGGCATGATGGAATAGGTTCGGCGGCGGCATTTAAAGCGAGTTCCGGGCGAAGCACCATTTCTTTTTGGCACGTGCGTGCTGCGCGCGCGATCTGATCCGGGTACCACGGCCGCTGACACGGCGCTGTCACGCGCTCTGGGCATCGTGTCGGCTTTCGTTTGATCCGAGGCCCCTGCATGTTCTCCACCACCCGCCTTGCCGCGTGCGCCGCCTTGGCCTGCGCCGCTTTCGTTCCTGCCCAGGCCCAGCAGGCCTACCCCGCCACGCTCGCGGGCCACGCCGTCCTGCCAGCGCAGACGTTCATTCCCGCGCCCAAGGATGCGCCCGCCGACCTGCAGACCAGCGGCAAGTTCACCACGGCCCAGCGTGTGGACAAGCTCGGCAGCGTCGAGGGCCTCTCGGCCGGCCGGCCCACGGGGGTGTCGCTGCCGTTCAAGGGCCAGCCCCTGCAGGGCCATTCGGGCATCAAGCGCATGGCCGATGGTTCGTTCTGGATCCTCACCGACAACGGCGCGGGCGCGAAGGCCAACTCGCCCGACTTCATGCTCTACCTGAACCACTACACCGTGGACTTCAAGAGCGGCCAGTTCAAGCGCCTCAAGACCGTGTTCCTGCACGACCCCGACAAGAAGGTGCCGTTCCGCATCGTCCACGAGGGCACGAAGCAGCGCTACCTCACGGGCGCGGACTTCGATACCGAGAGCTTCCAGTTCGCCGGCGGTGCCTTGTGGATCGGCGATGAATTCGGCCCCTTCCTGATCAAGGCCGACCTCAACGGCAAGGTGCTGGCAGTGTTCGACACGCTGGTGGACGGCAAGGCTGTGCGCTCGCCCGACCACCCCGCCATCACCACCGCCGGCGCGCCCGACGCCCCGGCGCCGGCCTTCCAGATCAAGCGCTCCAAGGGCTTCGAGGGCATGGCCTCGAGCAAGGACGGCAGCAAGCTCTACGCGCTGCTCGAAGGCCCGGTGTGGAACGAGGGCGCCAAGGCCTACGAAACCGTGGACGGCAAGCCGTACCTGCGCGTGCTCGAGTTCGACGTGAAGAGCGAGCAATGGACGGGCCGCCACTGGAAGTACGTGCTGGAGGCCAACCACCACGCCATCGGCGACTTCAACATGATCGACGGCACCACGGGCCTCATCATCGAGCGCGACAACGGCGAAGGCACGGCCGACAAGGCCTGCCCCGCGGGCGAGAAGCGCACGAACTGCTTCCACGACCTCGCGAAGTTCAAGCGCATCTACAAGGTGGAGCTGACCGACGCCAACGCGGGCGCCGAGGCACGCAAGATCGGCTACATCGACCTGATGGCCATCCAGGACCCGCAGCATCTGGCCCGCAAGCCGCTCAACGATGGCGTGCTCACCTTCCCGTTCTTCACCATCGAGAACGTGGACGTGGTGGACGATGCACACATCGTGGTGGGCAACGACAACAACCTGCCCTTCAGCTCCAGCCGCGAGCCCAACCGGGCCGACGACAACGAGCTGGTGCTGCTCGAAGTGGGTGAGTTCCTGCGCGCCAGGTAAGCGCGGGCGACCAGCCTCCTGCGCAGGGTGGGTGGCAAAATCAGGGGGCCGAACGGCCCCTTTTTTTCGCTGGGTTGACGCCGCCAGCCCGATTGCCCGATGCACACGAGCCCTCCTGCCTATTTCGAGCGCCAGCACGAGCTGCTGGACGCGCAGTTGCATGCCCATCTGCTGGAGGTGGCGGGCGCGGATTTTGGCGCTGCGCTCGAGCGCCTGCAGCGCTGGCGCGCCGGCCTTGCGCAGCACATCGAGATCGAGAACACGCGGCTGCTGCCCCATGTGCCCGAGGGCGCGCGCTGGGTCGCACGCGTGTACCTGGTGGAGCACGACCGCATCGCGTTGCTGGCCGACGAGTACCTGATGAAGGTGCGGGCGGTGGCCCTGCAGCCGCCCCAGGGCGAGCAGGCCCGCCGCCGCGCGGTGCTGATGCTGCTGGATGCGGCGCATGCGCTGCGGCATGTGCTGGAACACCACCATGAGCGCGAGCAACAGGCGCTGGCCCGTGAACTGCCCCTGGCGCTGCAGGCTGCGGCATGGGAGGGCGTGGAGCCCGGCACCGCCTAGAGGGCTCCCGCGCCGCGCGCCGGCCGGCTCTGCCGGTCAGGCCTGTGTCTGTGCCGCGGCCACCCAGCGAAGGCCCTTGCCCTGGCTGAAGTAATAGTCGCCCTGCGGGCTGATGACGACGGCGCGGCAGGCCGCGGGGTCCGAGAAATACTGCCACCCATGGGCGCGCTCCTGGGCGCCCGCCGGGTTGGGAACGGTTTGCATGCCTTGGCCGGCGTTGTCGGCGCAGCGGGTGACGTGCTCGCGTGCATGGCGGCGGTCTTGGTGGTGGTCGCGCTCGCCTGCGAGGGCGGGGGCGCTCAAGGCGGCTGCCAGCATTCCGATTGCGGCGAGAGAGAGGGTCGTGCGCATGGTGAACTCCTTGTGCAGATGGTTGCAGCCATCAGTGACTGTGCCTGCAGTTTGCGCGGGCCGCGGTGAATCGGTGCTGAACGCAGGATTCACCGGCCGTTCATGCGCAGGCCTGGGGCGTGCCCGCTCCGAACCGGCCCAGCCCCAGCGAAACCAGAGCGCCTTCGCGGCGCAGCAGCCACAGTGCCTCCAGCCCCATGCGCTGGGCCAGGGCCAGCCCTTCGCCGGGGCCGGCCACCAGCAGTGCCGTGGCCCAGGCGTCGGCGTGCATGCACTGGCGCGCCAGCACCGTGACCGAGGCCACCTCGTTGCGCACGGGCGCGGCGCGGCGCGCATCCATGGTGTGCGCCAGGCGCGCACCGCCTACCTCCAGGTAGCGCCGGTAGTCGCCCGAGGTGGCCACGGCCAAGTCCTGCAACTCGACCACGCTGTGCACGGCACGGCGCCCGGCCTCGGGGCTTTCCACGGCCACGGCCCAGGGCTGGCCGCTGGCCTGGCGGCCCACGGCGCGCAACTCGCCGTCCAGTGCCACCAGGGCGTGCTGCACGCCATGGCGCTGCAGCACGCCGGCCATGCGGTCCACGGCGTAGCCCTTGGCGATGCCGCACAGGTCCAGCTGCAGGGGCGCGTGTGTGCGGGCGCGGCCTGCGGCAAGGTCCAGTTCCAGCGCCTCGTGCGTGGGCGGGTGCGGGGCGCCTGCGGCGGCGCGGATCGCCGCCGCATCGGGCGTGTCGCGCACCGCGCCAAAGCCCCAGGCATCAACCAGTGCGCCCATGGCGGGATCGAACGCGCCCCGGCTCAGGCGGCAGATGTCGAGCGCGCAGGCCAGCACTTCCAGAATTTCGGGGGGCAGCGCCAGCCAGGTGCCCGGCGGCGTGTGGTTGAGGCGGTTGAGGTCGCTGCCGGCCAACCAGGGCGACATCTGCGCATCCACCTGATGCACGGTGGCGGCCAAGGCCTCTTGGAGAGGTTGTACATCGATGCCTGGGGCGGCGTCGCAGGTGACGGACCAGCGCGTGCCCATGGTGGGGCCGTGCAGGGCCCGCCGTCGCGGGTCAGAACAGGTCTTCGGCATAGCGTCCGTGTGCCTTGAGTTGCGCGAGGCTCAGGCCCAGCGGGGCCAGCTGTGATTCCAGCACCTGCGCCACGCCCCGGGCCATGGGGCGGCTGCCGCACACGCGCACGGCGGCGCCCTGCGCCAGCAGCGCGCGCACCTGTGCGGCGTCTCGGCGCAGGGCCTCCTGCACGTAACCGCCGTCCGGTGTGCGCGAGAACGTAGTGTGCAGTCCGGCCAGATGGCCATCGGCCTGCCAGGCCTGCAGTTCGGTGCCGAAGTAGAAGTCCCGCGCCGGGTCGCGGGCGCCGTAGTACAGATGCATGGGCTGGTGGCGCGCGTTGGCCCGGATGAAGCCGGCCAGCGGCGCCACGCCCGTGCCCGCGCCGATCAGCAGCACCGGCGCGCGGCCCGCGGGCAGCACGAAGCCCGGATTGGCGTGGATGAACGCCTGCACGCTGTCGCCCACTCGCAGGGCGTGCAGGTGGTTGGAACACACGCCGCCCGGCATGCGGCGCACGCAGATTTCCACGAAGCCATCGCGCGTGCCCGACGCCAGCGAGTAGTAGCGCGGCACCGCCTGGTCCGGCGGCACTATGCCCAGCAGGTCGCCCGCCGCGAAGCGCGGGAGACCGCGACCGGGCAGGGCAAAGCGCAGGATGGCTGCGGGCTCGCCCGCACCGCCCGCGAAGTCTTGCCGCGACACGAGCGTGAGCGCCGTGGTGCGCGGCAGGCGCGGCCGGTAGTCGATCGGTAGCGGCTGGCCCAGGGCCTGCTCCAGCGCCTGCCCCCAGCGTGCGAACTCCTGGGCGGACTGCTGGTGGATGCGCTCCAGCGGCAGCAGCGCGGGCCAGCCCTGGCGCCGCAGCGCCTGTTCCAGCGCCTCGGCAAAGGCGCAAAAGGCGGGGAACTGCCGGTCGCCAAAGCCCAGCACCGCCACCTGCGCGGCGGTGGCGGGCTGGCGCGCGATGGCGTCCAGCGCCCGCGCCGCATGGGCAGGCGCCTGGCCGTCGCCGTAGGTGGCCGCCAGCACATAGACATGGCGCGCGGCGGGCGGCACGCGCCAGTGTTCCAGCCCCGTGGTGTGCACGCGGTGGCCCGCGGCGACCAGCGCGGCATGCAGGGCCTGGGCAAAGCCCCAGGTGCTGCCGCTTTCGCTGGCCACGAAGATCAGGCTGTCGGCCTGCGCCAGCGGGCTGTTGTCGGCGATGCGCGGGCGGCTGCGGCGCGCCTGCCACCACAGCCACAGGCCCGTGGCCCAGAACAGCGGAATGCTGGCACCCATGGCGCCCAGCACCAGCGCCCAGGCCCAGGCGCCTTCGCCGGTGTGCAGCAGCAGCGCCCAGTCGTGCACGCGCTGCGCCGCCGTGGCGTCCTGCCATGCCAGGGTCTTGCCGCTGTAGCGGTCCACCCAGCCCTGGCCCTGGGTGGTGACGACCTGCCAGGTGTCCTGCGGGTCGTCGGCCGCTGGCAGGTTGAGCTTGCGCAGGTCGCGCACGCGCAGGTCTTGCAGCAGGGGCAACTGCTGGGCGGGCAGGGCCGGCTGGCTGCCTTGCACGGAGGCCACGTCCGGCTCCGCTGCGGCATCGAGCGGTACCAAGCCGAAGGTGGCCGCGCTCATGACCAGCGCTGCAGTGGCCGATACGGCCAGCACCAGCAGGACCACCCGCCCGGCCAGCACGTGCAGGCGCTGGGCCAGCGTGCCGCGCACGGGGCCCACTAGCTGGCGCCAGCCGCCCATGCGGCGCAGCAGCAGCACCAGGCCCGAGACCGAGAGCACCAGCATGGCGAGCGCCACCACGGCGGCGGTCATGCGCCCGGCGTCGCCCAGCAGCAAGGATCGGTGCAGATTCTTCACCCAGCGCGGCAGCAGCGAAGGCTGGTAGCCGCCCAGCACGTGGCCGTCGGCCGGGTCCAAGCGCAGGGCCTGGGCCTGGCCGTTGTCGAAGGCGTGCACCACGATGCCGCCCGAGGGCAGGCGGCGGATTTCCTCCGCGCCGGGCACGCTGGCCTGCACGCGCTGCACCAGCGTGGCCACCGGCAAGTCCTGCGCTGTGGGCGCAGCCTGCCAGGCGTTGCGCAGGGGATCAAGCGCCAGCAGCGTGCCCGTGATGCCCAACACCAGCGCAAGCGTGCCAGCCACCAAGCCCAGCCAGCGATGGATTTGCCGCCAAACCATGGGTGTTCCTTTCGCTTACTTCAACTGGTAGGTGAACGACTGGATGTACTGCTTTCCCGCCTGCGGCTTGCCTGCCTGGGCGTGGGACAGCGGCACGCGGATCTCGGAGGGGCTGTCGCGCATGTCCTCGGCGGCGGCGTCGATGCGGATTTCGTAGCCCGCGTCGAGCAGCGCGTCGGCCAGGTCGGCCGTGACCTTGAGCGTGCGGCCCGCGCCCACGCTGGCGCCGGTGACGCCCTGCAGGCGCTTGCCGTCGCTGGCGGACAGGCGGTTCCAGTCTGCCAGGTGCTTGTAATACTTGGCCTTGCCGCCCGCGACCCAGAGCGTGCCGGCATAGGCGCCCTTGGCGTCGGTGAGGTAGACGGCGAGGTAGGCGCCGTCGCCGCCGTAGTTCTTGAGGGTGGTGGAGAGTGTGACCTGGCGGCTTTGCGCCAGTGCGGGCAGGGCCAGCGCGCAGGCGGCGGCCACGGTGGTCAGCAGGGGTTTGGTGCTGGACATGGAGATTCTCCGGTTCAAGGGGGTTATTCGATCTGGCCGCGCGGCGCGGTGCCGGGTGTCAGCACGGGGCCGTGGGCCGGTGGGTTGGCTGGGGCGGGGGACGGATCCTGGCCCTGGGTGCGCTCGCGGCGGCGTTCGCGCTCCCGTTCCTGCTCATGGTCTGCGCTTCGCAGCTTCATCTTCACCACGCGCAGCGTCTGGGGGTCGAGCTTGGCCTTGAAGGCGCGGCCTTGGGCATCCTGCCCGCGCACTTCGTAGCAGCCGTCGTCGATCTTGAGGCGCTGCACCTGCCAGCCCAGGCTGGCGGCATGCCGCATCACGGCGTCGCGCGGCTGCCAATGCTGAACGGGCGCATCGCAGTCATCGTCCGCCAGCGCGGGGGCGGCGGCCAGGGCCAGGCACAGGGCCAGCCACGGGGCAGGGTGTTTCATGGAGAGCTCCTTTTCGGCAATCAACGCATGGCAAAGGATTCGCGGTGCAGGCGCCACGGGCGCGGGCCGCTGGCATGCGCATGCAGCGCATCACCCAGGCCCTGCGGGCCGCAAAACCAGATGTCCAGCGGGCCGGGGATGGCCTCCAGATCCTGGGGGCGCAGGCGTTGGCCCTGGGCGTCACTGTGCACCGTCAGCATGACCGGTGGCTGGGCCTGTGCGCACAGCATGCGCAGGCGCGGCAGCAGAGGGTCGGTGGCGGCATCGCGGGTGCAGTAGTGCATGTGCACGGGCTGCACGCGGGATGGTGTAGGCGTGGTTCCCGGCTGGCGCGCCTCCAGCAGCGCCAGGAAGGGCGTGATGCCCACGCCGCCCGCCACCCACACCTGCTGGCGCTGGCGGCGGCCCCGGCCGTCGAAGCGGCCGTAGGGGCCTTCGATGTCCACGCGCTGGCCCGCCTGCAGTCGATGGCCCAGGGTGCGGGTGTAGTCGCCCAGCGGCTTGATGACCAGGCGCAGCAGCTGCTCGCCCTGCGCGCCGGTGCCCAGGCTGCCCGGTGCGCTGGCGATGGTGAAGGGGTGTGCGCCTTCCGAGGCGTCAAAGCGCACGAAGGCGAACTGCCCTGCGCGGTGGCCCGGCCAGCTGGCAGGCAGGGCACAGATCACCTCAATGGGCGCCGCTGTATCGCCATCGCCCAGCGTGCGCACCGCATGGATGCGGCCGGCATGGCTGCGCGTGCGGCCGATCCAGCCGGCCAGCGACCACGCGGCCGCCAGGCTGCCCAGTGCCAGCAGCGCACCCATCAGCAGGCCCAGCGGCTGCGCCCAGAAGGCCAGCGGCATCAGTGCCACGGTATGCAGCGTGAGCGCCAGGAACACCAGCGGCATGGCGCGGTGCAAAAAGCGCCACGGCTTATAGGACAGCAGCCGGGTCAGCAATGTGATGGCCACCAGAGCCAGCAGCAGGTAGAACGCCATTTCACCCAGGTCCTTGGCAAAGCCCCGCGCATCGGTGAGCCAGGGCAGCACGGCATCGCGCGCAGGCCGGCCGGCGCGGCCCCACAAGCCCTTGATCCAGTCGCTGGACTCATCGGCACCCCAGTGCAGCACGGCGGCCAGCGCACCGCTGATGCCTGCCCACTTGTGCAGGCGATAGACCTGGTCCATGCCGCCCAGTGGACGCTCCAGCCAGGGCAGGCGCAGCGCCAGCACCATGGCCAGCGCCATCAGGCCGATGCTCCACAGACCCGAGAGGTACAGCGCATGCTGGCGCAACTGCCACCAGCCGGTGGCTGCGCCCTGGGCGTCCACGAGGGGGAAGAGGCCCAGTTCGGGCGGCAGTACCGCCAACCAGGCCAGGGCGATGGCCAGCAACCAGCCTCCAATGACGAGCTTGATGCGCATGGTGTTTCCTTCTTGTGCGTTGGGCAAGCAGCGCGCCGCGGATGCGCGGCGAACGGCTTGGCAACGATTCTGGAAAAAACACCCTGAACTGCCGCTGAAGGCCGCGTTCATGCGGCATTCATCGTGGTGCGCGTATAAAAAACGCCCATGAACGCATTGCGCCGTCCCCTTATCGTGCTGGTCCTTGCGGTGGCCGCCGCTACCGCCGGCACGGCCCTGCAGGCTGCCGAGCGCGGCCACGGCGACCATGACCTGGCGCGCCAGGCGCTGGAGCGCGGCCAGGTGCTGCCGCTGCGCACCGTGCTCGAGAAGGTCGAGCGCGAGTATCAGGGCCAGGTGCTCAAGGTGGAGTTCGAGCATGATGACGGTCGCTTCATCTACGAGATCCGCCTGCTGCAGCAGGACGGCCGCATGGCCAAGCTTAAGATCGACGCCGTGGATGGCCGTGTGCTGCAGATCAAACGCAAGGAACATTGATGCGCATCCTCGTCGTGGAAGATGAACCTACGCTCCGTGACCAGCTGGTGCAGGCCATCGCCGCGGCGGGCCACACGGTGGAATCCGCTGGCGACGGCGCCCAGGCCCACTACCTGGGCGATGTGGAAGACTTCGATGCCGTCGTGCTGGACCTGGGCTTGCCCGTGCTTGATGGCTTGTCGGTGCTGCGCCGCTGGCGCGCGGCGGGGCGCAACATGCCGGTGCTGATCCTCACCGCGCGCGCCGCCTGGCACGAGAAGGTGGCGGGCATGGACGCGGGCGCGGACGATTACCTCGCCAAGCCCTTTCACATGGAGGAGCTGCTGGCGCGCCTGCGCGCCCTGCTGCGCCGCCTGGGCGAACACGCCAGCGCGCAGTGGCAGTGCGGCCCGATCTGGCTCGACACGCGCCAGGCGCGTGTGCTGGTGGACGGCCAGCCGCTCACGCTGACCAGCCATGAGTTCAAGCTGCTGTCGCTGCTCATGCAGCGCAAGGGCCAGGTGCTGTCGCGCACCGAGCTGTCCGAGCACCTCTACCCCCACGACAGCGACCGGGACTCCAACACTATCGAGGTCTTCGTGGGCCGCCTGCGCAAGAAGCTGCCGCAGGGCAGCATCGAAACCGTGCGCGGCCTGGGCTACCGGCTGGCCGAGGCCGGCACCACGGCATGAAGGTGGAGGGCTCCCTGCGCCTGCGCCTGCTGGCGGGCACGCTGGCGTGGATGCTGCTCAGCATCGCGCTGGCGGGCTGGGCGCTGCGCGCCCTGTTCCAGGACCACATCACCCAGCAGCTGCAGACGCAGCTGGTGGCACAGCTCGACCAGCTCAGCGCCGCCGTCGACTGGACGCCTCAGGGCGGAACCATCGTGGCCCCCATGGCTGCCGACCCGCGCCTGGCGCAGCCGCTGTCGGGCCTGTACTGGCAGGTGGACCGGCTGGGCACGGCGCCGCAGGAGGCCGTGGCACGCTCGCGTTCGCTGTGGGACCAGGTGCTGGCGTTGCCGCCTGTGCCTGGCGACTATCCCGCCAGCGGCCACCGCGTGCTGCAGCTGCGCGACGCCCAGGGCCACGCACTGCTGGCCGTGGCGCGCACCCTGCAGCTGCCCGAGGACGATGCCCCGCCACTGCGCCTGTCCGTAGCCGGCGATGAGGCGCTTCTGGCTGAGCCGCTGCAGCGTTTTACCCGCCTGCTGTTGATTGCCCTGGGGCTGCTGGCGCTGGGCCTGGCCCTGGCCGTGGCGGTGCAGTTGCAGCTGGCGTTGCGCCCACTGCAGCTGCTGCACAAGCGCCTGGCCGAGGTGCGCGGCGGGCAGGCCGCGCGGCTGGAGGGGCGTTTTCCGCAGGAACTGCAGCCGCTGGTCAACGAGTTCAACCACGTGCTGGCCGAAAACGCCGACATGGTGCAGCGTGCCCGCACCCAGGCGGGCAACCTGGCGCATGCGGTGCACACGCCGCTGTCCATCCTGGCCAACGCCGCCGCGCAAGAGAGCACCCCGCTCGCGCAGCTGGTGGCCGAGCAGGTGGCCAGCGCGCGCCGCCAGGTGGACTACCACCTCGCGCGTGCCCGCGCCGCCGCCGCCGTGCGCGCCACGGGGCTGCGCACGCCGGTGCTGGCGCCCGTGCAGGCGCTGCTGCGCACCATGCAGCGCCTGCACGCCGAGCGCGGCGTGGGCTTCGAGCTCGCACCCCAGGCCCAGGGCGGCGCGTTCCGCGGGGAGGAGCAGGACCTGTACGAGCTGCTGGGCAACCTGATCGACAACGCCGGCAAATGGGCGCGCACCCGCGTGGTCGTGGACGTGCAGCGCGAGGGCGGCCAGCTGTGCTTCACCGTGGACGACGATGGCCCCGGCATCCCCGAGGCGCTGCGTGACCGCATGTTCGAGCGCGGCGTGCAGCTCGATGAGCGGCGCCCCGGCTCGGGCCTGGGGCTGGACATCGTGCGCGCGCTGGCCCAGACCTATGGCGGCAGCGTGCAGGCGCAGGCCTCGCCGCTGGGCGGTGCGCGACTGCGCCTGTGCCTGCCGGCTGCGGACGGCAGCGACGCGCCCTGAGCCCGGCTGGCACAATCCCAGGCTTTCCCGCACCCGGAATCTTCGCGCCATGTTCACAGGCATCGTCCAAGCCACGGCGGGCATCGCCGCCATCCACGACCGCGCGGGCCTGCGCACCTTCACGCTCGAATTTCCCGAGGGCTTCTGCCAGGATCTGGCCATCGGCGCGAGC
The DNA here is from genome assembly GCA_041913505.1 of Acidovorax sp. Classification (GTDB taxonomy): domain Bacteria; phylum Pseudomonadota; class Gammaproteobacteria; order Burkholderiales; family Burkholderiaceae_C; genus JAYSFC01. The sequence goes on from JAYSFC010000026.1 coordinate 27,760, forward strand.
GTGGCGACGGACGGCGTATGCCTCACGGTGACCGAGATCCTCTCGCCCACGCAGGCTGCGTTCGACGTGATGCAGCAAAGTCTCAACATCACCACGCTGGGCAGCTACCACCCGGGCGAGCGCGTGAACGTGGAGCGCGCGGCCAAGGACGGCGCCGAGATCGGCGGCCACCCGCTGTCGGGCCACATTGATTTCACCGGCACGCTCGTGGAGCGCCGCGAGTTCGACAACAACCTCGTGTGGCGCCTGGCCGTGCCCGAGCCGTTCCGCCGCTACGTCTTCGCCAAAGGCTACATCGCCATCCACGGCGCGAGCCTCACGGTGGCCGAGGTGAACCGGCAAGAGGGCTGGTTCGAGGTCTGGCTCATCCCCGAAACGCGCCGTGCCACGGTATTCGAGGGCAAACGGGTCGGCGACGCGCTCAACATCGAGATCGAGCGCAGCACGCAGGTGGTGGTCGATACCGTGCGCGAAGCCGTGCAGGAGAGCCTGGGGCGTCTGCAGCCGGTGCTGGAAGCCCTGCTGAAGGAAAAAGGCCTGTCGCTCGACGACTTCGTGCAGCCGCCTTCGCTGCCCAAGCCTTGAGCCGCCGGGTCCGCCCCCTCGAGCCGCGCGACCTGCCGGGCCTGCTGGCCGTGCAGCGCGCCTGCTATGGCGAGGATTTCATCGAGAGCGCCGCCGTTTTCGCGCGGCGCCTGGCCTGCCCTGCGAACTGCTCGCTGGCCGTAGAGCAGGAGGGCCGCCTCGTGGCTTACCTCGCGGCGTACCGCTCCGTGCTGGGCAAGGTCACGCCGCTGCACGGCGACTTCGAGGCCGTGCCCGCACCCGATACGCTGTACCTGCACGACATGGCCGTGCACCCCGCGCTGGCGGGCCAGGGGCTGGCGCGTGCGTTGTTCGCGCCGCTGCTGCAGTCCGCGCGGGCCGGGGGGCTACGCCATACGGCGCTGGTGTCGGTGCAGGACTCGCAGGCCTACTGGGCGCGCCAGGGCTACGCCAGGCGTGCCCTGCACGGCGCCGCGCAGCAGCACCTGGCCACCTACGGCTCGGGAGCGGTGTACATGGCGCAGGTGCTTCAGGAGCAATAGCTGCCTGCGCCTGATATTCAAGGCATTCGGCATGGTGCATGCCCGAACTCCCTGTTTACCAAGCGCAGCAAGCTATCTTTTTTGCACTTCCCGGGCTCAGAACTGCAGGTCGGCGCGCAGCCACAGCGTGCGGCCGGGCTCGTTGATGCGCACGCCGCCGGGGTAGCCGAAGCCGGCGTTGCCCGCCAGGTTCAGGTGCTCGGCGTAGGTCTTGTTCAGCAGGTTGTCCACCCCGGCCGCGACCTTCAGGCGCTCGTTGACGCGGTAGCCCGCATGCAGCGACAGCACGCCGAACCCGGCGCTGGGCCCCAGGTCGCGGCCCACCACGTTGCCCTGACCGATGGCATAGCGGCGCTGCGCGGCCGCCAAGCGCCACAGGCCGCCCGCGCTCCAAGGGCCTTGTGCGTACTCCAGGCCCAGGCGTGCCTCCAGCGGCGGCATCTGCGGTAGCGGCAGGCCGTCGCTGGTGTTGCGGCCCCAGCTGTAGGCCAGCGTGCCTTGCGCTGTCCAACCCATGCCCAGGCGCTGGCTGCCGCCCAGCTCCAGCCCGGCGGTGCGAGCGTCCACGTTGCGCACGGCTGAGCGCATGCCGGTGTAATCGAACAGGATGTAGTCGCGCACCTGGCCCAGGTAGGCTGACGTCCACAGCTGCCAGTCCGTGCCCTTCCACTGCGCGCCTACGTCGAGCTGGGTGGTTTTTTCGGGGCGCAGCGTGGCGAAGGCGTTACCTGCGCTGGCGGCACTGTTGCCGGGGGAGATCAGCTCCCAGTAGTCGGGAAAACGCTGCACATGCCCCAGCCCCGCGTAGACCAGCGCGCCCTGCGGTGCCAGCTGGTGCTCCCAGCGCACGAAGCCGCTGGGCATGGCCGGGCGCGTGCGCTGATCGGTGCCGGCCGCCGGAGCCATACCGCCCATGCCGCTGGGAGCGGCATAGCGCCAGGCCTGGGCGCGGTCCAGCCGCAGGCCGCCCACCCAGCGTGTGCCGGCCTGGGCCTGCCAGGACAGCTCGGCAAAGGCGCCCAGGTTTTCAAACTTGGCGTCGCGCAGCCAGGGCTTGCCGTCGTAGGGCTGACTGGGTGTGCCGCTGCGTTTGTCGTGCGGGCTGCGCTGCGCGTCCAGTCCGGCCTCCAGCTGCCAGTCCGGCTGCCACTGCAGCGTAGCGGCCACGCGCGCACCTTCGGTGTCGCGCCGCACGTTGCTGGCCATGGCCATGGACATGCCGCCTCCGGGCGTGAAGGGGCGCAGCGTGAAGTTGTCCATCACATGGTCGGCGCGGTTGCCGTAGAGCTGCGCCTGCAGCTTGGCCAGCCAGGGCGTGAGGTGGCGCTTTTCAAAACGCAGGCCCCAGCTGTCGCGCTTGAACTGCGTGCCGTCCATGCCGCGGCCGCCGTAGCGCGCCTGGCCGTTGCCCGCGCCCGCGCTCAGCTCCAGCAGCGTGTGGGCGTCGGGAGTGAAGCCCAGCGCCACGTCGGTGTTCCACTTGTCCCAGCCCGAGGGCACGCGCTGGCCGCTGCCGTCGTGGTAGTCCTGGCTATGGGAGTGGTTGGCGGTCACGCGCACGTACATCTGCGCGTTGCCCGCCTCCAGGTCGGCGGTCTGGTCGTTGCGTCCGGCGCTGGCGCCCAGCAGGCTGGCGCGAAAGCGCACGCCGGGCTCGGCGAAGGCCGGGGGCTCGCGGTCAAAACGCACCACGCCGGCCGACGCGCCCGGGCCCCAGACGACGGTCTGCGGCCCCTTGACCACGGTGAGCGCGTCGTAGGTTTCGGGCGAGATGTAGGAGCTGGGCGCGTCCATGCGTCCCGGGCAGGCGCCCAGCAGCTGCGTGCCGTTGGTCAGCAGCGGCAGGCGCGAGCCGAACTGGCCGCGGAACACCGGGTCGCTGTTGGAGCCACCGCTGCGGATGGCCGAGAAACCCGGGATGGTCTTGAGGTAGTCGGCCGCGTCGCTGGCCGGCACGGGCTGGCGCGGCTGCTTGGGGTCGGCCACCACCTGCACGGGCGAATGGTCGTGCACGGCCGTGACGACCACGTCGTGCAGCTTGTGCTCGGCGGCGGGCGCGGCATCATCGGCGGCGAATGCGGGGCCGGCCAGCAGCAGCGCGCAGGCCAGTGCGCTGGGAGTGAGGTGCCGCGCGGACAGGCGGGCGCAGGGGCGAAGGGAAAGGGGCGCGCTCTGCGGTGCAGGCGCGCAAAAGAAAGTGGCGGTCATGGGAAATCCACGCCCGGCGCCGCACGGCCGCGGGGGCGGACGGGCTGCGCGCAGGCAAACAATGGCAAGGCGCCGGGCCGCGTAGGCCGGCGGGGATGGTGCTCAGGCGTGGATGAAAGGCGGGCCGCGCGGCGGTAGCGGGGCCTGCGCCCGCCAGGCTGCCGCCACGGGCGGGCGGCCGCGCTGCGCCGGGTGCTCGCACGGGGCGGGCTGACGCGCCGCCGCCAGTACCAGCGCCGGCGGCGTGGCCAGCGCAATGCACAGCAGGCAGCCGGGATCGGCATGGTGGTTGACGTGCGCGGCGTTCGAGGCGTCTGGCGGGGGCTCGCCCAGGGGCGCGGCGAAGCAGATGTCCAGATGGGCCAGATCCGCGCCGGGCAGCGCCTGGCGCAACTGCACGTTGGCCCACAGCGCCACCACCCACGCAAACGTGAACACCGTGAGGACCACGGAGCCCAGTCGTCGGTGACGGCGAATGCGCTGCAGCATGGGGAAGGGATTATCCCGGGCGGAGGGCGTCCAGGACCGGCGGAAATTTGACCCAACTCAACCGTAAGAAAGTGTCCACATGCGTTGGTGATAATCGCCGCCATGCCAAACCGCTGGAAACCCAACGTCACCGTGGCCGCCATCGTGGAGCAGGAGGGCCGCTTCCTGCTCGTGGAGGAGGACACCGCCGACGGCTTGCGCCTGAACAACCCGGCAGGGCACCTCGATCCGGGTGAATCGCCCATCGCCGCCTGCGTGCGCGAGGTGCTGGAGGAAACGGCGTATGACTTTGTTCCCGAGGCGCTCGTGGGGGTGTACCTCAACCGCTTTACGCGCACGCGCACGGGCGACGACATCACCTACCTGCGCTTTGCGTTCACCGGTGCGGTGGGCACGCACCACGGCTGGCGCACGCTGGACGATGGCATCGTGCGTGCCGTGTGGATGACGATCGACGAGGTGCGCGCTTGCGCCGACCGGCACCGCAGCCCGCTGGTGCTGCAGTGCATCGAGGACTATCTGGCCGGCCGCCGCGCGCCGCTCGCGCTGATCCACACCGACGCGAGCGTGCTGCACTACGCCACCACGCCCTGAACCGGGCGGCGGCGCCAGGCCGCGTCCATCCGTCTCAGTCCGCCGTGAGCTTGCGTTCCTTGATGATGCCGGCCCACTTGGCCGATTCCTTCTTCATGAAGGCGGTGAGTTCGGCGCGCGTGGTGGGCTGGGGCGTGAGGCCGTGCTTGTTGAGGGCCTCCTTCACGCCGGGATCGGCCAGCACCTTCACGATCTCCTTGTTCCAGCGTTCCAGGATCGCCGGGGGCGTCTTGCCCGGCGCCACGAAGGCGTACCAGTTCAGCGCCTCGAAGCCGGGGAAGCCCGACTCGGCCACCGTGGGGATGCCCGGCAGGTAGGCCGGCCGCGTGAGGCCCGTGGTGGCTAGCGGGATGAGCTTGCCGGTCTCCACGTGCGGCATGGCCGTGGGCGGGGCCGAGAAGTACGACGTCACGCGCTCGCCGAGCAGGTCCTGCAGCGCGGGGGCGCCGCCCTTGTAGGGCACGTGCACCATGTCCACGCCCGCGCGCTGGTTGAAGAGTTCGCCCGCGAGGTGCGAGGCCGAGCCCGCGCCCGTGGAGGCGAAGTCCACGGCGCCGGGCTTCTTCTTGGCGAGCTGCACGAACTCGGCCAGCGTCTTCACGCCCGCGCCCTTGTGCACCACGAGCACGTTCGGAAAGTTCACGCCGCCCGAGACGGCCGCGAGGTCCTTGAACGGGTCGTAGCTCACCTTCATGAGGTGCGGCGCGATGGTCAGCGGCCCCACGGAGCCGAGCAGCAGCACCGAGCCGTCGGCGGCGGCATTGGCCACGTACTGGTGGGCGATGTTGCCGCCCGCGCCGCCCTTGTTGTCCACCACCACCGACTGGCCGATGTTCTCGCCGAGCTTCTTGGCGATCAGGCGCGCGGCCGCATCGGCCGCGCCGCCCGCTGCGAAGCCCACCACGAGCGTGACGGGCTTGTTCGGCGGAAAGTCCTGGGCCGCAGCCGGCGCGCCCAGGCCCAGGGTGCAGGCCAGCAGGGCGGCGGCATGCAGCAAGTGTCGTTGGTTCATCATCGTGGAGTCTCCTTGGATTCTCGGAAATAAGAGGGGTCAGTCGGCTCCGAGGCCGATGGGGTGGGGCTGGCGCTTTTCCACCGCGTGGCGCAGCAGCGCCGCCGTGCGGAAGATGCCGTGGGCGAATTTGCCATAGGGCAGCGTGGCGAACAGCGCCATCACCGCGCCCAGGTGCAGGCACAGCAGCAACGCCAGGGCCGGCGTACCGCGCGCGAGCCACAGCGCCAGGCCGCTCGTGGCCGTGAGGAACAGCAGTGCGATGAAGCCGCGGTCCATGGGCTTTTGCGCGGCGTCGCCGTGTTGCGGGTGGCGCCTGCCGTTCAGGCGCCACAGGCCGGCCGTGCCGATGGCCAGGCACACGCCGCCGGCCACGCCGAGCAGCTTCGGAACGCTGGGCAGGTCGTAGGGCGCGGGCTGCCCGAGCAGGTAGTGGTACAGCGTGGCCACGCTGGTGGCGGCAAAGCACAGCACAAAGCCGTAGAACGTGAAATGGTGCATGCGCCGGCGCGCAAGCGTGTAGGCGTCGTCCTCGTTGTGGCAGCCGTCGCCATGGCCGCCGTCCAGGTACTTGAGGCGCAGCACCGCATCCGCAGCTTCCGCCGTGGCCGGCGTGCTGAGTGGCGCGCCACTGGTGGCGGGCGTCACGTCGCGCCAGAAGCGGCGCACGCCCAGCGCCAGCGCCAGCGTGGCGAACAGGAACACGGGTGCGAACAGGCCCACGAGCAGGTTGTGTGGAAAGAGGTCATAGAAGCCGGCGCCCGGCACGTTCCAGAGGGAACCCCGCAGCGCCACGGCCAGCACGAGGAACAGCGCCAGTCCGCCCGCCAGCGCGAGCGAGAGCGTGAGCCCGTTGCGCCGGTACAGCGCGCCCAGCGCGGGGGGCCAGGCGTAGTCCTGGTAGGTCTGGCCGCGCACCTGGGCCATGGCCTGGGGGATGTTCACCGCGAACTCGTGCGGCGGCGCGTACTGGCAGGCGTGCAGGCAGGCGCCG